>NZ_CP046622.1:940312-1253750 GCF_009755665.1 Variovorax paradoxus
CCGCGTATGCGTCCGCCAAGGCACGCATCTTCGGTGCACAGGGCCTCATGGTGCTGAACCGCGACGACCCGGGCGTGATGGCGATGCTCCCCGCGCCCGTCAGGGTGAAGCTGCAGCGCCCGCAGATCCGCACGCACATCACCTTCGGCAGCGCGATGCCGCTGCGCCCGGGCGACTACGGCATCGAGCGTGTCAACGGCATGGCCTGGCTGGTGCGCGCGTTGGAAGCCGACGAGACGCAAAAGCGCAAGCGCGGCGCGGTGGTGGAAGAAGAAATTTTCCTTCAACGCCTGATGCCTGCTGACGCCTTGCGCATCCGCGGGCGCCACAACGCCATGAACGCATTGGCGGCGCTTGCGCTCGCCAGTGCCGCCGACTGTCCGCTCGGCCCCATGCTCTACGGCCTGCGCGAATACCGCGGCGAGCCGCATCGGGTCGAGCCAATCGCCCTGGTGGACGATGTCGAGTATTTCGACGACAGCAAGGGCACCAACGTCGGTGCCACGGCCGCCGCCCTGAGCGGCCTGGGCGAAGACCGCCGCGTGGTCGTCATCCTCGGTGGCGAAGGCAAGGGCCAAGACTTCGAGCCGCTGGCAGAGCCGGTGCGCCAGTTTGCGCGCGCCGTGGTGCTCATCGGCCGCGACGCACCGCTGATCGAGCAGGCGCTGGCTTCCACCGGCGTCTCACTGATGCATGCGGGCTCGATGGAAGAGGCCGTGAACCTGGCCACCGCGCGCGCCAACCCCGGCGATGCCGTGCTGCTGTCACCGGCCTGTGCGAGCTTCGACATGTTCAAGGACTACGAACATCGCGCGACGGTGTTCCGCGAGGCCGTGCAGACGCTCGCGGACAACCCGCGCGAGACCACCTCGTCATCGAACGATTCCGACTTTTCCTCGGGAGACCCGGTTTGAACACCACAGCCGCCGGCGCCACGCCCAACGCCAAGCCCACCCGTTTCGGTGGCTGGTTCGGGCGCGCGCGCAGCGGTATCGACGCATTGCCCATGCACCTGCCGGTGCGGCTGGGCGGCGCCGGCATCACGCAGACCAAGGCCACGCCGATGCGTGTGCTGGGCTTCGACCAGGCGCTGGTCTGGGTCACCGTCGCGCTGCTCACCTGGGGCCTGGTGATGGTGTACTCAGCCTCCATTGCACTGCCGGACAACCCGCGCTTCGCGCGCGCGGGCTACGGCCCGGTGTTCTTCCTCACGCGGCATGCGGCGTCGGTGGCGGTGGCGTTCATTGCGGCGCTGCTGGCCTTCCAGATTCCCATGAAGACCTGGGAGCGCTCCGCGCCCTGGCTCTTCGTGGCCTCGCTGCTGCTGCTGGTGGCGGTGCTCATTCCGCACATCGGCATCAACGTGAACGGCGCGCGGCGATGGCTGCCGCTGGGCTTCATGCGCTTTCAGCCGTCCGAGCTCGCCAAGCTCGCAATGGTGCTCTATGCCGCCAGCTACATGGTGCGCAAGATGGAAATCAAGGAGCGCTTCTTCCGCGCGGTGCTGCCGATGGGCATTGCGGTGGTGGTGGTCGGCATGCTGGTGATGGCCGAGCCCGACATGGGCGCCTTCATGGTCATTGCCGTGATCGCCATGGGCATCCTGTTCCTGGGCGGCGTGAACGCGCGCATGTTCTTCGTCATTGCCGCGCTGGTGGTGGTGGCCTTCGGCACCATCGTTGCCACCAGCCCGTGGCGGCGCGAGCGCATCTTTGCGTACCTCGATCCATGGAGCGAGGAGCATGCGCTGGGCAAGGGCTACCAGCTCTCGCACTCGCTCATTGCCATCGGCCGTGGCGAGATCTTCGGCGTGGGGCTGGGCGGCAGCGTCGAAAAGCTGCATTGGCTCCCCGAGGCGCACACCGACTTCCTCTTGGCCGTGATCGGCGAGGAGTTCGGCCTGGTCGGCGTGCTGCTGATCATCGGCCTGTTCCTCTGGTTGACCCGCCGCATCATGCACATCGGCCGGCAAGCGATTGCGCTGGACCGCGTGTTCTCGGGGCTCGTGGCACAGGGCGTGGGCGTGTGGATCGGCTTCCAGGCCTTCATCAACATGGGCGTGAACCTCGGAGCGCTGCCCACCAAGGGGCTGACGCTGCCGCTGATGAGCTTCGGCGGTTCGGCCATCCTGATGAACTTGGTGGCGCTGGCCGTGGTGCTGCGCATCGATTACGAGAATCGTGTGCTGATGCGCGGAGGCCGCATATGACCGCCCGCACCGCACTGGTCATGGCCGGCGGCACCGGCGGCCACATCTTTCCAGGACTCGCGGTGGCCGAGGCCTTGCGCGAGCGCGGCTGGCGCGTGCACTGGCTGGGCGCGCCCGGCAGCATGGAAGAAAAATTGGTGCCGCCGCGCGGCTTTGCCTTCGAGCCGGTTCAGTTTGGCGGCGTGCGTGGCAAGGGGCCGCTCACGCTGTTCCTGCTTCCGCTGCGGCTCCTGCGGGCTTTCTGGCAGAGCCTTGGCGTGGTGCGCCGCGTCAAGCCCGACGTCGTGGTGGGCCTGGGCGGCTACATCACCTTTCCGGGCGGAATGATGAGCGTGCTGCTCAACAAGCCGCTGGTACTGCACGAACAGAATTCGGTTGCCGGCCTCGCCAACAAGGTGCTCGCGGGCGTGGCCGATCGGGTGTTCACGGCGTTTCCCAATGTGCTGAAGAAGGCGCAGTGGGTGGGCAATCCGCTGCGCGCGGCGTTCACGTCGCAACCCGCGCCGGCCGTGCGCTTTGCAGGCCGCAGCGGGCCGCTACGCCTCTTGGTGGTCGGCGGCAGCCTGGGCGCCAAGGCGCTCAATGCCGTGGTGCCGCAGGCGCTCGCGCGCATCGAGCCGGGCACGCGCCCCACGGTGCTGCACCAGAGCGGCGCCAGGCAGATCGACGAGCTGCGCGCCAACTACGCCGCGGCCGGCGTCGAGGGCGAGCTCACGCCGTTCATCGAAGACACCGCGCAGGCCTATGCGGACGCCGACATCATCGTCGCGCGTGCAGGGGCCAGCACCGTCACAGAAATCGCGGCCGTCGGCGCAGCAGCGCTGTTCGTGCCTTTTCCTTCGGCGGTCGACGACCACCAGACCACCAACGCGCGCTTCCTTGTCGATGCGGGCGGCGGCTGGCTGGTGCAGCAGACCGACCTCACACCTGAATTGCTGGCTGACTTGCTACAGAAAACCGAGCGCACCGCGCTGATCGAAAAGGCCACCAAGGCCAAAACCATGCAGAAGACCGAAGCAGTGGAAGCGGTCGTCCGCGCCTGCGAGGAGCTTGCCAAATGAAGCACGCGATTCGTCATATTCACTTCGTGGGCGTCGGCGGCTCGGGCATGAGCGGCATTGCCGAAGTGCTGTTGAACCTGGGCTACCGCATCACGGGCTCCGACCTGGCGGACAGCGCCACGCTGCGCCGGCTCGCGAGCCTGGGCATCGGTACCTTCGTCGGGCATGCGGCCGCGCACATCGAGGGCGCCGACGCGGTCGTGACCTCCACGGCGGTGCAGTCCGACAACCCCGAAGTGCTGGCCGCGCGCGAGAAGCGCATTCCCGTGGTGCCGCGCGCCATGATGCTGGCCGAGCTGATGCGCCTGAAGCAGGGCATCGCGATTGCCGGCACTCACGGCAAGACCACCACCACCAGCCTGGTGGCGAGCGTGCTCGAAGCCGCCGGGCTCGACCCGACCTTCGTGATCGGCGGCCGCCTGAACAGCGCCGGCGCCAATGCGCAGCTCGGCAGCGGCGACTACATCGTGGTGGAGGCCGACGAGTCGGACGCTTCGTTCCTGAACCTGCTGCCCGTGATGGCGGTGGTCACGAACATCGACGCCGACCACATGGAAACCTACGGGCACGACTTCGCGAAGCTCAAGAAGGCGTTCGTCGACTTCCTGCACCGCATGCCGTTCTACGGCGTGGCCATCTTGTGCACCGACGATCCGGCGGTGCGCGACATCGTGGGCGAGGTCACCTGCCCGGTCACCAGCTATGGGTTCGATGAAGGCGCCCAGGTGCGCGCGGTCGACGTGCGTGCCGTGGGCGGGCAAATGCATTTCACGGCGCAGCGGCGTAACGGCGTCACGCTGCCCGACTTGCCCATCGTGCTCAACCTGCCGGGCGAGCACAACGTGCGCAACGCGCTTTCCGTGATCGCGGTGGCGGTGGAGCTAGGTATTCCCGACGAAGCGGTGCAGCGCGGGTTGGCCGGCTTCAAGGGCGTGGGCCGCCGCTTCCAGAGCTATGGCGAGGTGGCCGTGCAGGGGCAGGCCGGCGTGGACGCGCCGGGCACCTTTACCGTGATCGACGACTACGGCCATCACCCGGTCGAAATGGCCGCGACCATTGCCGCCGCACGCGGCGCATTCCCGGACCGCCGGCTGGTGCTGGCCTTCCAGCCGCATCGCTACACCCGCACGCGCGACTGCTTCGAAGACTTCGTCAAGGTCATCGGCAATGCCGACGCGGTGCTGCTGGGCGAGGTGTACGCCGCCGGCGAGCCGCCCATCGTGGCCGCCGACGGCCGCTCGCTGGCGCGCGCCCTGCGCGTGGCAGGCAAGGTGGAGCCGGTTTTCGTGGACGACATCAACGCCATGCCGCAAGCCATTGTGGACAACGCGCGCGCCGGCGACGTGGTGCTTTGCATGGGGGCGGGCTCCATTGGTGCAGTGCCCGGCAAGGTTGTCGAACTTGCCACCGCGGCGAGCGGCGCGGAGGTTACCCAATGACTCTTCAAGATCCAAAGCAATTCGGCAAGGTTGCCGTGCTGTTCGGCGGAAGCTCCGCCGAGCGCGAAATCTCGCTCATGTCGGGCGGCGGCGTGCTCGAGGCGCTGCGCTCGCGCGGCGTCGATGCGCATGCCTTCGATCCGTCGGAGCGCGATCTGGTCGAGCTTCGTCGCGACGGCTTCGCGCGCTGCTTCATCGCGCTGCACGGGCGGCATGGCGAAGACGGCACGGTGCAGGGGGCGCTCGAGCTGCTCGGCATTCCCTACACCGGCTCGGGCGTGATGGCTTCCAGCGTGGCCATGGACAAGGTCATGACCAAGCGCATCTGGCAGGCCGACGGCCTGCCGACGCCGAAATACGTGCGCCTGGCGTTCGACCAGCAAAGCCGCGAACAGATTCGCGCCGTGCCCGACGTGCTGGGCCTGCCGCTGATCGTGAAGCCGCCGCGCGAGGGCTCGTCCATCGGCGTGACCAAGGTAGAGGGCTATTCGCAGATGCAGGACGCCGTGGCGCTTTCGGCCAAATACGACGCCGACGTGCTGTGCGAGGAGTTCATCGAGGGCGAGGAAGTGACCTGTGCCGTGCTCGGCCAGGGGCTCGATGCGCGCGCGCTGCCCGTGGTGCGCATTGCCGCACCCGAAGGCGCCTACGACTACCAGAACAAGTACTTCACCGACGATGTGAAGTACCACTGCCCGAGCGGCCTGCCTGAAGCCGAGGAGCGCGAGATCCAGCGCATCACGCTGGCCGCGTACCACACGCTCGGCTGCCGCGGCTGGGGCCGCGCCGACGTGATGATTCGCGCGAGCGACCGCAAGCCCTTCCTGCTCGAGATGAACACCTCGCCCGGCATGACCAGCCATTCGCTGGTGCCGATGTCGGCGCGCGCATCGGGCATTGCCTACGAAGACCTGTGCCTGCGCGTGCTGGCCTCGGCTTCGCTGGACTCCACGGGAGGAGCGCAATAGCCATGGCCGACAGCATCCCGGCGCCATTCGACGTCAAGCTCATGAACATCGTCTCGAACCTCGCGTTCGCGGTGGTGGCGCTCATGCTGCTTGCGGCGGGCGCATGGTGGGTGCTGCGGCAGCCGTTCTTTCCCATTGCCGGCATCAAGGTCGACGGCGACGTGACGCACAACAATGAAGTGACCCTGCGCGCGAACGTGGCGCCCCAGCTCGCGGGCAATTTCTTCACGGTCGATCTCGCCCGCGCGAGAACGGCCTTCGAGTCTGTGCCCTGGGTGCGCAAGGCAGTGGTGCGGCGCGAGTTTCCCAACAAGCTGCGCGTCACCCTGACCGAGCAGGTGCCCGTGGCCAACTGGGGCGACGAAGCAGGCTCGAAGCTGATCAACAGCTTTGGCGACGTGTTCGAAGCCAACGTGGCCGAGGTGGACGACCGCCTGCCGCGGCTCGATGGTCCCATCGAGCAGGCCGGCCAGGTGCTTGGGATGTACCGCGTGATCGCGCCGATCTTCCAGCCCTACGACTTCAGCGTCGACGAGCTCACGCTTTCGAGCCGGGGCAGCTGGAAGGTGGTGCTGAACAGCGGCGCCGAGATCGAGCTCGGCCGCGGGCAGCCCGAAGAGGTGGCCGCCCGTGCGCAACGTTTCCTGAAAACCGTGACCCAGGTCGCGGGCCAATACCACCGCACCGCGGCGGACATCGAAGGGGCCGATCTGCGCCACAACGATGCCTATGCGTTGCGCCTTCGTGGCGTCACCACGGTCGTTACCGACCCGAAGACCAAGAAGAAGTAAATAGCGAATACCGAGGACATTCAATGCCCAAAGAATACAAAGACCTGGTTGTCGGACTCGACATCGGCACCGCCAAGGTGATGGTGGTGGTGGCCGAGGTGCTGCCCGGCGGCGAACTCAAGCTGGCCGGGCTCGGCATTGCGCCGAGCAATGGCCTGAAGCGCGGCGTGGTGGTGAACATCGACGCCACCGTGCAGAGCATCCAGCAGGCCCTGAAAGAGGCCGAGCTGATGGCCGACTGCAAGATCAGCCGCGTCTACACGGGCATTACCGGCAGCCACATCCGCGGCATCAATTCGAGCGGCATGGTGGCGGTGAAGGACAAGGAAGTAACGCCCGCCGACGTGGCCCGCGTGGTGGAAACCGCGCGCGCCATCAACATCTCGAGCGATCAGCGCCTGTTGCTGGTGGAGCCGCAGGAGTTCGTGATCGACGGGCAGGACGTGAAGGAGCCGATCGGCATGAGCGGCATGCGGCTCGAAGCCAAGGTGCACATCGTGACTGGCGCACAGAGCGCGGCCGAGAACATCATCAAGTGCGTGCGCCGCTGCGGGCTGGAGGTCGACCAGTTGATGCTGAACCCGCTGGCCTCGAGCCAGGCGGTGCTGACCGAGGACGAGCGCGAGCTCGGCGTGGTGCTGGTGGACATCGGCGCCGGCACCACAGACGTTGCAATTTTCACCAACGGCGCGATCCGCCACACGGCCGTGATTCCGATCGCGGGCGACCTGATCACGAGCGACATTGCCATGGCGCTGCGCACGCCCACCAAGGACGCCGAAGACATCAAGGTCGAGAACGGCTATGCCAAGCAGCTCCTGGCGGACCCCGACACGCAGGTGGAGGTGCCCGGCCTCGGCGATCGCGGCCCGCGCATGCTGAGCAAGCAGGCGCTTGCGGGCGTGATCGAGCCGCGCATCGAAGAAATCTTTTCGCTGGTGCAGCAGGTGGTGCGCGAGTCGGGCTACGAAGAGGTGTTGTCGTCGGGCGTGGTGCTCACGGGCGGAAGCGCCGTGATGCCGGGCATGGTCGAGCTCGGCGAAGACATCTTTTTAAAGCCGGTGCGGCGCGGCATTCCCAAGTATTCGAGCGCGCTGTCCGACATGGTCGCGCAGCCGCGCGCCGCCACCGTGATGGGCCTGCTCGAGGAAGCCCGCTTCGCACGCATGCGCGGCTTCAAGGTCGCGCAGAAGAACGGATCGGTAAAGACTGCGTTCGGACGTTTCAAGGACTTCATCGTGGGGAACTTCTGACCATGAATCACTCCCCACTCTGGCTCGCACGCGGCGGTCCTCCCTTGCATTTCAACGAGCGATGGCGGCGCACAGGTCCACCGCCCCGACGACGGCTACGTTGAACTCGTCAAGACACTAGAAAAATTCATAGATACACAACGGCAACTGCAAAATTCAAGGAGTTAGAAATGACCATCGAAATGATCGAAGTCGAAGAATTCAACCAAGGCACTCAGATCAAGGTGATCGGAGTCGGCGGCGGCGGCGGCAATGCCGTCGCGCACATGATGGAGCGCGGCGTGCAGGGCGTTCAGTTCGTCTGCGCCAACACCGACGCGCAGGCGCTCCAGCGCAGCAACGCACACAAGATCATCCAGCTGGGCACCAGCGGCCTGGGCGCCGGCAGCAAGCCCGACAAGGGCCGTGACGCGGCCGAAGCCGCGGTCGACGACATTCGCGCGGCCATCGACGGTGCGCACATGCTGTTCATCACGGCCGGCATGGGCGGCGGCACCGGCACCGGCGCAGCCCCCGTGATCGCACGCGTGGCAAAGGAAATGGGCATTCTCACCGTGGGTGTGGTGACCAAGCCCTTCGACTGGGAAGGCGGCCGCCGCATGACCAACGCCGACGCCGGCCTGGCCGAGCTCGAAGCCAACGTCGACTCGCTGATCGTGGTGCTCAACGAGAAGCTGCTCGACGTGCTGGGCGAGGACATCACCCAGGACGAAGCCTTCGCGCACGCCAACGACGTGCTGAAGAACGCCGTGGGCGGCATCTCGGAAATCATCAACGAGTACGGCGGCGTGAACGTCGACTTCGAAGACGTGCGCACCGTGATGGGCGAGCCGGGCAAGGCCATGATGGGCACCGCAGCCGCTGCCGGCCCGGATCGCGCGCGCATCGCCGCCGAACAGGCCGTGGCTTGCCCGCTGCTCGAAGGCATCGACCTCTCGGGCGCCAAGGGCGTGCTGGTGCTTGTGACCGCGTCGAAGGGTTCGCTGAAGCTGAACGAGTCGAAGCTCGCGATGAACACCATCCGCGCCTACGCCTCGCCCGATGCGCACGTGATCTACGGCGCCGCCTACGACGAGACCCTGGGCGACGAAATGCGCGTGACCGTGGTGGCCACCGGCCTCTCGCGCGCCGACGCACGCCGCCAGGCACCGACGCTCGAAGTGATCCGCACCGGCACCGACAACATCCCGTTCAATGTGCCCACGCTCGGCGGCACGGGCCATGCAGGCCACGGCGGCCACGGCGTGAGCCAGCCCAACTACGACGGCATGGCGGTTCCCAGCGTGTGGCGTACCAATCGCACGATGGCCGCGGCCAAGGTGGACGCGCTGTCTTCGGGCGGCATGGACGACTTCGAGATCCCCGCATTCCTGCGCCGTCAGGCTGACTGAGGCCAGGCCACCGAACGCAGAGGGCACGAAGGTTCGCAAGGGGTACGGGGAAGACCTGAAAGGGACTTCCACCGGCCCTAGGCGCTGCGTTCGCTTCGTGCCCTTTGCGTCCATCGTGGGCGCTTGAATAGAACCTATGTCTATCGATGCCATAGCGAGGGGCATAGGCCGCCACGCGCGCCGGGCGCCTAAAATCACGGGTGTGCTGCAACAAAGAACCCTCAAGTCGATCAGCCGCGCCGTGGGCGTGGGGCTCCACAGCGGACAGCGCGTGGAGCTCACGCTGCGTCCGGCTCCTGCGGACACGGGCATCGTGTTCCGGCGCGTCGACCTGCCCGAGCCGGTCGACATCCGCATGACCGCCGAAGCGGTGACCGACACGCGCCTGGCTTCCACGGTTTCCACCGGCGGAGCGAAGGTGCAGACGGTCGAACACCTGATGTCGGCCTGTGCGGGCCTGGGCATCGACAACCTCTACATCGACATCACGGCCGACGAAGTTCCGATCCTCGACGGATCGGCCTCGTCGTTCGTGTTCTTGCTGCAAAGCGCGGGCATCGAGCTGCAGAAGGCGCCGCGCCGCTTCATTCGCGTAACCCGCAAGGTCGAGGTGCGCGAAGGCGAGGGCGCCAACGAGAAGTGGGCGAGCCTTGAGCCGTACCATGGCTACAAACTGAGCTTCGAGATCGACTTCGACCACCGCGTGGTCAACTCCACCGGCCAGCGCGTGGAGTTCGACCTGGGCAAGGATTCCTACAGCCGCGACATCGCGCGCGCACGCACCTTCGGTTTCACGAAGGAAGTCGAGTACATGCGCAGCAAGGGCCTGGCGCTCGGCGGTGGGCTGGACAACGCCATCGTGATGGACGACACCAAGGTGCTCAATGCCGGCGGGCTGCGCTACGACGACGAGTTCGTGAAGCACAAGATCCTCGACGCGATGGGCGACCTGTACATCATCGGCAAGCCTCTGCTGGCCGCTTACACCGCATTCCGCTCGGGCCACGCGCTCAACAACAAGCTGCTGCGCGAACTGCTCACCCACAGCGACGCTTACGAGATCGTCACCTTCGAAGACGAAAAGCGCGCACCGCGCGGTTTCGGCGAAGTGGCGCGGGCCTGGTAGCAGGCAGGTTCTTCAGTTCCTCGCGCTACCACGCAATGCTTGTCTTCCGCTGGGCCATCCTGCTGCTTCTGCTGGTGGCGGGCGTGTCGTTCGCGTTCTATGCCGGAACAGGGCAGGTCAAGTACCGGCGCTTCGGCTGGATCGTGCTCAAGTGGACGCTGCTTGCGGCGTTCGGCTTCTTTGCGGTGCTGATCGCCGAGCGGGTGGCCTAGCCCGGTAGCCGGCCTGGCTTGCGCCGCGCCATTGATGAGCGCCTGAACGGCGCTATCTCGAGCGGCCTTGCCGGTAGGTGCCGGCATGCGTTTTCGACAGCTCGGCCGCTTCGGCGAGCCGCGCCATCGAGCGGCCCACCTGCGCATGGGTGATGGCGATGCCCAGCGCATCGGCCGCGTCCGCGCCGGGCAGGCCGGGCAGGTCGAGCAGGCGCTTCACCATTTCTTGCACCTGTGCCTTTGCAGCCTGGCCGTGGCCGGCCACGGCCTTCTTCATCTGCAGCGCGGTGTATTCGGCCACCGTGAGCTTGCTGTTCACCAGCGAGGTCACGCAGGCGCCGCGTGCCTGGCCCAGCAGAAGTGTCGATTGCGGGTTGACGTTGACGAAGATGATTTCGACCGCCGAAGCGTCGGGCTGGTAGCGCTCGGCGATTTCGGCGATGCCGTCGAACAGCACCTTGAGGCGCGCCGGCAGGTTGCCGCTGCCCAGGTGCCGGGTGCTGATGGTGCCGCTCGCAACGTAGCGCAGCGCATGGCCGTCCGCATCCACCACGCCGAAGCCAGTGGTCAGGAGGCCGGGGTCGATGCCGAGAATGCGCATGTCGTCAGACGTTGAAGTACCAGCGGATCGAATGAAAGAAGATGGGCGCCGCAAAACACAGTGCGTCCACGCGGTCGAGCAGGCCGTTGGCGCCGGTCACGCCCACGCCTTTCTTGCCCCAGTTGGGAATGCCGCGGTCGCGCTTGAGCGCCTTCATCACCAGGTGGCCCATGGAACCCGCGATGCAGGCGATGAACGAGACGGCAAGCGCCTGGCCGAACTTGAAGGGCGTGATGAACGAGAACAGCGCACCGACCAGGCTGGCCACCACGATGCCGATGCCCCAGCTGGTCCAGTTGAAGCTGCGGCTCACGTTGGGTGCAAAGGGCTTGCGCTGCGAGCGGCGCGAGATCACGTGCTGCACCAGCACCGAAGTCTGCACCACGAACACCAGGAAGAACACGAGAAACGCGCTCTTGCCTTCGTAGCCCGGAAAGCTCAGGAGCAGCAGTGCTGGCACGTGGCTCATGCCGTAGACGCAGATCATGATGCCCCATTGCAGCTTGGCGTTGCGCTCGAGAAAGTGGCTGGGGTCGTTGGCGAGTGCGCTTGCGACCGGAATCGCAAGGAACACGTAGACCGGAATGAAAACGGTGAACAGGTCGAAGCGCGCGGTGGCCACGAGCCAGAACTGGATCGGCAGCACCACGAAGAAGGCCAGGATGAGGCTGCGATGGTCGCCGCGGCGTGTGGGCGAAAGGGTGATGAACTCGCGCAGCGCGAAGAAGGCGATGAGTGCGAACAACACGGTGGCCACGGTTTCGCCCAAGGCCCAGCCAACCCAAAACACGATGACCATGAACCAGGTGGTGCCCAGCAGTTTGCGGTAGTGGGCGAGTTCGGCCTGCCAGGTGGCGTCGTGCACGGGGTTGCGGCGTTCCCTGAAGCTCAGGAAGAGCGCGGTTGTGCTCGCGATCACGAGCAGGCCGAAGACGATGAGGAACAGGGTCGCGACTTGCTGGGTCGGGGTGAGGCTGCGCAGGAACTGGTTCATGTCAGTTCCAATTTACACATCACGCAAAGCAATCACGGCAGCACGCGCGCGATCGAGGAAAGGGCGGCGCTCTTCGTCTTCTTCCACGCGGATTGGTGCGCCGAAAGTGACTGAACACAAGATCGGCACCGGCACGATCTCGCCCTTGGGCATGACGCGCTGCACGTTGTCGATCCATGCAGGCACCAGCACCACGTCAGGAAACATCGTTGCGAGCGTGTAGAGGCCCGACTTGAACTTCTGCGGCTCGCCCGTGTGGCCGCGCGTGCCCTCGGGAAAGATGATGATCGAGTCACCGCTGCGCAGGGCTTCGACCAAGGGGGCGAGCGGATCGGAGGCGGGAGCCGCAGCGGGTTCGGAAGGCGCGGCTTCCGTGGTTGCAGCCGGTGGTTCGACAGGGGGCGCGACCGCGGGAGGCGGCGGCGCAGGAAGATCGAGCCGCCCTTGAATCTCGTCGAAAGCCTCGGGGGCCACATCGACGACGGTCTGCGGCGCTGGCGCCAGCGGCAGCAATGGCTCCATCGAAGGCTCGATGCGTTCGGCTGGCCCTGCAGCGGTATCTCGTGCTGGCGCGGGTGGCGTGTCAGGCTCGGCCGCGGCTGGTGCCGGTGCTGCCGAAGCGGGCGCCGTGGCCGCCCGTTCCACGTAAACGGCGTTGAACACCTCCGTCGTGATCCAGCGCTTGAACGGCGTATTGGCCCAGTAGTCGCGCGCCGCAATGGGCCGCGTGATACTGCGCAGCTCTTCAGGCAGGGCAGCCCAGATCATCACGAGGTCGGCGTGGCTCTGGTGGTTGGCGAAATAGATGCGCTGCTCGGCCTTTGGCGGGCAGCCGTACCACCGCGCCTGGGCCCCCGTGAGCAACCGGACGATCCCCAACAACAACCAACCTGTGAGCTTTGCCAGCATGGGCGCGATGATACGGGTCATGCGATGGCGTTTCGATCCTCTTTCTCTGGTGTGGGCGGTGGCCCTGTTCTTTGTTCTCGTGCTGCTGGCCACCATTGGCGCGCGCTGGGGGTGGGTGCGGAGTTTCTTCGGCGACGTGCTGGCCGTGGCATGGGTCTACCTCGTCTTCAAGACTTTCATTGCCACGCGCGTGCTGCCATTGGCGCTGGCCGCGCTCGGCGTGGGCCTGGCGGTCGAACTGGGACAATTCCTGGCATCGGCCTGGCACCTGCATATTCCGAACCGCGCCCTGCGCATCGTGCTCGGCAGTACGGCGGACTGGTGGGACGTGGTGGCCTACCTGATCGGCTTTGCGGCCGTGCTGGCCATCGAGGCGCTATGCGGCGCCGTCAGGGCAGCTCGGCCGACGGCATGCGCGCCACAATGGTCGAAGCCCGCCCGTTGAGGTAAGACGAGCCCAGCCGGCGCTCGAAGAACTTGGGGCTGGGCAGCATCACCGCCAGGCGTGCGGCCTCGCCGGCGCTCAGGCGTGAGGCGGGCTTTTTGAAATAGTACTGGGCTGCGGCTTCGGCGCCGAACACGCCTTCGCCCCATTCGACATTGTTGAGATAGATCTCGAGGATGCGCCGCTTGTCGAGCAGCACTTCGAGCGTCATGGCGAGCACCAGCTCCTGGCCCTTGCGCAGCAGCGTGCGCTCGCCGGAGAGCAGCAGGTTTTTTGCCAGCTGCTGCGTGATGGTGGAGCCGCCGCGCAGCTGCACGGGCCGCACCGGCTTGCCGCGCGCAATGGCGCGTGCCGCACGCCGGGCCGCAAGCTCCTCGGCTTTGGCATTGCGCTGCCGGGCGCGTTCGATGGCTTCCCATTCCACGCCGTTGTGGTCGATGAAGTCGGCATCTTCGCTGGCGATGACGGCACGCTTGAGGTTGTCGCTGATCTGCGCGTAGGGCACCCACTCCTGGCGCCAGGCGCCCTTGCTGCCCTGGTGAATGGCGATCTGCCAGGCTTCGGAGCGCTGGAACGCCGTGCTCTGCGGAGCGATCACGGCCATGGCCGCTATGCGCGCCACAAAGAAAATCTCGAGCGCCACGCCCGCTACCAGCAGGCAGCCAATCAGCCGCAGCAGCCCCTTCATTGGCCGACGGCGAGCGAGGCGCGCAGTTCGGCCAGCACCTGTGCGGCGGGCGGGCGCACGCCGCGCCAAGCCTCGAACGCTTCAGCCGCCTGCTCGACCAGCATGCCGAGTCCGTCGCGCCCTACCGCGCCGTGCGCTTCGGCCCACGCAATGAAGCCGGCGGCGGCGGGCCCGTACATCAGGTCGACCGCGAGCGCATCGGGGCGCAGCACCTGGGCGCGTACCGGTACCGCATCGCCCGCAAGGCTGGAGGCGGTGGCGTTGATCACCACGTCGAAATTGCCGGGTACTTCGTCGAGGGCCCATGCTTCGAGCGTGGCGCCGTGGCGCAAGGCCAGGGCCGCGTGGCGCTGCACCAGGGCCATGGCCTTGCCGACGGTTCGGTTGGCCACGACGATACGCGAGGCGCCCGCATCGAGCAGCGGGCCGAGCACGCCCGCGGCAGCGCCGCCCGCGCCGATGAGCAGCAGTTCGCAGCCTGCCAAAGGCACGGCGGCGTTGCGCACGATGTCGTTGACCAGGCCGATGCCGTCGGTGTTGTCGGCGTGAATGCTGCCGTCCGCTTCGAAGCGAAGCATGTTCACCGCTTGCGCGAGCAGGGCGCGTTCGCTGGTGTGCTGTGCAATTGCGGCCGCGTCGAACTTGAACGGCACCGTGACGTTGCAGCCGCTCGCGATGTTGCCGTGTTCGGCCGCTTCTCGCCGGAAGCTGGCGACGCCTTCGGCGAAGGCGCCGATCGGCACGAGCCGACGGGTGTATTCCAGCTGTTGGCCGCAGAGCTCGGCAAATCGGGCATGGATGTGCGGCGAGCGGCTGTGCTCGACGGGGTTGCCCATTACGCAGTACAGGTCCATGGCGCCGTGATTTGCTGGTGTTGCTATTGGGAAGAGAGCTCGATGGTTTCGTCGCGCGTGAACTTGAAGCGCGACTGCAGCACGATCTGGTCGGTCTGCTTGCGCATTGCATCGGTGAACTTGCCGAAGTTGCCGATGCTGTGCACGATGGCCTTGGCACGCCGATCGAGCGTGGTGTCGCCCGAGCTCTCATCGACCACGGTGTCGAGGATCTTGCCGTCGTGGTTGATGGTGATCGTCATCTTGAGCTGGCCGTAGAGCTTCTTGCCGGCGGCGGTGGGAAAGTTCTCGGTGCCCCGCACCTCGATACGGCGGCGCAGCGTGTCCACGTAGATGGCATAGGCCGCCTCGCGCGTGGAAGGGCTCAGGTAGCGCTTCTTGGGGCGTGCGTTTTCTTCGTTCACGCGCCGTTCGATTTCGGCCAGCAGCTCGACCATCTGGCGCCGCTTTTCTTCGCGGGCCACGGCTTCCTTCGGGTCGCCCGAAACGCGTGGATCCGGCGCGGGCATGGCGGCCAGGTCACGCTTGAGCTGCGCGAGCAGCTGCATCTGCTGCGCCTGCATGGCCTCGACCTGGCGCTGCGCCTCTTCGATGGAGTCGCCCACGGCGGTAAAGCTCGAGGGCGGCAGCGGGCTGGTGGCGCGGCCCCTTTCGAGGTCGCCGCCGCCAGCCAGCGAGGTTTGCGCCATGACGCGGGCGGTGGCGTCGGGCTTGTCGTTGGTCTTGCTGTTGACCAGGATCACCTCGAGCGGCGTGTCGCTGAAGACCCGGTTGAACGATTCAGGGTCGACGAAGCGCACCGTCAGAAGCGCGGCGTGCGCGATGATCGACACACCGAGTGCAATCTGCAGTGTGCTCAGATCCCTGAAGTTCATTGACGACGCTCCTCGCGGCTCATTGAATGGTTTTTATATTGCGCGCGGCGCTCACGCCGGCGTGTTCTCCGGTGCCGGCTCGCTGTCGGTGAGGTCGACCGCAATGGCGATGGGACCGGCCACTTCTTCTTCCTCGTCGCCGCTTTCCTCGTCAGCCGCGGCGTCCGCCTTGGGCGCGTCGAGGCGCTCGAGCACCGTGCCGTGCACGTCGAGCGCAATTTCGTCGATCTCGCCGAGTTTCACCCGCAGGCGCGCACCGCGCTCCTGCTGGCCCGCGACCGGAAACACCAGCGGCAGCGTGTCCGCACGCACCAGCGCGCCGTTCTGGATGTCCTTGATGACGGTGACTTCAAGCTCGGTGATGCCTTGCTGCTCAAGGTATTTGAGCGTCCAGAAGCGCTCCATGCCGCCCTGGTAGGCGTTGTAGGTTGCGTAGGCGGCGTCGAAGCCCGAGAGAATGGAGAACAGGTCGGCGTCCTTCGGCTTGAACGGCGCGGCCAGCGCCGCGGTCTTGCCGTGGCGCGCGGCCGCGATGATCTGCCACTGGTTCACCAGGTCGGTGTAGCGGCGCAGCGGCGAGGTGCTCCAGGCATAGCTCTTCACGCCCAGGCCCGCATGCGGCAGGGCCCGCGTGCCCATGCGCACCTTGATGCCCGGCGCCAGGCTGGCCTGGCTGCGGTAGAGCCCGGGCACGCCGAGCTCGCCGAGCCAGCCGCCCCAACTGCTGTTGGCCAGGATCATTGCCTCGGACACGATCAGGTCGAGCGGCGCACCGCGCTGGCGAGTGGTGATCTGCACCTGCTCGCTGCCGTCCGGCTCGCCGTCATTGCCGACGAGGCGAAAGTTGTAGTCGGGCCGGTTGAAGTTCTCGGGCTTGCCGCGCACCACTTCGCGCTGGGCCTTCAATTGCTTTGCAAGACGGAACAGGAAGGAGAGCGGTGCACGCAGGTTCGCAGCCGCCTCGGGCGTGTTCTCGCTCGTGAACGAGGCGTCTTCGAGCCAGGGCTGCGTGACGATGCTGTCGAGCTGGTCGTGCCGCAGGTTGGCCACGATGGGCACGCGTTCCAGCTTGGTCTCGCTGGACTGCAGTTCGAGCGTGGCTTCGTCGAAGCGCACGTAGAGCGACACCGCCGGCCGATCGCCGCCTTCGAGCAGCGTGTAGGCGTTGACAACCTCGTCGGGCAGCATCGTGATCTTGTGGCCCGGCATGTAGACCGTGGACATGCGCGAGCGCGCCACCTGGTCGATGGCGCTGCCCGGCGTGAGCGCAAGGCCCGGCGCCGCAATATGGATGCCGACCGTGACGGTGCCGCTGCCGAGGCCCTGCACCGAGAGTGCATCGTCGATTTCGGTGGTCTGCGAATCGTCGATCGAAAAGGCCTGGACGCCGGAAGCCAGCGGAAGGTCGTCGGCGATGGCCGGCGCGGCGAGCGCCGGAAACCCCGTGCCCTTGGGAAAATTCTCGAAAAGGAAGCGGCGCCAGTGGAACTGGTAGGGCGAATCGATGGCGCCGGCGCGCTCCAGCAGCTCGAGCGGCGGGCGCTGCGTGGCACGCGCGGCGTCGACCACGGCCTTGTACTCGGGCGCGTTCTTGTCGGGCTTGAACAGGATCTTGTAGAGCTGCTCGCGAATCGGCTGCGGGCAGACGCCCTCGGCCAGTTGCCCGGCCCACTCGACGATTTGCGCCTGCACGACTTTTTTCTTTTCGATGGCGGCCAGCGCCTGCTGCACGATTTCGGCCGGCGCCTTCTTGAAGCGCCCCTTGCCTGCGCGGCGAAAGTAGTGCGGCGCCTCGAACAGCGCGAAAAGCGCGGCCGCCTGCTGCGCGAGCGTGGGCTTGTCGCTGAAATAGTCGGCCGCGAGTTCGGCAAAGCCGAATTCGCCCTCGGCCGCAAATTCCCATGCGAGGTCGAGGTCCATGGTGGCGGCGATGGCGCGCGCTTCGGCAATCAGCTCGGCCGGGGCGGGCTTCTCGAAACGCAGGACGATATTGGCGCCCTTGACCTTGACGCGCTTGCCGGTGTCGAGCTCGACCTGCGCCGATGCTTCGGCCTCCGAAAGCACGCGGCCGCCGAGGTACTTGCCGGCTTCTTCAAACAATACAAACATGAGCCGATTGTCCCACGCTGGACCCGGCCCGCCGCCCGGCGCCGGAGGGACTCAGACCGGGTTGATGAAGTCGATGACGTCGTCCAGATGGTTCTGCTCGAAATCGGAGAGCGCATGGTCGCCCCCCTCGAGCAGCTTGATGTTGCTGTCGGGGTAGCGCGCGGACATTTCGTGCCAGTCCAGCGCCTCGTCGCCCTTGGCGATGATGGCCAGCACGCGCTCGGGGCGCGTGAGGGCGCCAACTTCCATGGTGCGCAGCTCCTGGATGTACTCCGGCCGGAAATAGAAGTGCTCGGCCGGGTCTTGCCACGTGGTCTGGTCGCCAATGTAGAGCTGCAGATCGCGCGCGGGGTGCACGGCGGGGTTGAGCAGCACGGTACGGCAGCGCGTCATTCCGGCAACGTAGGTGGCATAGAAGCCGCCGAGCGAGGAACCGACCACGGCCATCGACTTGCGCGGCCAGTCGGCAATGCCTTTCATCACCATGTCGATCGCTTCACGCGGAGAAGGCGGCAGCTGCGGACACCACCACTGCAGGTTGGGGTGCTCCAGCGCCACGCGCTGCGCCATCAGCCGCGCCTTGGTCGAGCGGGGAGAGGAGCGGAAACCGTGCAGATACAACAGGTGAGTGGTTTTCGGATCCATGCGAGGCGGAGACTGAAAATGTTGCGTTCGACGCAACTCCATAGAAGGAGCCGAGTAATTTTGCATGAGGTCCTCGTGCGGGGCGCGGATGCCGGTGAGGGCTTTCGCATGCAGGCTTCGTGCGGGGAGGTGAATGTGTACCACTGGAATCTCCGGGCTGCGGGATTTTTCTGCATCCGATCGGGCGCGGGCTTTGTCTCGGAACCAAAAAGTACTCAGCTGATGCGCCAGGAGTGGCCAAGTCCGTCCGGCGTTGTTGTGTTTTTGCAAGCGGCGCGAAGTTTCGCGGTGCGGGATCGGTGCCTGCATCCCATGAAGATGGGAGGCGCCGCGGCCTTTTGAATCGACGTGGCGGCTTATGCTAAGCCCATGAATATCGAGGCTCCTGATCCCGGAACGGCGCGCCGCTGGGGCGTGCTCGTGGTCGAGGACGACAGCCGCGCGCGTGCCTTCTTCGAGGCCAGCGTGCAGCGCAGCGCAAGCCTCTTCTGGCTGGGAAGCGCCGGCACCGTGCACGAGGCGTTGGCGTGGCTTGCGCAGACCGCCACCATCCCCGATGTGCTGCTGGTCGACCTTGGCATGCCCGACGGCAGCGGGCTGGACGTCATCCGCGAAGCCGTCGCGCGCTTTCCCGGCTGCGAGCCGCTGGTGATCTCGGTTTTCGGCGACGAGGAAAACGTGCTTTCCAGCATCGAGGCCGGCGCGGTCGGCTACATCCACAAGGACGCGGCACCCGAAGACATCGCGCAGACCATCGTCGAGATGAAGGCCGGCGCTTCGCCGATCTCGCCCATGATCGCGCGGCGGGTGCTTGCCAAGTACCGCAGCCTGCAAACGGCGGGCACGCCCGCCGCGGCAGTGCCCCAGGCGGCCATCGACAGCACGGCGCCCAGCCTGCTCTCCGCCCGTGAACACGAAGTGCTGACGCTGATCGCGCGCGGCTTCTCCTATGCCGAAATCGCCCGGCTCAAGGGACTGAGCGTGCACACGGTGCAGACCCACATCAAGAACCTCTACGGCAAGCTGGCGGTGCACTCCAAGAGCGAGGCTGTGTTCGAAGCCACGCGCCTCGGCCTGCTGTCCCACCCCGGGTGAATCGTGTGTCGGGGCGCATGTTCGCAAGGCCCGGGAGGGCGCTGCTCGCGCTCTGGCTTGCGGTAGTCCTGCTGGCGCCGGCGGGTCCCGCGGCGGCGGATGGCCCCCTTGAGCTGCGCAGCGGCACGGCGACCGTCACCGTCGACGGCGTCACGCATACAGCGCCCGTCGAGCTTTCCTACCACTGGGATCGCCAGCACCGGGGGCGCCCCGGCTTCGCGAGCTTCGAACTGCCGTTCACGCTCGACGCCGCGCCCGAGACGCCGTGGGGCATCTTCATTCCGCGGGCCGGCAACGTCCTCGAGGTTTCGCTCAACGAGGCGTTGCTTCAGGTCTACGGAGATCTGGGCCGCGGCAACGGGCCTGACTACGCCAAGGCACCCATCTATGTGCCGATTCCGGGGCATTTGCTGAAAGCCGGCGGCAACCGCTTGCAGATTCGCATCCGCGCCGACAGCGCACGTCGGGCGGGGCTTTCACGCGTGACGATCGGGCCGGCCACGCCGGTGCGCACCGAGCTTTTCGAAACGGCCTATGGCTGGCGCTTTACCGGCTCGGTGCTCCTGAGTGCCTTCAGCCTCATCGTCGGCGGCATTGCACTGGCGCTGTGGCTCACCCAGGTAGACGCCGACGCCGTGGGGCGGCATCGGCGCGACGGCATCTATTTCTGGACGGCGCTCGCCGAGTTCTGCTGGGCGTTGCGCGTGGCCGACGGCGTAATTGCCGAACCGCCCCTGCCTTGGCCGGCCTGGGGCGTGCTCATGGCCGCCTGCTATGCGGGCTGGGCGGCCTCCGCCATGATGTTCTGCTACCACCTGGCGGGCTGGGACCACAGGCCCCGCATGCGCTGGCTGCGGTGGCCAATGGCGGCAGTGGTCGCCGGAACGATCGCCGCGAGCTCGATGGCGCTGTTCCGCGAGGAGCCGTACTGGCTTACCGGCTGGCTTGCGGCGGAGATCGTGTTCATCGCACTGTTCGTCTGCGCCTTCGTGGTGGCGACTGTGCGGCGGCCCAACCTGGGGCGCCTGCTGGTGGCGGCCGCCGCGCTGGCAACGCTGGGGTTCGGCATCCGGGACTGGCTGGTGATCCGCCTGAGCGATGCCTACGGCGAAACCACCTGGGTGCGCTATTCCTCCGTGTTCTTCGGTATTGCGCTGCTGCTGATCGTGCTGCGGCGCTTCCGCGCCGCCAGCATCGAAGCGCGCGGCTCGGTGGCGGCACTCGCCCAGCGGGTGGCGCAGCGCGAACGCGAGCTCGCATCGACCTTCGCGGCGCTGGAGCAGGTGGCGCGCGACCAGGCCCGAACCCATGAGCGCGAACGCATCCTGCGCGACATGCACGACGGCGTGGGCTCGCACATCAGCTCGGCCATCCGGCAGCTGCAGTCGGGCCAGGCCAGCTCCGAGGAACTGCTGCGCACACTGCGCGACTCCCTCGACCAGCTCAAGCTCTCGATCGACTCCATCCACCTGCCGCCGGGCGACGTGGGCGCGCTGCTGGCGGCGCTGCGCTACCGGCTGGAACCGCGCCTGGCGGCCGCGGGCATCCAGCTGGAGTGGGGCGTGGAAGAGGTGCCGACGGTAAAGGGGCTCGACGCGCAAGGCATGCGGCAATTGCAGTTCCTGCTGTTCGAGGCGGTTTCCAACGTGATGCAGCACGCCCAGGCAAAGACGCTGCGGATCGAGTCGCAAGCGCAGGCCGGAAGGGTGCAGTTGCGTGTGATCGACGACGGCCGGGGTTTCGACGCGTCCCAGGTGCCGCGGGCACTCACGGAGCGCGCCGGCGCAGTCGGCGCCCGGCTGGCGGTCGAAAGCCGACCGGGACGCACGGTCGTTCAGTTCGAATTCGACTGACGGGGCGTGCCGGGCGCGGATAATCCAGCCCATGTCCGCCGTGTTCAATCAGCCCTCCCTGGCGCGCCGCGTCGCGCCCATCTTCCAGGGGTTCGACGGCTTTCTGGCTTTCGCCGTGCTGTTGCTGGCCTTCGCCGGGTTGCTGACCATGTATTCGTCGGGCTACGACCACGGCTCGCGTTTTTCCGACCATGGCCGCAACATGCTGCTGGCGGGCTTCATCATGTTCGTGGTGGCCCAGGTGCCGCCGCAGCGGCTGATGATGTTTGCGGTGCCGGTGTATGTGACCGGGGTGGCGCTGTTGATTGCGGTTGCGCTCTTCGGAATCACGAAGAAGGGGGCCACGCGCTGGATCAACCTCGGCGTGGTGATCCAGCCGAGCGAAATCTTGAAAATTGCGATGCCGCTGATGCTGGCCTGGTGGTTCCAGCGCCGCGAGGGCCAGTTGCGGCCGCTCGATTTCGTGGTGGCTACGGTGCTGCTGGCCATTCCGGTCGGGCTCATCATGAAGCAGCCCGACCTGGGCACTTCGCTGCTGGTGCTCGCTGCCGGCCTCGCGGTGATCTTTTTTGCCGGGCTGCCGTGGAAGCTCATCGTGCCGCCGGTGGTGATCGGCGCCGTGGCAATCACGCTGATCGTGAGCTTCGAGTCGCGGCTGTGCGCGGAGGGCGTCGACTGGCGGGTGCTGCATGACTACCAGAAGCAGCGCGTGTGCACGCTGCTCGACCCGAGCAAGGATCCGCTGGGCAAGGGGTTCCACATCATCCAGGGGATGATCGCCATTGGTTCGGGCGGCGTGGGCGGCAAGGGGTTCATGCAGGGCACGCAGACGCATCTCGAATTCATTCCCGAGCGCACCACCGACTTCATCTTTGCCGCTTATTCCGAGGAATTCGGCCTGGTGGGCAATTTGGCCCTGATTGCGGCTTTCATCCTGTTGATCTTCCGCGGGCTGGCCATTGCGACCAACGCCACCACGCTGTTCTCTCGGCTCCTGGCCGGGGCGGTAACGATGATTTTCTTCACCTACGCCTTCGTCAACATGGGCATGGTGAGCGGCATCCTGCCGGTGGTGGGCGTGCCGCTGCCGTTCATCAGCTACGGCGGTACCGCCATGGTCACGCTGGGGCTGGGGCTTGGCATTCTGATGTCGATCGCCCGGGCCAGGAAGCTCTCCCAAAACTAGGCGCGCAGCCTTGGCCCCGGTTGGGGCAAGGCGAAGCGCCGCCGGGCGCGCGCGGCAAGGGGGCGAGCCCTAGAATCCACTTCATGATCTCTCGCGAACCCACCATCGAGCGCCTTGCCACGGCGCAACAGCTCCTGCTCACGCCGTTCGGCCTCGACGAATCGCACCTGAGCAAGGCCCTGGCCGAGATCACCGCCCACAAGGTGGACGATGCCGACTTGTACTTCCAGTACACGCGCAGCGAGGGCTGGAGCCTCGAGGAAGGCATCGTCAAGACCGGCAGCTTCAGCATCGACCAGGGTGTCGGCGTGCGCGCGGTCAGCGGCGAGAAGACCGCCTTCGCCTATTCAGACGATATTTCCGAGGCGTCGCTGCTCGATGCGGCCCGCACGGTCCGCTCGATTTCTTCCGCCGGCCGCACCGGCCGCGTGAAGACGCCGGCGCGCAAGATTGCGTCGAGCCGTTCGCTCTACAACGGCGTCGATCCCATTTCGACGCTCGATAGCGCGGCCAAGGTCCAACTGCTCGAGCGGGTCGAAAAGCTCGCACGCTCGCGCGATCCGCGCGTGGCGCAGGTCATGGCCGGTTTGGCGAGCGAGTACGACGTGGTGCTGGTGGCGCGCGCCGACGGCACGCTGGCAGCCGACGTACGGCCGCTGGTGCGCCTGTCGGTGACCGTGATCGCCGAGCAGAACGGCCGCCGCGAGGTTGGCTCCGGCGGCGGTGGCGGGCGCTTCGGGCTGGCCTATTTCACCGACGAGCAGATGGCCGAATACGTCGACCAAGCCGTGAAGGCTGCGCTGACCAACCTCGACGCCCGTCCGGCGCCCGCTGGCGAGATGACGGTCGTGCTCGGCTCCGGCTGGCCCGGCATCCTGCTGCACGAGGCCATCGGCCACGGGCTGGAAGGCGATTTCAACCGCAAGGGCTCGAGCGCATTCTCGGGCCGCATCGGCCAGCGCGTGGCGGCCAAGGGCGTGACGGTGCTGGACGACGGCACCATTGCCGACCGCCGCGGCTCGCTCAACGTGGACGACGAGGGCAATGCGAGCCAGCGCAACGTGCTCATCGAAGACGGCATCCTCAAGGGCTACATCCAGGATTCGCTCAACGCGCGCCTCATGAAGGTCAAGCCCACCGGCAACGGCCGGCGCGAGAGCTATGCCCACGTGCCGATGCCGCGCATGACCAACACCTACATGCTTGGCGGCGACAAGGACCCGAAGGAAATCGTCGCCAGCATCAAGAAGGGCCTGTACGCCACCAACTTCGGCGGCGGCCAGGTCGACATCACAAGTGGCAAGTTCGTGTTCTCGGCCAGCGAGGCCTTCTGGGTCGAGAACGGCAAGATCCAATACCCCGTGAAGGGCGCGACCATCGTGGGCAACGGCCCTGACGCGCTCACCCGCGTGACCATGATCGGCAACGACATGGCGCTCGATTCGGGCGTGGGCACCTGCGGCAAGGAAGGCCAGAGCGTGCCCGTAGGTGTCGGCCAGCCCACCCTGCGCATCGATGGTTTGACCGTAGGCGGAACCGCCTGAGAGCTTGCTAAGCTCCGCTCCTTATTTTTCAAAAAGAGGAGCATTCGATGAGGATCAGGATCAATTCGTCCGCGGCCCTGTGGGCTGCAACTGCCGCAGTGGCGCTCGCGACCGCAGGTTGCGCCTCGCGCGGCGGTGCGGGCGACAGCAGCCAGCCCGCGGCCTCGGCAGCCGCTGCCAGTGCACCCGCCGCTCCCGCGCGCGGCGGCGCAAAGGCCGGCATGGACGCCAAGGGCAACGTCATTGATTCGTCCAAGGTCGAAGCCGGCAGCGGCCGTACCGTCAAGGGCCTGAATGGCTACGAAGGCGAAATCACGGGCGTTCCCGCGCGCAACAGCAAGTTCTCGCGCCTGCAGATCGGCATGAGCGCCAAGCAGGTGACCGACCTGGCCGGCCAACCGACAGACCAGGGCGCCTACGTCACGGGCAAGGCCTTCATTCCGTTCTACTTCGGCAGCGACCGCCACCGTTACGAGATGACCTACAAGGGCCAGGGGCGCCTGGTTTTTGCGGGTGGCGGCATGGGCGACTACTCGGGCGGCAACCTGATCTGGATCATCCACAACCCCAACGAATCGGGCTACCGCTAAGCCGTTCGGAGCCGGGCTTTTGCCCGGCTTCTTGTTTTCCGTGCTACATTTCGCCCACATGTCCGCCCTCCGCGCTTATTTCTTTGCCTACTTTTGGTTCCCGGTTTCCGGCGGACGAGAGGCGAGCGCGTAAAGCAAACGAACACCCTCCCAGAACCGCCGGTGGCCCAGAGCCCCCGGCGGTTTTTTTATGCCCTGACGATTTCACTCCAACAAGGAAAAGCACCATGAGCACGAACACTGCCCCCGCCAGCGACAGCTGGTATGCGAGCGTCGAAAAAACCAGCAAGACCGACGACGAACGCATCAAGGACATCAACGTGCTGCCCCCTCCCGAACATCTGATCCGCTTCTTCCCGATTCGCGGCACGCCGGTCGAAACGCTGATCGAGGGCACCCGCCGCAACATCCACAACATCATGGCCGGCAAAGACGACCGGCTGCTGGTGATCATGGGGCCGTGTTCCATTCACGACCCGGCCGCCGCGCTCGACTACGCCCGCCGCCTGAAGGTGGAGCGCGAAAAGTACGCCGGCACGCTGGAGATCGTGATGCGCGTGTACTTCGAGAAGCCGCGCACCACGGTGGGCTGGAAGGGCCTCATCAACGATCCGTACCTGGACGAAAGCTACCGCATCGACGAGGGCTTGCGCATTGCGCGCCAGCTGCTCATCGACATCAACCGGCTCGGCCTGCCCGCAGGCAGCGAGTTCCTCGACGTGATCTCGCCGCAATACATCGGCGACTTGATCGCCTGGGGCGCCATCGGTGCGCGCACCACCGAAAGCCAGGTGCACCGCGAACTGGCCTCGGGGCTTTCCGCGCCGATCGGCTTCAAGAACGGCACGGACGGCAACATCCGCATCGCCACCGATGCCATCCAGGCGGCGGCGCGCGGCCATCACTTTCTGTCGGTGCACAAGAACGGCCAGGTGGCCATCGTGCAGACCAACGGCAACCGCGACTGCCACGTGATCCTTCGCGGCGGCAAGGCGCCCAACTACGATGCAGCGAGCGTCGAGGCCGCCTGCAAGGACCTCGAAGCCGCCAAGCTGCCGCCCACGCTGATGGTCGACTGCAGCCATGCCAACAGTTCCAAGCAGCACCAGAAGCAGATCGACGTGGCGAAGGACATTGCCAATCAGATCGCGGGCGGATCGAACCGCGTGTTCGGCGTGATGGTCGAGAGCCACCTGCAAGCGGGTGCCCAGAAGTTCACGCCGGGCAAGGACCAGATCGCGGGCCTCGAATACGGCAAGAGCATCACCGACGCCTGCCTGGGTTGGGACGATTCGGTGCAGGTGCTCGACGTGCTGTCGCAGGCCGTCAAGCAGCGCCGGGGATAAACCGCGCTGACCGGATCAGAGCATCCCGGCCAGTTCGGGCCAGTGGTGCCGCATGGCGGTGGCTTCGTCGCTTTCGGGCGGCACCAGGGAAAAGTCTGCGAAGTCGAAGCCCGGGCCGACCATGCAGGCGACCAGCGTGTAGTCGCCACTCGCGTGGCCCTGGATCGGCCGGGCAGCCTGCCACTGGCCGGCCGGCACCACGTGCTGGGGGCGCGTTCCGTGTGCATCGACCGGTCCCAGCCGCACGTGCGCCGGTGCGGTTCGCATGGCGGCATCGCACGTCCACAGGGCCAGCGGCACGCCCTCCAGGTGAACCCAGACCTCATCCGAAAGCACCCGGTGCCAGCGTGAATGCTGGCCGGCCTCCAGCAGAAAGTAGATGCTGGTGAGTGCGCTGCGCGGTGCGCGGCCGTCCGTGGGAACCACGCTCGCGGCCGAACGGAACACCTCGCTGTACCAGCCGCCCTCGGGGTGGGGCTGCAGCTTCAGGCTCTCGATCAGCTCGCGGGCGCGCATGGCGGTCATGGGGCCGCCGCGCTACGGAGGGCCGCAAGCAGCTTGTCGTGCACGCCGCCGAAGCCACCGTTGCTCATGCAGACGATGTGATCGCCGGGACGGGCCGCGGCAACGATCTGCGCGACCAGCGGCTCGACGGCGCCGGCCACTTGCGCGCGGTCGCCCATCGGGGCCAAGGCCGCGGCGGCGTCCCAGTCGAGCCCGGCGGTATGGCAGAAAGACAGGTCGGCCGCTTCCAGGCTCCACGGCAACTGCGCCGCCATCACGCCGAGCTTCATGGTGTTGCTGCGCGGTTCGAAGGCCGCGAGGATGCGCTCGCCTTGCTTGCCGGCATCGTCCAGCTTCTTGCGCAGCCCGTCGAGCGTGGTGCGAATGGCGGTCGGGTGGTGCGCGAAATCGTCGTAGACGGTGATTGCGCCTCCGCTGCGCTCGACCGTGCCGCGCAACTCCATGCGTCGCCGTACGTTGCGGAAGCTGCCGAGTGCCTTGGCCGCATCGGCCGGTGCAACGCCCACATGCTCGGCTGCGGCAATGGCGGCCAGTGCGTTCATCTGGTTGTGCAGGCCCGAGAGCTCCCATTCAACGCGGCCCACGGCCTCGCCACGGTACAGCACGTCGAACGCGTCGTGCGTGCCGCGCGCCTGCCATTCCCCGCCAGCGCCAAAGCGGGCGAGCCCGCTCCAGCAGCCTTGGCCCAGCACGCGCTCCAAGCTCTCTTCGGTGGCATTCACCACCAGGCGCCCGCTGCCGGGCACCGTGCGAACGAGGTGATGAAACTGCCGTTCGATGGCGGCGAGGTCATCGAAGATGTCCGCGTGGTCGAATTCCAGGTTGTTGAGAATCGCTGTGCGCGGGCGGTAGTGCACGAACTTGCTGCGCTTGTCGAAAAAGGCGGTGTCGTACTCGTCCGCCTCGATGACGAATGCCGGGCCGTCGCCAAGCCGCGCAGACACGCCAAAGTCCAGCGGAACGCCGCCCACCAGAAAACCCGGCGCCTTGCCGCCTTGCTCCAGCACCCATGCGAGCATCGACGTCGTGGTGGTCTTTCCGTGGGTTCCGGCCACGGCAAGCACGTGACGGCCCAGCAGCACGTGCTCAGCCAGCCACTGCGGGCCGCTGGTGTAGGGCTTGCCGGCATCGAGGATGGCTTCCATCAGCGGAAACTTGGGGTTGCCGTCGGGCAGCCGGGCCCGCGAAACCACATTGCCGACCACGAACATGTCGGGTGAAAGTGCCAATTGGTCGGCGCCGAAGCCTTCGATCAGGTCGATGCCGAGCGACCGGAGCTGGTCGCTCATGGGCGGGTACACGCCGGCATCGCAGCCCGTGACCCGGTGGCCCGCTTCGCGCGCCAAGGCGGCCAATCCGCCCATGAACGTGCCGCAGATGCCAAGAATATGAATGTGCATCGGGCGATTCTAGGGAGGCGGCATGCCGCGGCCGCGCCGCAGCCTTGTCCTTTGTACTGATGTTTGGTGTGAGGGCGGCGTAGTGCGGGCAAAATGTTCCGATGGACACGACCACCAAGCGTGAGATCGCCGCCACCGCAGCCCGCCTCGTTGTCGAGGAGGGGCTGGAGTACGGCCCGGCCAAGCGCCGGGCAGTGCGAGATCTTGGCCTGTCGTCGCGCACGGCGCTGCCGAACAACGACGAGGTCGAGGCCGAAGTGCGCGACTACATTGCGCTTTATTGCGCCGACACCCAGCCGCAGGAACTGCATGCCTTGCGGCTGCTCGCGCTCGAATGGATGGAGCGCATGGCGGCGTTCCGGCCGCACATCGGGGGAGCTGTCTGGCACGGCACGGCCACGCGGCTGTCAGACATTTATATTCAATTGTTCTGCGATGATTCCAAGTCGGCCGAAATTGCCCTCATCGACCATCACGTGGACTACGAGCCGCGAATGGTCACCGGGTTTCACGGTGAGCAGGTCGAGGCCTTGAGCGTGCATGCCGCGAGCCGGGCGCTGGGCGAGGAAATCGGGGTCCACCTGCTGGTCTACGACCTCGACGACCTGCGTGGGGCGCTCCGGCCCGACGCCCAGGGGCGTACCCCGCGCGGCGACCTGGCCGCGCTGCGCCGGCTGATTGAAAGAGAAAAGGACAAGTGAATGACTTCTTCGCCCGCAAGGCGCCGCTTCATGTATGGCGGCGTGGCAGTCGCGGCCGCCGCGGCAGGCCTGGGCGGCGCGTGGTGGCGTGAGCGCGGCGGCAGCACCAAAGGCGAAGTGCTGGACGCGGCGTTCTGGCAGCAGCGCTTCGACCGTCCGGAGGGCGGTGAACTGGTTTTTTCCAAACTGCGCGGCAAACCGCTGCTGCTGAATTTCTGGGCCACGTGGTGTCCGCCGTGCGTGGAAGAAATGCCAATGATCGATCGCTTCTTTCGCGAAAATGGCGGCAACGGCTGGCAAGTTGTTGGGTTGGCCATCGATCAGCCGAGCGCCGTCCGCAAATTCCTCCAGAAGACGCCGGTCGGCTATCCTCTCGGACTAGCCGGTTTGCAGGGCACTGAACTGGTAAAAAGCCTTGGCAACACGGCTGGCGGGCTGCCGTTCACATTGGTTCTTACGGGCGCGGGGACCGTGGCGGCTCGTAAAATGGGCAAGCTCGAGCCCACCGATCTGGACACTTGGCGACGTGAACTCGTTCACGGTTAGAATCAGATACACCTCGGCATTCGCCGCCAATCGCTAAAGATCGACGATTTTTGGCCAAGTTACATCCTAATGACCGGCAAAGTCGGCACTGGAGCCTCATGGATCTGCGCAAACTCAAGACACTGATCGACCTGGTGTCTGAATCCAATATTTCCGAACTGGAAATCACCGAAACCGAAGGCAAGGTTCGCATCGTCAAGGGCGGCGGCGCTGCCCCGGTGCAATATGTTCAGACCGTGGCGGCTCCTGCCGCTGCTCCCGCCGCCGGTGCGCCTGCGGCGCCCGCGCTTGCTGCTGCCGCGCCGGCAGCCGAAGCCGCCCCCACCGGGCACGCAGTCAAGTCGCCGATGGTCGGCACCTTCTATCGTTCGTCCAGCCCTGGCGCACCGGCCTTTGTCGAAGTCGGCAGCAAGGTCAACGAGGGCGACACCGTCTGCATCATCGAAGCGATGAAGATCCTCAACGAAATCGAAGCGGACAAGTCCGGCACGATCACTCAGATCCTCGGCGAAAACGGTCAGGCAGTCGAATACGGCCAGCCGCTGTTCATCATCGAGTGACCATGTTCAAGAAGATCCTGGTTGCAAACCGGGGGGAAATTGCCCTCCGGATCCAGCGCGCCTGCAGCGAGCTCGGCATCAAGGCCGTGATGGTCTATTCCGAAGCGGACCGGGACGCAAAGTACGTCAAGCTCGCGCAGGAGGCCGTGTGCATCGGCCCGGCACCGTCGTCGCTGAGCTATCTCAACATGCCGGCGATCATTTCGGCGGCCGAGGTCACCGACGCCGAAGCCATCCATCCCGGCTACGGTTTCCTGAGCGAAAACGCCAACTTCGCCGAGCGCGTGGAGCAAAGCGGGTTCCAGTTCATCGGCCCGACGCCCGACAACATCCGCACGATGGGTGACAAGGTCTCGGCCAAGCAGGCCATGATCAAGGCCGGCGTGCCTTGCGTGCCCGGCTCCGAGGGCGAGCTCTCCGACGACGCCGCCACCAACAAGCGCATTGCGCGCGCCATCGGCTACCCGGTCATCATCAAGGCCGCCGGCGGCGGCGGTGGCCGCGGCATGCGCGTGGTGCACACCGAAGCGGCACTGGTCAACGCGATCCAGATGACCAAGGCGGAAGCCGGCGCTGCGTTCAACAATCCGGCCGTGTACATGGAGAAGTTTCTCCAGAACCCGCGCCACGTTGAAATCCAGATCCTGGCCGACAAGCACAAGAACGCGGTCTACCTGGGCGAGCGCGACTGCTCCATGCAGCGGCGCCACCAGAAGGTGATCGAGGAATCGCCGGCCCCCGGCATTCCGCGCAAGCTGATCGAGAAGATCGGCGAGCGTTGCGCCGCGGCCTGCAAGAAAATCGGCTACCGCGGCGCGGGTACCTTCGAGTTCCTGTATGAAAACGGCGAGTTCTATTTCATCGAGATGAACACGCGCGTGCAGGTGGAGCACCCGGTGACCGAGTTCACCACAGGCATCGACATCGTGAAGACGCAGATCATGGTGGCGGCGGGCGAAAAGCTCCCGTTCACGCAGCGCCAGATCGAAATGCGCGGCCACGCCATCGAGTGCCGCATCAACGCCGAAGACGCCTGGAAGTTCACGCCGTCGCCGGGCCGCATCACCATGTGGCACCCGCCGGGCGGCCCCGGGGTGCGCGTCGATTCGCATGCGTACACCAACTACTTCGTGCCGCCTAACTACGACTCGATGATCGGCAAGATCATTGTGTATGGCGACACGCGCGAGCAGGCCATGGCGCGCATGCGCACGGCGCTGAACGAAACCGTGATCGAAGGCATCCAGACCAACATTCCGCTTCACCGCGAACTGATGGTCGACGCCAAGTTCATGAGCGGCGGCACCAACATCCACTACCTGGAAGAGTGGCTCGCTGCCCACAAGCGCTGAACAGAGAGCACCGGACGCCACCATGTTTGAACTTCGCCTGATGGCGCCGGAAGACCGGGTCGAAATGCTCAGTGATGCGCTCGACGCACTCGATGCGCTGAGCGTTTCGGTGGAAGACGCCGATGCGCAGACCGATGCCGAGCAGGCGCTGTTCGGCGAGCCCGGCATGCCGCCGCCCAAGGAGGGCTGGCAGCGGTCGCGCGTCATTGCGCTGTTTGCCGACGAAGCACTCGCAAACGAGGCCGCATCGGTGCTCGCGCTGCAAGACTTCTTCGAAGGTTGCGAGGTGCTCGGCGTGGCGCCGGTGCCCGATCAAGACTGGGTGCGGCTCACGCAGTCGCAATTCGCGCCGGTCGAGATCACGCCCGAGTTCTGGATCGTGCCCACGTGGCATGAGCCGCCCGAGCAAGCCAGGCAGTTGATCAGGCTGGACCCGGGGCTTGCCTTCGGCACCGGCACGCATCCCACCACCCGCATGTGCCTGCGCTGGATTGCGAAGCAGGGCGAGGGTGCATTCAGAAACCAGCGCGTGCTCGACTACGGCTGCGGCTCCGGCATTCTTGCCATTGGCGCGGCCAAGTTCGGCGCGCTCGATATCGACGCCGTGGACATCGACGAGGCCGCCGTTTCGTCGACGCGCCTCAATGCCGAAGCCAATGGTGTGCGCCTGAATGCCGGCCTGCCGGAAGCGGCGAAAGGCAGCTACGACACGGTACTGGCCAACATCCTCGCGACGCCGCTCAAGGTGCTTGCGCCCTTGCTGCGCAGCCACGTGGCGCCGGGCGGATCGCTGGTGCTCGCAGGCATTCTCGAGCGGCAGGCCGACGAGCTGAAGCAGGCCTATGCGCCTTATGCCGCGCTCGAGGTCAGCGACAGCGAGGACGGCTGGATTCTCATGACGGCTCGCTGCTGAGCAGCGCGGCCGGGATTTCGCACCGCCGCGCACCGCTCGCGAGGCGGGGGCTCAACCCTACAATCGCCCGGTCATGAGCCTTGTCACGCGTTGCCCCGCCTGTGCCACCACCTTCAAGGTGGTGCGCGACCAGCTTCGCATCTCAGATGGCTGGGTGCGTTGCGGCCGCTGCAGCCATGTGTTCGACGCCACGCTCGATCTGCATGAGTCGCCGGACGGTGTCCCGGGTCCGGCGACCCCGCCTCCGCCGGAGCCTTCTGCCAAAACCGAAGCGGAGCCCGGGCCGTCCGAACAGCATCCTTCACCGGCCGAGCAGGCTGTGCCGGAGTCTTCGAGCGCCCCGGACGACGCGGATTTCTTCGACGACGAATCGGAGCATGACGAAGCGTCGGACGCCGCCCCTTCGGCGTCGCCTGCAGAGACGGACGAGCTTCTGCCGCCTGCACCGCTTCCCGAGACCCGGCCTGCGCCGGCGCCAAGCCCTGCAGCTGCCACGCCGTCCGCGACTGCCTTCGTGTTGCCTGCGCACGGAATCATTGCCGACGAGTTGTGGTCCGACTTCGAAGCCAACGAGCCGGAATGGCGGCCACCGGCGAGCTCACTGCCGCCGTTTCCGAACATCGACCTGAATCTTGCGGCGTCGCCTTCGCCGCCGCCACCGCCGCCGCCTCCCTTGCCGGCCTTGCGCATCAAGGCTCGCGAAATGGCGGCATCGGCCAGCGTCGAAGACGAAAAGCACGAAGCCGCGCAGGACCGCGACCAAGTGCAGATGCAGAAGGCGCTGCGCCGGGCGCGCATCAAGTCGGCCAAGATCGCGAGCGCCAAGGCGCGCGACGAGCGCACCGCCGCAAAGGCTCCGGCGTCGATGGTGAGGCAGGCCAGCGAGCAGGATGGCGATTCGGGTCCGCTGCCGGTTCCGGCGCCGCTTCATGAAGCGGAGGATTCGGACAGGGTTCCTTTCTCCGGTGACGAGAAGGCGGACCGCGGCACCGAGGGGTTCTGGCAGCGTGGCGCCATTCGGTTTGCGCTTTGGTTCTTCGCCGTGCTGGCCGTTCTGCTGTTCGTCGCGCAGGTCTTGCATCACGAGCGCGACGGCATCGTGGCACGTCAACCGAACCTGCGCCCGGCATTTGCCGCCATGTGCCGGTTGACGGGCTGCGAGCTCACGGCGTTGCGCCAGATCGGCGACATCGTGATCGAGGGCGCCGCCTTCGCGCGCGAGAAGACCGGCAACAACGACTATCGGCTCAGCTTTACCTTGCGCAATGGCGCCACGGTTCCGCTCGCCATGCCGGCCATCGAGCTTTCGCTGCTCGACACGCAGGAGCGGGCAGTGGTGCGCCGCGTGCTCACGGCTTCGGACTACGGTGCGCCGGCGGTGCTCGCGGCTCGCTCCGACCAGGCGGCGTCGCTGCCACTCACGTTGTTCGCAACGGAAGCGGCGACGCTGCCGCCCATTGCCGGCTACCGCGTGGAAGCGTTCTATCCTTAGGCAGGGTTCGCGCCCGCGCCTCGTTCATTCACCCATTCATCCTTCAACCAACGGCTCACCATGGCAGCAGTGATTTGCGGTTCCCTCGCGTTCGACACCATCATGACTTTCGAGGGCCGGTTTGCCGACCAGATCCTTCCGGACCAGTTGCACATTCTCAATGTGTCGTTCCTGGTGCCGGGTCTGCGGCGTGACTTCGGCGGTTGTGCCGGCAACATCGCATACAGCCTCAACGCGCTGGGCGGCACGGCATTGCCGATGGCCACGCTCGGAAGCGACGGAGCCGACTACCTGGAGCGCCTGCGCACGTTGGGCATCAGCACCGAGTTCGTGCGCCAGCTGGACGACACGTTTACCGCGCAGGCGATGATCATGAACGACGTCGACAACAACCAGATCACCGCGTTCCACCCCGGTGCGATGCAGCAGGCGCACCTCACGAAGGTCTCCGCCCGCGAAGACATCCGCGTCGGCATCATCGCACCCGACGGCCGCGAAGCGATGCTGCAGCATGCCGAGCAATTTGCCGCCGCAGGCATTCCGTTCGTGTTCGATCCAGGCCAAGGCCTGCCGATGTTCGAGGGCGAAGCGCTCAAGCACTTCATCGACCTGGCAAGCTGGGTGGTCGTCAACGACTACGAGGGCAAGATGCTTTCGCAGCGCACCGGCTGGAGCCTGGCCGAAATCTCCAAGCGCGTGCGCGGCCTGGTGGTCACGCTGGCGGCCGAGGGCTGCGAAGTCTGGACAGATGGCGAGCGCGAGCACGTGCCGGGCGTGACGCCGACCGCGGTGGTCGAACCCACCGGCTGCGGCGATGCATGGCGCGGCGCGCTGCTGTTCGGACTGGAGAAGGAATGGCCGCTCGCGCAATGCGCAGCACTTGGCAACCGCATCGGTGCGCTCAAGATCGCGCAGCGCGGGCCTCAGAACTATCAGATCGACAAGAAGGCGCTGGGCCTCTGAGCCGCAGCTTGCTCGCTCGCCCTTGCGGGCGACGCGCATAAAAAAAGCCCGACACCGTGAGGTGCCGGGCTTTTTGCCGTCAAGGCCGCTGAGAAGCTCAGGGCTTGCTGGCCGTCGGAAACGGCCAAGCTGCCTGCGGGTTCAGCGTCGTTTGCGCAGCAGGAGCAGGCGCTGCGGCAGGTGCTGCCTTTGCGGCCTTCTTCGCAGCAGGCTTCTTGGCAGCAGCGGCAGGCTTGGCAGCGGGCTTTTTCGCGGCTTTCTTGGCCGCAGCCTTTTTGGCGGGAGCCTTCTTGGCGGCAGCCTTCTTCGCAGGGGCCTTCTTGGCAGCGGCCTTCTTCGCCGGAGCCTTCTTCGCCGCCGCCTTCTTGGCAGGAGCCTTCTTCGCTGCGGCCTTCTTCGCCGGAGCCTTCTTGGCAGCGGCCTTCTTTGCCGGAGCTGCCTTCTTGGCGGCTACCTTCTTCGCAGGCGCCTTCTTGGCGGCTACCTTCTTGGCTGCGACCTTCTTGGCCGGAGCCTTCTTCGCAGCTACCTTCTTGGCGGGAGCCTTCTTAGCGGCCGCGACCTTCTTTGCCGGAGCCTTCTTTGCAGCGGCTTTCTTAGCCGGCGCTTTCTTTGCAGTTGCCATTTCTATTTCTCCTTGATCAAGTTGAAAAAATCAACCTATTGAAGCACTCCGCGCACGTTGGTAGCGCAAAGCGATTCATGGCGTTGGAATCTGTGCTCCAGCACCATGAACACCTGAGCCCTCATCCATGCCGCGCTCTTCGGCGCGATCGGTGGCAAGGGCAATTCTTGAATTCATTAATTCTTATCGGAAAGATTCAATCCCAGGAGAGCGCGCCACCCGACTGGTACTCGATCACGCGGGTCTCGAAGAAATTGCGCTCTTTCTTCAGGTCAATCATTTCGCTCATCCAGGGGAACGGGTTTTCCTCGTTCGGGAAGAGCGTTTCGAGGCCGATCTGCTGTGCACGCCGGTTGGCAATGTAGCGCAGGTAGCCCTTGAACATGGAGGCGTTCATGCCGAGCACACCGCGCGGCATGGTGTCTTCGGCGTATTTGTACTCGAGCTCGACGGCCTTCATGAAGAGGGCCTTGATCTCGGCCTTGAACTCGTTGGTCCAGAGGCCGGGGTTCTCGAGCTTGAGCTGGTTGATCAGGTCGATGCCGAAATTGCAGTGCATCGACTCGTCGCGCAGGATGTACTGGTACTGCTCGGCGGCGCCGGTCATCTTGTTCTGGCGGCCCAGCGCAAGAATCTGCGTGAAGCCGACGTAGAAGAACAGACCTTCCATCAGGCAGGCGAACACGATCAGCGACTTGAGCAGCGTCTGGTCGGTTTCGTGCGTGCCGGTCTTGAAGTGGGGGTCGCTGATGGCGTCGATGAACGGGATCAGGAACTGGTCCTTCTCGCGGATCGACGGCACTTCGTTGTAGGCGTTGAAGATCTCGCTCTCGTCCAGGCCGAGCGACTCGACGATGTACTGGTACGCGTGCGTGTGGATCGCTTCCTCGAAAGCCTGGCGCAGCAGGAACTGGCGGCATTCGGGTGCCGTGATGTGGCGGTAGGTGCCCAGCACGATGTTGTTGGCGGCCAGCGAGTCGGCGGTCACGAAGAAGCCGAGGTTGCGCTTGACGATGCGGCGCTCGTCTTCGGTCAGGCCGTTCGGGTCTTTCCACAACGCGATGTCGCGCGTCATGTTCACTTCTTGCGGCATCCAGTGGTTGGCGCAAGTGGCGAGGTATTTTTCCCAAGCCCACTTGTACTTGAACGGCACCAGCTGGTTGACGTCGGTCTGGCCGTTGATGATGCGCTTGTCGGAAGCCTTGACGCGCTGCGCTGCGACGGGGGCCGTGGGTTGTGCAATCGACGAAGTCGGAGCGTCCACCGGTCGGCCTGCGGGCAAGCCGCTGGTCGATGCGTGGTGTTGCTGCAATCCTTGTTGCATATCCTTTGGTAAGGAGGGCTTGACTTCTTCGTCCCAGGTCAACATAGAAAAATCCAATGCTCAATTATCGGAGCAACGATGTGAGTTGCAAAGTGCTCGTTCACGTCGCGCTCCATTTATGTGGTTGTTATGTTGCTCTCATGCATCGCGCGATGTCAGTCAATGCCGTGATCGACTGAGGGTTCGCGCGTTGTGCATGGACCTCGCTCGCTTCACTGAAGCGTCATTGGCATGCTTCGCAAGTCGGATCGTCCACGCCGCAGAACGCGATGTCGGTTGCGGGAATCGCGTTCATCTGCGCCTTCGCTGCGGCAGCCGCGGCGTCGAGTGCGCTCATGCCGGAAGGTGCATCGCTGCCCGACGACACCGCGTTGAGACGGCCCGACTGCACAGTGGATTTCTCCGCGTGCGTCGCGCTCTGCGTGCGCAGGTAGTAGGTGGTCTTCAGGCCGCGCAGCCATGCGAGCTTGTAGGTGTCGTCGAGCTTCTTGCCCGATGCGCCGGCCATGTAGATGTTGAGCGACTGTGCCTGGTCGATCCACTTCTGGCGGCGTGCGGCGGCTTCGACGAGCCACGTGGTTTCCACTTCGAACGCGGTGGCGTAGAGCGCCTTCACGTCTTGCGGCACGCGGTCGATCGGACGCAGCGAACCGTCGAAGTGCTTCAGGTCCATCACCATCACGTCGTCCCACAGGCCCAGGCGCTTCAGGTCGCGCACCAGGTAATGGTTGATGACGGTGAACTCGCCCGACAGGTTCGACTTGACCGAGAGGTTGCCGAAGCACGGCTCGATGGAAGCGTCGACGCCGATGATGTTCGAGATGGTCGCGGTCGGTGCGATGGCCACGCAGTTGGAGTTGCGCATGCCGTCGGCCTTGATCTTCTGGCGCAGCGCGTCCCAGTCGAGGGTGGCCGAGCGGTCGACCTCGACGTAGCCGCCGCGTGCTTTTTCAAGCAGGTCGAGCGTGTCGATCGGCAGGATGCCCTTGTCCCACAGCGAGCCCTTGTAGCTCGAGTACTTGCCGCGTTCCTTGGCCAGCTCGGTCGAGGCCCAGTACGCGTGGTAGCAGATGGCTTCCATCGACTCGTCGGCAAACTGCACGGCTTCCTGCGAGGCGTAGGGAATACGCAGTTCGTACAGCGCGTCCTGGAAGCCCATCAGGCCCAGGCCGACCGGACGGTGGCGCAGGTTCGAGTCGCGCGCCTTCTTCACGGCGTAGTAGTTGATGTCGATCACGTTGTCGAGCATGCGCATCGCGGTCGAGATCGTGCGCTTGAGCTTTTCCTGGTCGACCTTGCCATCCTTCAGGTGCTGCAGCAGGTTCACCGAACCCAGGTTGCAGACGGCGGTTTCGGTGTCGCTGGTGTTCAGCGTGATTTCGGTGCACAGGTTCGACGAGTGAACCACGCCGGCGTGCTGCTGCGGCGAGCGCACGTTGCAGGCGTCCTTGAAGGTGATCCAGGGATGGCCGGTCTCGAACAGCATCGTGAGCATCTTGCGCCACAGGTCCGACGCCTGGATGGTGCGGGCAGGCTTGATCTCGCCGCGCGCGGCTTTTTCTTCGTAGGCGACGTAGGCCTTCTCGAACTCGGCGCCGAACAGGTCGTGCAGGTCGGGCACGTTCGACGGCGAGAACAGCGTCCAGGTGCCCTTTTCCATCACGCGGCGCATGAAGAGGTCGGGAATCCAGTTGGCCGTGTTCATGTCGTGCGTGCGGCGGCGGTCGTCGCCGGTGTTCTTGCGCAGCTCCAGGAACTCCTCGATGTCGAGGTGCCAGGTTTCAAGGTACGTGCAGACCGCGCCCTTGCGCTTGCCGCCCTGGTTCACCGCCACGGCGGTGTCGTTCACCACCTTGAGGAACGGCACCACGCCCTGCGATTCGCCGTTGGTGCCCTTGATGTGGCTGCCCAGTGCGCGCACGCGGGTCCAGTCGTTGCCCAGCCCACCCGCAAACTTGGAGAGCAGCGCGTTTTCCTTGATCGACTCGTAGATGCCGTCCAGGTCGTCGGGCACGGTGGTCAGGTAACAGCTGGACAGCTGCGAGCGCAGCGTGCCGGCGTTGAAGAGCGTGGGCGTGCTCGACATGAAGTCGAACGACGACAGCACTTCGTAGAACTCGATGGCGCGCGCTTCGCGGTCGATTTCGCCGAGCGAGAGGCCCATCGCCACGCGCATGAAGAAAGCCTGCGGCAGCTCGATGCGCGACTTGCGCACGTGCAGGAAGTAGCGGTCGTACAGCGTCTGCAGGCCGAGGTAGTCGAACTGGTTGTCGCGCTCTGCCTTGAGCGCCGCGCCCAGGCGGGGCAGGTCGTACTGCAGCAGCTTTTCGTCGAGCAGCTCGTTCTCGACCCCCTTCTTGATGAACTGCGGGAAGTAGTCGGCGTAGGTCTGCGCGCGCTCGGCGGGCATGACTTCGCGGCCGATGATTTCCTTGAAGATCGTGTGCAGCAGCAGGCGGGCGGTCGCGAACGTGTAGTCGGGGTCTTTCTCGATGAGCGTGCGGGCAGCCAGGATCGAGGCCTTGTACACCTCGTCGAGCGGCACGCCGTCGTACAGGTTGCGCATCGTCTCGGCGACGATCGGCGCGGCACTGATGCCGTCGCCCAGGCCTTCGCAAGCCGATTCGATCAGGCCCTTGAGTTCGTTCAGGTCGAGCGCCACGCGCTCGCCGCGGTCCAGCACGTGGAGCAGCGGCGCGGCCGGCGTTTCCTGCGTGCCTTGCTTGGAACGCTCTTGCGTGCGGCGTTCGCGGTACAGCACATAGGCGCGCGCGATTTCGTGGTGGCCGCCGCGCATCAGGCCGAGTTCGACCTGGTCTTGCACGTCTTCGATATGGAAGGTGCCGCCGCCCGGACGCGAGCGAACCATGGCGCGGATCACGCCTTGCGTGAGGGCGTCGACCGTTTCGCGCACGCTGGCCGAAGCCGCGCCCTGGGTGCCGTGCACCGCCAGGAAGGCTTTCATCATCGCGATGGCGATCTTGTTGGGTTCGAAGGGAACCACGGCGCCATTGCGGCGGATGATCTGGTAGTGCGCGAGGTTCTGGCCGGTGGGCGAGCCGGCAGTGTCTCGTTGCTGCTGCTGCGGCGTCGAGGGAACGGCGCGCGGGGTCGATGGGGTGTTCAGGGCTGTTTGCATTCGCTTCCTCTCGGTGTGGCAATTCTTGTTGGGTGGCAATGCGTTGGCGGGGCATTGCGCCGGTGCGTGATGACCGGACGGAAGACACTATATCTAGGGTGCGAAGCGTCTACAACCACTAGATGTAGTGTTTTTTGAGATATTCAACACAGTGGCGTATTTGTTTGGGCGCGGCACTCGGCCAGCGATGCCCATGAATACTGGCCTATGGTCGCGCAACCCGCGCAGGCTGTGGCTTGCAAGCGGATTTGGGCCTGCAAGGCGCATGGTTGCTGGAGGCGCACTCTGGATTTTAGAGATTGCTGCGGCGCAAGAACGGCACATCGCAGGCCGCCGCGCGATTAAAAAAATTAGAGCGGCAGCACCTGTTCGGGAAACATCCGCGGACTCCAGCCGAGCTGGCCGCGCAGCAATTGCCAGTCAAAGCCCGCGCCCGGATCCTGTTTGCGGCCCGGCGCAATGTGCTCATGGCCCGCGATGAACGCGATGGCATAGTGCTGCGCAATCGCCGCGCAAAGGCTGGCCAGCGTTTCGTATTGGGCCTCGTCGAAGGGCTGGCCTTCCAGGCCCTCGAGTTCGATGCCGATCGAATCGTCGTTGCAGTTTTCGCGGCCACGCCAGGACGACACGCCGGCATGCCAGGCGCGCTCGTCGCAGCTCACGAACTGCCAGAGTTCGCCGTTGCGCCGCACATAGAAGTGCGAGGAAACCTGCAGGCCGCGAATGGATTGGAAGTAAGGGTGCGCGTCCCAGTCGAGCTGGTTCGCGAAGAGCTGCTGCACCGCATCGCCGCCATATTCGCCGGGCGGCAGGCTGATGGAATGCAGCACGATCAGGTCGGTCTGCGCGCCTGCCGGTCGCGGGCCGAAATTCGGCGATTGCAGCGCCTTTGCAAAGCGGTACCAGCCGGCGCGCCAGAGGCCGTCGTCGCCGCTCGCGTTCGACGTTGCTGCTTCAATCGTCGGCATTGCTCGCGGTACCTTCGTCGCCGTTGGGCGTGGTGATGCCCAGCCGTGCGATGCGATAGCGGATCTGGCGCAGGCTCATGCCGAGCCGCGCGGCGGCCGCGGTTCGATTGAAGCCGCTTTCATGCAGCGCGCGCACCAGAATTTCGCGCTCCTGCTGGTCGAGGTAGGCCTGCAGGTCGGATGGCAAGGGCGGCGGTGCGGTCTTGGGCTCGGCGAAAGCTGCGGCTGCGGGCGCCGCAACGGCGAGCGGTTCACCGTCCCCCGGCGGCGGTGAGGATGAGGGCGCCGAAGCCGCAAGCCCCGCGACGGCGGGCTGTCCGCCTCCCATCAGGTCCAGGTGCAGTTCGTCGCCGTCGTTGAGGGCCACGGCGCGGTGCAGCAGGTTTTCAAGTTCGCGCACATTGCCGTGCAGCGGATGCTGCGCCAGCCGGTGCAGCAGATCGGCGGAAAGATGCGGCACCGGCAGTCCGCCGTCGTGCGCAATGCGCGCGAGCAACGCGGCGCACAGGGCCGGCAGGTCTTCGCGCCGGTCGCGCAGCGCGGGCACCGCGATCTCGATCACGTTGAGCCGGTAGAAAAGGTCCTGGCGAAAGCGGCCCGCGTTGACTTCGGCGTGCAGGTCCTTGTGGGTGGCACTCACGACGCGCACGTCGACCGCGTCTTCCTGCGTGGAGCCGATGGAGCGCACGCTGCGCTCCTGGATCGCGCGCAGCAGCTTTGACTGCATTGCCAGCGGCAGGTCGCCGATTTCGTCGAGGAACAGCGTGCCGCCCCGTGCGGCCTGGAAGTAGCCGTCGCGGTCTTGCGACGAGCCGGTGTACGAGCCCTTGCGCGCACCGAAGAATTCGGCCTCGAGCAGGTTCTCCGGAATGGCGCCGCAGTTGACCGCGACGAACGGGCCGTCGCTGCGCTGGCTGCAGGCGTGCACGGCGCGCGCCACCAGCTCCTTGCCGGTGCCCGATTCGCCGCGCACCAGCACGGGCGCCATGCCGCGCGCCACCTTGGCGATGCGCGACTTGACCAGGCGCATCGGCTCCGAGTTGCCGACCAGCCGTTCGAGCGCCGCAATGCCGCTGCCTGTCACGCCGGGCGTGTCGCCGGCACGTTCGCCTTGTGCCGCCGGTGCCGCTTTCATGGTCTTGGCGGGCGCGGCGTGCTGCGCCTGCACGGCGGAGGCAACCACGGCGCGGAACTGCTTCAGGTCGACAGGCTTGGTCAGGTAATCGAACGCGCCGGCTTTCAGCGCCTCGACCGCGTTTTCCGCCGAGCCGTAGGCCGTCATCACGACGCAGCGCTCGGTGCGTTGGTCTTTCTGGATGCGATGGATGATTTCCATGCCCTGGCCGTCCGGCAAGCGCATGTCGGTGATCACAGCATCGAATTGGCCGGCCTCCAGGTGCTCCCATGCTTCCGAAACGCTGCCCGCGGCTTCCACGCGGTAGCCCTCGCGCAGCAGCGTGAGCTCATACAGCGTGCGCAGGTCGGGCTCGTCGTCGATGACCAGGATGTTGGCCGGGCGCTGCAGGGAAGGGGGATTGGGAGTGCTCACGGCGCTATTGTGTCAGCCGGTTTTCGCTGGGAGCGAAGCTGACGAAGAATTCATTCCCCTCGGGCCCACCCGCCACAAGCGCGCGGCGCTCGTAGCCGATCGTGGCACCGTGGCGCCGGCACAGCTCGCGGCACAGGAACAGGCCGAGTCCGCTGGAGCGGCTTTCGGACGAAAAAAAAGGCTCGAACAAATGGCGCTGCACCGCGGGCTCCAGCGGAGCGCCGTCGCTCCACACCTGCAGGCTCGGCCGCCCTGAACTTCCGCGCTGCGTGGTGGTGACGACCTGGATCGAGTCCTCGCGCTTGCCGGCGTAGCGCGCCGCGTTGTCCAGCAGGTTCACGAGCAGCCGGCGCAGGTGCTCGACATCGAAGCGCACCTCGCTGTCGGCGGCATCGAGCGTGATCAGAACGCCCGGGCGGTGCGTCTGGCGCACCCACTCTTCGGCAAGGGCGCGCACGGCGGGGTCGAGCGCGACCTGCTCGCCGAGCGAAAGCACGCGCTGCTGGCGCGCACGCGAAACATCGAGCACATCGTCCACGATGCGTGCGAGCCGCTGCGCGTTGTGCTGCACCATGCTGGTCAGCTTGCGGTGCGCGGGATCGGTGAGGTCTTCGTTGAGCAGCGCGCTGGCCTGCGTGATGGCGGCCAGCGGATTGCGGATTTCATGCGCCACCGCGGCCGACATGCGGCCCATTGCCGCCAGCTTCTCGGTGCGGATGCGGGCCTCGAGTTCGCGCAGGTCTTGAAGGAACATCACGCACAGGCTGTCCACGCGCTGTTCGCTCGTGGGCGTGAGCCGCGTGCGTACCCGCACCTCGCGTGCCGCGCCGCGCGCTTGCGCCACCGGAATTTCTTCGGATTGCGGCGCCCGGCGCGCAAAGGTCTGGCGCGCCAGCGCGGCCAGCGCGTGCCACGCGGGCTGCGTGTGCAGCGCAAAGGGCAGGGGGAGCTTGGCCAAGCCTTGGCCGAGGATGGCATCGGCGGCCGGATTGGCCGCGTGCACGAGGCCTTCGGCGTCGATCACCAGCACGCCTTCGCTCAGCGTTTCGATCACCAGGTCGTTCACCTGCGCCTGCATTTGCGCACTGCTGCGGTTGCGCTCGGCGGTTGCCTCCTCTCGCGCAAGACGGCGCGCGAGCTCGTGCGCCAGCAGCGCCACCACAAAGAGCCCGGTGCCCGTGAGTGCCGCCTGCACGAAGCGGGTGGACGAATCGCCGGGCTGCTGGAGCCAATGCCAGCCCGCGTCTGCAAGCAGCAGCAGCGTGACGGTGGCCGTGGTGCCTAGGCCCACGGTCACCGTTCCGAGCACCGCGCTCATGAGCACCGGCAGTGCGAACAGCGGCGTGTAGTTGATGTTGCCGCCCTGCAGCACCTGGAGCGCAGTGAAGGTGCCCAGGTCGATGCCGATGGTCACGAACCACAGCGCCGCAAAGCCACGGATGGGCGGCGTGAAATGTGCGTAGCGCGCACCCAGCCAGCTGGCCGCCAGGTACCCAGCTGAAAGCGCAATGGCCAGCGGCTGCATCGTCTGGCCGAGCGCCAGGGCCACGCCCTGCAGCAGCACGAGCACCAGCGCCACGAAGCAACGCGCCGCCATGAAGCCGCGCCACAGCCGCAGCAGCGCGGCGCTTTCGCTGCGGCCCGGTTCGAGCACGTCCCAGTCGGTGACGGCTTCGCCGCGCGACCAGAGAGACGAGCTCATGGAGGCAGCACCCGTTCAGCCGCGCTCGGCGGCCTCACGGTGCGCCGCACTGCAGTAGACCGCATCGCCCGGGCCGCCGAGCGCATCGCTTGCAGGCAGGTGCAAGCCGCAATGCGCGCAGCGCAGCATGGCCTTGGGCGCGGCCGGTGCGGCGGGCTGGCGCTGGGCGCGGGCTGCCTTTTCGCGCTGCGCGTCGCGCATTTCCTCGCGCCGGTTCTTGCGCCAGAGCCAGATCGCCACCCAGAGCACCGCGAGGACGAGCAGGTATTTCATGCCGTGCCGCGCGCCAGCACCACTTCGAGCACAAAACGCGAACCCACATAGGCCAACAGCAGCAAGGCGGAGCCGGCATACAGCACGCGCCGTGCCGTGCGGCCGCGCCAGCCGAAGCGCGCGCGCCCCACCAGCAGCACGGCAAAGCTCATCCACGCCAGCACCGAGAACACGGTCTTGTGGTCCCACTTCCAAGCCCGGACGGTGGCGCCGTACAGCGTTTCGCTGAACAGCAGGCCTGCCAGCAGCGTGGCGGAAAGCAGAACGAACCCCGCCGTGACGAAGCGGAAGGTGAGCCGTTCGAGCGTGAGCAGCGGCACCCCGGCCTGCGGTTCGGTGGCCAGGCGAATCTGCTTTTCGGCCCGTGTGATCAACCAGGCGTGCACCACCGCGGCGCCGAACAACCCATAAGACGCAATGCCGAGCGCCAGGTGCAGCGGCAGCCACGGCGATGCCGTAACGTGCAGTGGCGTGCCGGGAAACAGAATTGCCAGCACCACCGCGGCCGCGCCCAGCCACGCCAACGCCCGTCGTACTTTCAATTGCGGGTACATGCGGCTTTCGACCGCGTAGACGGTAAGGACCAGCCATGCCGTGACAGAGAGCGCCGGCGCAAAGCCGAAGCGCGGTTGGCTACCGATCAGGCCGTGGGCCAGCACCGCGGCATGCAGCAGCCATGCGAGCCCCAGGGCCCATTGGGTGGCTTTTCGGCTCAGGCGGGCACCCGCGGCGGCGGCAAATCCGTAGGCAGCCGCGGTGGCGATGCCCAGCGCCACGGCAAGTGGGGAGGGGATCGCTAAAATCATTGCAGGAGTGTAATAGGCTCGCCCCCCGTCTTCGCGCACTTCGTGGCGCATCGCCAACCCGCTGCCGGGGCAACACGCGCGTCCCGGCAAAGCCGATCTGGCGGTGTTTCGCGAATGGGCGCAAGCGGCCGACACTCACATCAATTACGACTTCCCAATGACCCGCCGCGGCGGGCAGCAAGGCATTTCTTCCATGGCCACCGCCCTCTCAGAAAAGTTCTCCCGCCTCGTCAAGACGATGAGCGGCCAGGCGCGCATTACCGAAAGCAACGTGCAGGACATGCTGCGCGAAGTGCGCATGGCGCTGCTCGAGGCCGACGTGGCGCTGCCCGTGGTGCGCGACTTCGTCGCCCGCGTGAAAGAAAAGTCGCTCGGCCAGGAAGTGTTGGGTTCGCTCAAGCCGGGCCAGGCGCTGGTCGGCATCGTGAACCGCGAACTCGCCGCCACCATGGGCGAGGGCATCTCCGACATCAACCTTGCGGCCCAGCCGCCCGCCGTGATCCTGATGGCCGGCCTGCAGGGCGCGGGCAAGACCACCACCACCGCCAAGCTGGCCAAGCACCTGATCGAAAAGCGCAAGAAGAAAGTGCTGACCGTGTCGGGCGACGTCTACCGGCCCGCGGCTATCGAACAGCTCAAGATGGTCACCAGGCAGGCCGGTGCCGAATGGTTCCCGAGCACGCCGGACCAGAAGCCACTCGACATTGCACGCGCCGCGCTCGACCATGCCAAGCGCCATTTCTTCGATGTGCTGCTGGTCGACACGGCCGGCCGCCTGGCGATCGACGAAGTGCTGATGACCGAAATCAAGCAACTGCACGGCGCGCTCGATCCGGTCGAAACGCTGTTCGTCGTCGATGCGATGCAGGGCCAGGACGCGATCAACACCGCCAAGGCCTTCAAGGATGCGCTGCCGCTCACCGGCATCATCCTGACCAAGACCGACGGCGATTCGCGCGGGGGTGCGGCGCTGTCGGTGCGGCAGGTTACCGGCGTGCCCATCAAGTTCGCAGGCACCAGCGAGAAGATAGACGGCCTTGAGGTGTTCGACGCCGAGCGCCATGCCGGGCGCATCCTGGGCATGGGCGACATCGTCGCGCTGGTCGAGCAGGTCACGGCCGGCGTCGACGTGGCGGCGGCGCAGAAGCTTGCGGCCAAGGTGAAGAGCGGCGCGGGCTTCGACCTGAACGACTTTCTTGGCCAGCTTCAGCAGATGAAGCAGATGGGCGGCCTCTCCAGCCTGATGGACAAGCTGCCGCAGCAGATGGCCGCCAAGGCCACCGAGGCCGACATGACCCGCGCCGAGCGCGACATCCGCCGCAAGGAAGGCATCATCCAGAGCATGACGCCGCTGGAGCGCCGCAAGCCCGAACTGCTCAAGGCCACGCGCAAGCGCCGCATTGCGGCCGGCGCTGGCGTGCAGGTTCAGGAAGTGAACCGCCTGCTCAACGAGTTCGAGCAGATGCAGGGCATGATGAAGAAGATGAAGGGCGGCGGCCTCATGAAGATGATGAAGAAGATGGGCGGCATGAAGGGCATGGGCGGAATGGGTGGTCCTGGCGGGCCGAAGCTGCCGTTCTAGACACACATATAGAGAGGGGCTGCTGTCCTGGCGGCCGCTCCATGAAAAAAGCCGGCCCAGTGGCCGGCTTTTTTTGTTGCGCTGAGCTTCAGCGCTTCAATCAATCATCAGGCCGTCGCCAGCGCCGCAGGACGTGCAAGGCGCACCGCATGCATCCAGGCGCGGCGCAGCACGGCCGGCGAACGCGATTCCTCGGGAATCAGCAGGAAGCCGCGGTCGCGCAGCGACGTGCCGAGAGCGATCTGGCTGGTCAGCACCGTGAGCGGAATCGCCAGCAGCAGCGGCAGGCCGACGGGCATGAGCCAGATCAGCGCGCTCGGGTCGATCATTGCAACGCCCAAGGCCAGCGCGCCGACCACGATGCTCATGGGAGCGAGCTGCGACACGGCAACCTTCCACGGCACGGCAGCGGCTTCGCGGGGGGGCGACTTCCAGTCGAGCTTGATACCGGTGAGGGCGACCAGCACGAACAGCGAGTGGGCCAGCATGCGAACCGGCGCTTGCACGATGGCCAAGGCGCTTTCGAGCGCCGAGCTCTTCACCAGGCCCCACAGGCCGCCGTACTGGCGTTGCTCGCCGCGCATCAGCACGGCGGCAATGCCGAGCACGCGGGGCAGGAACAACAGGCACAGGGTCCAGATCCACAGGCCGGCCAGTTCCGCCGGCAGCACGCTCCAGCTGGAGATGAGGCTGGAGCCGCTCAGCCACAGCGCGGTGCCGAGCGTCAGGAACGCGAGCCACAGCGGTGCCGAGGCATACGCCATGGTGCCGGTCACGAACATCGCGCGGTGCACCGGGTGAATGCCGGGCTCGGCCATCAGGCGGGCGTTTTGCAGGTTGCCCTGGCACCAGCGGCGGTCGCGCTGCAGTTCGGCCAGCAGGTCCGGCGGTTGCTGTTCGTAGCTGCCGACCAGGTCGGCGCAGAGCCAAACGTTGTAGCCGGCGCGGCGCATCAGCGCGGCTTCGACGAAGTCGTGCGACATGATGCCGCCCGACATGCCGCCGGTGCCCTTGATGGGAGCCAGCGCGCAATGCTTCATGAAGGGCTCGACGCGGATGATCGCGTTGTGGCCCCAGTAGTGCGATTCGCCCAGTTGCCAGAACTGCATGCCCAGCGTGAACAGGCGGCCCGTCACGCGGGAGGCGAATTGCTGCGCGCGGGCATGCAGCGTCACGTGGCCGATGGCCTGCGTGGCGGTCTGGATGATGCCGGCGGTGGGGTTGGCTTCCATCAGCTTGACCATCGAGGTCAGGCAATCGCCGCTCATCACGGAATCGGCGTCGAGCACCACCATGTAGCGGTAGTCCTTGCCCCAGCGGCGGCAGAAGTCGGCAACGTTGCCGGCCTTGCGGTGCGTGCGGCGGGTGCGCAGGCGGTAGTACACCTCGACCTGCGGCTGGTTCGGGCTGTCGGCCAGTGCGGCGCGAAGGTCTTCCCAGGCGGCGCGCTCGGCGGCGGCGGTTTCGGGGGTGTAGCTGTCGGACAGCACGAACACGTCGAATTGCTTCGCGTGACCGGTGGCCGCAACCGATTCGCAGGTGGCGCGCAGGCCGGCGAACACCGTGGCAACGTCTTCGTTGCAGATCGGCATGATGATCGCGGTGCGTGCCTCGGGGTTCATCGGGTGGTTGGCCACCTGCTTGACCGACAGGGCGTGCTTGTCACCGCGCACCGAGACGTAAAAGCCCATGAGCGCCGTGACGAAGCCGGTGACGACCCAGCCCGAAAGCAGGCCGTACAGGCCGATCTGGCCGTATTCGAGCCAGATGTTGTCGTAGTCGGGCTGCACGCCGGCAAACAGCGCGGAGGCAACCACGGTGCTCAGCAGCGTGAGCGCCATGAAGGCGAAGCGCCGCTGCGCCGCGGCGCGCTGCCACGGCTGCTTGACCTGTTCGCTGGCTTCGGCGGTTTCGCGCTCCGGCTTGCCGCCGGCGCCCAGCTTGACCAGCAGGGCAGTGCCGATGCTGTTCCAGAAGCCGCGCCAGGGGCGGGGCGTCATGGAGCCGCGATTGACCGGCGGAGCCGTCACGGAATTGGGGTGGCGTTCTTCGCGCACCGGGCTGCGGTGCGAAAAGTCGGCTTCGGTCAGCACGTTCAGTTGGGAGAAGTCGTTTGGCTTCATGTGTGATTTACCAACGTTGCTTGTCGAGGGAAGGGGTGTCGCCAATGGCAGGAAAGCGCTTGATCACGCAATCCGGTTCGGCGCCGCCTGCGCTTGCAAGCGCGGCCAGCGAATGCCCGGCGGCACGGGGCCGTGCGGGGGAAAACTGCTTTTGACGCAGGCCGTCGCGCTGCTGGCGCAGTGCGAAAGATGGGCTGTTGAGTGCTGTCATGCCTGTACAGGGGCAAACCCTGTGCCAGGTAGAAAAAACCATTTCAGATCAATGACTTAGAGCGATCTGAATGCGGTTTTCGGGGTTGGAGCCGTTTGGGAGGCTCCGAAACCCCTGTTTTTGTCGCCGAATCCCGACAAGCCTGGCAGGCGGTCGGAAAAAAGTCTTTCAAATCAACAACTTAGCGTCGTCGCTAGTCGGCGACAGGCTCGCTACCCGGAGCGACAGCGTCAGCCTTGAAGTGGCCCGGCGTGAGTTCATGCTTCTGCAGCAGGCGGTAGAACTCGGTGCGATTGCGGTCGGCCAGGCGGGCCGCGTCGGCCACGTTGCCGTCGGTGAGCTTGAGCAGCCCGACCAGGTAGTCGCGCTCGAAACGCTGCTTGGCCTCGGCGTAAGTCTGAACCTCGACCGTCGGCACGCGTAGCGCCCGCTGCACCAGCGCCAACGGAATGAGCGGCGAGCTCGACAGCGCGCAAACCTGTTCCACCACGTTGTAGAGCTGCCGCACGTTGCCCGGCCAGGCGGCGGTGGCCAGCGCCTTCAGCGCCTCGGGCGCAAAGCCAGAGAGCCGCTTGCCGTACTTGGTCGACAGCTTCTGCAGGAAGTGATTGGCCAGCAGCGGAATGTCCTCGCGCCGGGCCGACAGCGGCGGCAGCGTGAGCGTGACCACGTTCAGGCGGTAGTAAAGGTCTTCGCGGAACTGGCCCGCCTCCATGGCCGCGTCCAGGTCGCGGTGGGTGGCCGAGATGATGCGCACGTCGACTTCGATCGACTGGCTGGCGCCGAGCGGGCGTACCGCGCGCTCCTGCAGAACGCGCAGCAGCTTGACCTGCAGCGCGGGCGGCATGTCACCGATTTCGTCCAGCAGCAGCGTGCCGCCGTCGGCCTGTTGGAACAGGCCCTTGTGGTTGGCATGCGCGTCAGTGAACGCGCCCTTCATGTGGCCGAACAGTTCCGACTCGAGCAGCGCCTCGGGAATGGCGCCGCAATTGACCGCCACGAAGGGCTTGTCGGCGCGAGCACTCGCGCGGTGGATGGCGCGCGCCAGCAGCTCCTTGCCGGCGCCGCTGTCGCCGCGCAAAAGTACCGATGCGTCCGACTTGGCCACCATGCGCGCCTCGGCCAGCAGCTCGGACATGCGATTGCTGCGGCTCACGATTTCAGCACGCCAGCTTTCGTCGCCGGCCTTGGCGGGCGTGCTGGCGGGAGCGCCCAGCGCCAGCGCCTGGGCGATCTTGTCGAGCAGCTCGCGGCCGTCGTAAGGCTTGGTCAAGTAGGTGAAAACGCCGCGCGCCGTGGCCTCGACCGCATCGGGAATGGTGCCGTGCGCGGTGAGCAGGATCACCGGCAGCGAAGGGTGGCGCTTCCTTATTTCATCGAACAGCTGGAGCCCGTCGCGCCCGGGCAGCCGCACGTCGCTGAGCACCAGCTGCGGGTGCTCGATCTCGAGCTGGGTGAGCGCGGTTTCGGCCGAGGTCACGGCCGTGACCTGGTAGCCGACCGAACTCAGCCGCATCGAAAGCAGCCGCAGCATGTCCGGATCGTCGTCCACCACCAGCAGGCGCGCGCCGGTCGTGCTCATCGAGGGAACTCTTTCTGCAACCGCTGGATGTTCATGGGGTGGGCTTGGTTCCGTTGGGTGGGGGCAGAGTGGGCGCTGGCGCGTTCGGGCGCGCAAAGCTGCGCTCGATGGCGCGCAACGCTTCGATACGGTCGTTCAGCTGGTCGATGCGGCGCTGGCTTTCGCGCAGCTGCTGCACCTGCTTGTCGCGGTCGTCCTCGACGCGGCGCTGCTCCACGTAGCGCGCGGCCAGCGCACGCGCGAGCGGCTGCAGGGGTTGCGCCTCGGGCGAGGGGTTTGCCGCCACGCGCTGCATCAGGCCAAGGGCGCGTGCCAGGTCGGCCGGCACGCGCGTTTGCGCAAGCAGCAGCGCCAGTTGCATCTGCGCGCTGGGCGAATCGCCAGGATCGCCGGCTCGGGTGATTTCGGCGGCCAGTTCGGCACCGCCTAGCGGCCGGACCTTGTCGGCATACGCCAGCATGGCAGCCACCGGCCCTTGGGTCATCAGCGTGAAGAGCGAGGCTGGCTGCGTGGCGGGCGCCTTGGGCTCGGCCTCCACGGGCATCACGCGCGGTACTACGGGCGGCGGCGGCAGGGCGGTGGCCTCGGCCGGGGGCTCGGGTTGCGTCGCGCAGGCGGCCAGCATCAGGACGAAAGGCACGGCCATCGCCCCGGAGAAGGTCGAACTGCGGACGAACGAAAAAGGCATGGATCGGCGAGAAAAAGACAAGAGGCAGTGTTTCAGGTGGATGCCCGAGGGCTTCACGAGCAATTCGCGGTGGGTTGTTCTGGAGGCTGGATCCGGGATCAGGCCGTGCGCGGCAGTTCGATGCGAAAGCGCGCGCCAGGCCCGCTCGGCTGCAGGGTGATGCGGCCCCCATGGGCAGCAATGTACTCCTGCACGATGGAAAGGCCGATGCCGGTGCCCTTGACCGCATGCTCGGGCTGGCGCTCGCCCCGGTAGAACGGCTCGAAAATGCGGTCGCGGTCGCTTTCGGCAATACCCGGACCGGCATCATTGACATCGATGCAGGCCGAATCCGGCGTGCTCGACACCACGATATTGATGACTCCGCCGCGCGCCGAATAGCGGATGGCGTTGGACAGCAGGTTGGCGATGGCGGTGCCGAGCTTGGTGCGGTCCACCGTGACCGTGAGCGGTTCACCCTCTGCCCGCACGCGCAAACCGTGCGCTTGCCACTGCAGGCGCTGCGCCTCGATCTGCTCCTCGATCAGCGGCAGCAGCTCGGTGCGTTCGCGGCGTAGCTCGCGCGCCTCGAAGGCCGCGGCGTTGAAGCGCAGCAGCGCTTCGATCTGGCCCTGCAGCGACACGGTGTTCTGGTTAAGGATCTGCGCCACTTCCAGCTGGGCCGGGTTGAGCGGGCCCGTAACGCCGTCTTCGAGCAGCGAGACGCCTTCCCTCAACGCGGCGAGCGGCGTTTTCAGTTCGTGCGACACATGGCGCAGAAAGCGCGCCTTGTCGGCGTCCAGTTCGGTCAGGCGCAAGCGCAACCACTCCAGCTGCTGCGACACGCGCCGAATGTCGGCCGGACCGCGAATGTCGATGGGTTCGTCGAGCCGGTTCTGCCCGAGCCCGACGATGGCATGCTCCAGCCGCTTGAACGGGCGTGCAAGCCAGATGCCGAAAGCCAACGCCAGCGACACCGCGAGCACGCTGGCGGCTATCACCTCGCGCATCAGGCGGCGGCGCGCGTTCTCGATGCGCTTGGCCAGCGCGTCGTTCTGCGTTTCGATGAGGAACTGCGCCTGCTGCGCCAGATTGGTGTTCAGCGAATCGAGTTCGCGGAATTGCATGGCCATGGTGCTTTCGCGCGAGAGGGCGCTGTCGGCGCTTCCGCTCATCAGGCCTTCGATCACGCCGAGCTGGGCGCGCCACATCTGGATGCCCGCCGGCGCAAGGCCGTTGTTCTCAAGCCGTTCGAGCACCTGGTGCGCCTCACGCGCAGCGTCGTCGAAGCGGCGGCGCAGCACAGCATCGTTCAGCACCAGCGACTGGCGCCCGGCACGCTCCATGGCCGCGCTGCGCTCCGCCAATGACTGGGCCGCGCCCGAGAGGCGCAGCGCACGGGCGGCCGCATCGCGGCTCTGGCTCATGAGCGCGTCGTACTGGAACACAGAGCGCAGCACCACGCCCACCAGCAAGGCGGTGATGAGCAGGAATGCGAAAAGAAGGAGCTGCTGGAACGAGCCCCGCGTCGATGGCCGCTTCGCCATCAGGCGGCGAGCGCGGCCGGAGCCGGCGCCGTCGACGATTCGCGCGTGGCCACTTCGCCGCGCAGCGTGTACGCGAGCGAGCGCGTGATGCGCAGGTCGGCCATCTGCCCGACGAGCCGCGCATCGCCTTCGAAGTTGACGACGCGGTTGCACTCCGTGCGGCCCATCAGCTCGTTCGCGTCCTTGCGCGAAGCCCCTTCGACCAGCACGCGCTGCGTGGTGCCCACGAGCGCGGCGCCGAAGCGGCGCACGTTGCCGTCGATCACGCGCTGCAGCGTTTGCAGGCGTGCAAGCTTCACCGCATGGGGCGTGTCGTCGTGCAGCGCCGCGGCCGGCGTGCCGGGGCGCGGGCTGAAGATGAAGCTGAAGCTGTTGTCGAACTGGCAGTCGTCGATCAGCTTCATCATCTTGGCAAAATCTTCGTCGGTCTCGCCGGGGAAGCCGACGATGAAGTCGCTGGAGAGCGCAAGCTCGGGCCGGATGGCGCGCAGCTTGCGAACCGTGCTCTTGTATTCCATGGCGGTGTAGCCGCGCTTCATGGCCATCAGGATGCGGTCGCTGCCGTGCTGCACGGGCAGGTGCAGGTGGCTCACGAGCTGCGGCACCTTGGCGTAGGCCTCGATCAGCCGCGGCGTGAATTCGTTCGGGTGGCTGGTCGTGTAGCGGATGCGCTCGATGCCTGGAATCTCTGCAACGTACTCGATGAGCAGCGCAAAGTCGGCAATCTCGGCCGTATCGCCCATGCGGCCGCGATACGCGTTCACGTTCTGTCCAAGCAGCGTGACCTCGCGCACGCCCTGGTCGGCCAGGCCGGCAATCTCCACCAGCACGTCGTCCAGCGGGCGGTTCACTTCCTCGCCGCGGGTATAGGGCACCACGCAGTAGCTGCAGTATTTGGAGCAGCCTTCCATGATCGACACGAACGCCGTAGCACCCTCCACCCGCGCGGGCGGCAGGTGGTCGAATTTCTCGATCTCTGGAAAGCTGATGTCCACCTGCGGACGGTCGAGTCGCTCGCGGTCGTTCAGCATCTCGGGCAGGCGGTGCAGCGTTTGCGGGCCGAACACGATGTCGACGTAAGGGGCGCGCGCGATGATGGCATCGCCCTCCTGGCTGGCCACGCAGCCGCCCACGCCGATCTTCACGCCCTTGGCCTTCAGGTGCTTCACGCGGCCGAGGTCGGAGAACACCTTTTCCTGGGCTTTTTCGCGCACCGAGCAGGTGTTGAACAGGATCAGGTCGGCCTCGTCCACGTTCTGCGTGGGCTCGTAGCCCTGCGCGGCGTTCAGCACATCGGCCATCTTGTCCGAGTCGTACTCGTTCATCTGGCAGCCGAAGGTTTTGATAAAGACTTTTTTGCTCATGGGGTGCTCTCTTGGCCCTCCCGAACGGGAAGGCGGAATACCGGAGGCGCACGGCCTCCGGAAGCGCGGCGGGCGAGCGCCCGCTGGCATTTTTATTGCGTGTTGACGGTGTCGTTCGTGGTGAACGGCCAGATGTTCAGGAGCGGCTTGTCGAGCGATTCGCGCTTGGCAACGGCTTCATCGGGCGTCAGGATCCAGACCTCGCGCAGCAGGCCTGCTGCGTCGCGCGTGTAATTGACCAGGAATTTCTGACCGGCAATCGCGCTCGACATGACCAGCATGTTCTGGGGGCTGCGGATGCGCCCGCCAGGCGCCATGCGGTCAGGCCTGCCGTCGAGTTCGACGTCGACCCCGTCGATCACCATGAACTTGCCGCGCAGCGTGCCGACCGGGAACGTGCGGCCGCCTACCAGCGATTCGTTCTGGGTCTGCGGCCGGGGCACGTCGGCCTGGGCTGCGGCATCAATGGAAAAAAGGCTTGCACCTACTGTGCAAAGCGCTATGAAAGTGAGAGCATTCGTGGGTTTCTTGCAGCGGTTCATGGGGTATATCCAGAGGCTGTGGAGCGGCGATTTTAGCGGCGAGGTCGAATTCGGCCTTGCGCCTGTCACAGCGGGTTGTGCATGGGCCATTGCGTTGCCGCTTTACTTATCTTTACGGTACCCGTCGACACTGTGGACTGGCCGCTGATCCAATAGCCGCTGTCAGCCCAAAGTGCACAAAAAATCCATGAAGAAAAAACTCGTCTTCGCCCTTGCAGGTGTGTCGATCGTAGCCGCCGCGGGATGGTGGTGGAGCGGATCTGGCGATCGTCTTGCCGCAGGCAGCGCCAAGCCTGCTACCGCAGCCAAGGGCGCAACCCCTGCCGACGGCACGCCGGCCGCGCTCGTGACGCTCGCAACCGCCGTGCGGCAGGACGTGCCGGTCACGGTCCAGGTCAACGGCAGCGTGGTGTCTCTCAACAGCGTCGACCTCCGGCCGCAGGTCACCAACACCGTGGCAGCGGTGCACGTGAAGGAAGGGCAGTTCGTCAAGGAGGGCCAGCTGCTCTTCACGCTGGATGACCGCAACGACCAGGCCAACCTTGCCCGCGCCCGCGCGCAGCAGAAGCGCGACGAGGCCACGCTGGCCGACCTGGAGCGCCAGTACAAGCGCAGCCAGGAACTGCTGGCGCAGAACTTCATTTCCAAGAGTGCCACCGACGCCACGCTGTCGCAGCTCGAGGCGCAGCGCGCCGCGGTGGCCGCCGATCGCGCCGCGGTGCAGTCGGCGCAAGTGGCACTGGGCTATGCCACGCTGCGCGCGCCCATTGCGGGCCGCATCGGTGCCGTCAACATCTATCCCGGCACGCTGGTGCAGCCCACGCTGTCGCTGGTCACCATCACGCAGCTCGACCCCATTGCGGTGAGCTTTCCCGTGCCCGAGGCCAATCTGCAAGACCTGCTGGCCGCAGCGCGCATCCGCGCCAAGGTCGAGGCTCTCGTCACCGGCCGCCAAGAGCCGCTGAGCGGGGTGCTCAATTTCGTCGACAACACGGTCGACCCGCAGATCGGCACCGTGCGCGCAAAGGCGGTGTTCGACAACGCCGATCAAAGCCTCTGGCCCGGCCAGTTCGTGGGCACGCGCATCACGGTGCGCACGCTGGCAGGGGCCACGGTGTTGCCTGCCGCGGCGCTCATGATGCTGCCGGACGGTACCTCGCTCTACGTGGTCGACAAGGCCGGCACCGCGGCGCGCCGCAAGGTCCAGGTGCTCTATACCTTCGGCACCAAGGCGGCGGTGAGCGGCGTCGAGCCGGGCGAGCAGGTGGTCATCGAGGGCAGCCAGAACGTGCGGCCGGGCGGCAAGGTCCGCGTCGACGCAAAGGCCGCGCCGGCGGGCACGACCGGCGTAACGCCGGGCAGCGCGGCGTCATCGGACATCAAGAACCCGCGGGAACGCGCATGAACATCTCGGAGCTGTGCATCCGTCGCCCCGCCATGACGGTGCTGTTGTCCGCCGCGGTGGTGGTGGCGGGCATCTTTGCGTATTTCAGCATTCCGGTGGCCGCGCTGCCGAGCTACAACACGCCGGTCATCAACGTGAACGCCCAGTTGCCGGGGGCAAGCCCCGACACCATGGCCTCGTCGGTGGCGCTACCGCTCGAAAAGCAGTTCTCGACCATTCCGGGCCTGCAGACCATCAGCTCGGTCAACACCCAGGGCGTGAGTTCGATCACGCTCGAGTTCGTGAGCAGCCGCGACATCGATGCCGCCGCCGTCGATGTGCAGGCCGCGCTGCTGCGCGCCCAGCGCCAGCTGCCGCAAGAGCTCACGCAGCTGCCTTCTTACCGCAAGGTGAATCCGGCCGATGCGCCGGTGCTGTTCATCGCGCTCATTTCGCCATCGATGAACCCCTCGGAGCTCAACGACTACGCAGAGAACCTGATCTCGCCCACGCTTTCCACCATCGACGGCGTGGCACAGGTGGCCGTGTACGGGCGCAAGGCGTTTGCGGTGCGCATCAAGGCCAATGCCGATCTGCTGAATGCGCGCAACATCACGCTCGACGAACTCGCCAGGGCGGTGAACTCCGCCAACGCCAACACGCCCGTCGGCACGCTCGACGGGCCGCGCCAGACCCTCACCATCCAGGCGAACCGGCAGCTCACCAAGGCGGAAGACTTCGCCAAGCTGATCATCGGCCAGCGCAACGGCGCCCCGGTGCGGCTCGACGAAGTGGCCACCATCGAAGACAGCTTCGAGTCCGTCAAGACCGCCAGCAGCTTCAATGGCCAGAGTTCCATTTCGCTGGCCGTACAGCGCCAGCCCAATGCCAATACCGTGGAGGTGGTGGACGCGGTGCGCGCGCTCATTCCGCGCTTCAAGGCAGAGTTGCCGCAATCGGTCGAGATCCATATGGTGAACGACCGCTCGCTCTCGATCCGCGAGGCGGTGCACGACGTGCAGCTCACGCTGCTGGGCACCATCGCGCTGGTGGTCATGGTGATTTTCCTGTTCCTGCACCGGCTGGTTGCCACGCTGATTCCGGCCGTCACCATCCCCATTTCGCTCATCGGCGCGGTGGCGCTGCTTTACGCCTTCGGCTACAGCCTGGACAACGTTTCGCTGCTTGGCATCACGCTCGCGGTGGGCCTGGTGGTGGACGACGCCATCGTGGTGCTCGAAAACATCATGCGCTACGTCGAGAAGGGCATGGAGCCGTTCGCGGCGGCGCTGCGCGGCGCACGCGAAGTGGGCTTCACCATCATCTCGATCTCGATCTCGCTGGTGGCGGTGTTCATCCCGATCTTCTTCATGCCGGGCGTGATCGGCCTGCTGTTCCACGAGTTTGCGGTGGTGGTGGCGCTCGCGGTGCTGGTGTCGGCCGTGGTGTCGCTCACGCTGGTGCCAATGCTCGCGAGCCGGCTGCTCAAGCATGTGCCGCGGCCCGAAGGCGCCATCGACCACGAAGAAGAGCATCCGGAACCCGGCACCGCCATTGGCCGCGCCTTCGAGCGCGGCTACCGCTGGGTGCATGGCACCTACATGCGAACGCTCGACTGGACGCTTGGCCATCGCACGCTGATGCTGCTGATGGCGGGCGCCACGTTCGTTGTCACGGCCTGGTTGTTCATTTCCATTCCGAAGGGCTTCTTCCCCGAAGAAGACATCGGCCAGATCCAGATCACCACTGAAGCGGCGGAAGATATTTCATTCACCGCCATGAATGCGCTGCAAGAGCGCGTGGCCGCTTCGCTCCAGGCTGACCCGAGCGTGGCCTACGTGAGCTCGTTCGTCGGCGTGGGCGGCCCGACCGCCACGCAGAACTCCGGCCGCCTTTTTGCCGTGCTCAAGCCGCGCAGCGAGCGCCCCAAGATGGCCAAGGTGCTCGAATCGCTGCGCCAGCGCTTCCGCGAGATTCCGGGCATTGCGGTCTACATGCAGCCGGTGCAGAACCTGCGCCTGGGCGGTCGCCAGAGCAAGGCGCGCTTCCAGTACACGCTGCAAAGCGTTAACGCCGGCGAAATGGCGCCGTGGTCCACGCGGCTCATGGAGCGCATGCGCGCCGACCCGGTCTTCCGCGACGTGACCAGCGACTCGCAGAACCGCGGCCTGCAGGCCACGCTCGAAATCGACCGCGACAAGGCCGGCGTGCTCGGCGTTGCGGTGGGCGACCTGCGGCTGGCGCTCTACAACGCGTATGGCGACCGGCAGATCGGCAGCATCTACGGCGCGAGCAACACCTACCAGGTGATTCTCTCGGCCGCGGACAGCGACCGGCAGTTCGAGGACGACGTCTCGCGCCTTTCGGTGCGCAGCACCACCGGCCGGCTGGTGCCGCTCTCGGCCTTCTCGACCGTCAAGCGGACGGTGGGGCCGACCTCGGTCAACCACCAGGGCCAGTTGCAGGCCGTGACAGTGTCGTTCAACCTCGCGCCCGACGTGCCGCTGGGCAACGCGACTGCCAAGATCGACCAGTTCAAGGAAGAGCTGAAGATGCCGCAGTCGATCATCACCACCTATGGCGGTGACGCGGCGGTGTTCCAGAGCTCGCAATCGAGCCAGGCCGTGCTGCTGGTGCTGGCCGTGCTGGTCATCTACGTGCTGCTGGGCGTGCTGTACGAAAGCTACATCCATCCGCTGACCATCCTGGCGGGGCTGCCGTCAGCGGCGGTGGGCGCGTTGATCTCGCTGAAGATATTCAGCTTCGACCTGACGCTGATCGCGACCATCGGCATTCTGCTTTTGATCGGCATCGTGAAGAAGAACGCGATCATGATGATCGACTTCGCGCTCGACGCGCAGCGCACCGAAGGCATGAAGCCGGTCGATGCCATCCGCGAAGCCTGCCGGCTGCGCTTCCGCCCGATTCTCATGACCACGCTGGCCGCGCTGATGGGCGCGCTGCCGCTGGCGCTGGGGCTGGGTGCCGGCGCCGAACTGCGCCAGCCGCTCGGCGTGGCTGTGGTGGGCGGGCTGATCTTTTCGCAAGTGATCACGCTCTACATCACGCCCGCCATCTACCTGGCGCTCGACCGCTACAGCGGCACCGGGCCGATGGTCGACCTGCCGGGCGAAGCAAAGACCGAAACCGCCGCGGCGCACGCCACGGCGTCGCACGCCTAGGTGGTTGTTTCGTCCAGAACGTCGTCGTCCGCCGCCAGGTGGGCGGTGTCGCTCCAGCCGACCAGGCTGAAGCCCTCGGCCGTCCACAGCATGCGGTTGATGGCCGCATTGCCAAGCTGCCAGGTGCGCGGCGCTTGCAGCTCCTGGCGGGTGGCGGCGCGGTAGAGCACGTCCATCACGCCGCCATGCGCCACCAGCGTGACCAATTGACCCGGGTGGCGGGCGGCGAGCTTCGATGCAACGCGCGTCACCCGGTCGCGAAAAACCAGCAGGCTCTCGCCGCCTTCGGGCTCGAATTCAGGGTCGCGCTCGCGCCAGCGCCTGGCTTGCTCGGGGAGCGTGGCCTCGATTTCCGCAAAGCTCATGCCCTCGAAGCGGCCGAAGGCCCGTTCGCGCAGGCCGGGCTCGGGCAGCACCGTGAGGCCGTGGGGCTTTGCAATTTCCTGCGCGGTCTGCCAGGCGCGCGAGAGGTCGCTCGCGTAGATCACGCCGATGTCTTCGTCCGCCAGCGCCTGCCCCACGCGCTTGGCCTGCCACAAGCCGGTGGCGTTGAGCCCGATGTCGAGCTGGCCTTGAATGCGCGTGTCGACGTTCCAGGCCGTTTCGCCATGGCGAACGGCAATCAAACGGGTAATTTCTTCCATCCGGCGGGATTCTAGAAGCGCGTCATTTCTTTGCCGCGCGCAGCTCGATGTTCACCCGGCGCTCGCCCTGCGGCGGATTCGGAAACCCTTGCAGCGCGGCATCGAACATCACGGGCAGGATGGCCGCGCTGGCGTTGTACGGCCCGTCGTTGCGGGCCCGCGTTTCATAGACCACCCGGTTCGAGCCGATGTCGCGCAGCACGATGCTCACTTCGCGCTCGTACCAGGGGTTGGCGGCCGGCGGCATGAAGGCCGGGCCGCCGTACCAGCCGCCGCCATACCAGCGGCGGGCGTAGCCGTGATAGCCGTAGCCGCCGTAGCCCCATGGGCCGTCGAAGAGCCATGGGTCAGCCCAGGGCGAAAGGCCGAGTGTGACGCGCGCGCCTATCTGCGCGCTGTAGGTCGGGCGGGCATCGTCGCGGCGCAGGCCCACCTTCTCGAGCGCCGCGGCCGCCATGGCCTCCAAAGATTCCTGCCGGGCGGCATCGGCCTGCTGCGAAGGCAGGCGTTCGAAGCGGTAGGTGGCGCCGGGCGCCACCGTACCGAGCGAAGAAAAGCTCTTCACATCGCTGTCGACCACCCAGGAGGTGGCGCACCCGCTCAGTGTTGCTGCCAAAAAGAGAGCAAAAAACGCACGTTTCATGAGGGTCTCCGGGCTCCGTGGCCCAAAATTCCCCTGGGTTGCCGGTTCAGCCCTGAAGAATGCGCAGGGCTGCGGGTGCCTGGGAGAGCAAGTCGAAAGAGGGCGCGTCGAAGGCCTTGTCGCCGTCTTCGTCGGCCACGCCCGTCGCCTTCAGACCCTTGAAGTCGTGCCGCGTTCCGTCCAGCAGGTGCGAAGGCACCACGTTCTGCAGCGCGGTGAACATGTTTTCCACGCGGCCGGGGTGCTTCCTGTCCCATTCGCGCAGCATTTCGCCGACCTGCTTGCGCTGCAGGTTTTCCTGGCTGCCGCACAGGGTGCACGGAATGATCGGAAACTCACGGTGCTGCGCCCAGCGCACCAGGTCTTTCTCGGCCACGTAGGCGAGGGGGCGAATGACGATGTGCTTGCCGTCGTCGCTCACCAGCTTGGGAGGCATGCTCTTGAGCTTGCCCGCGAAGAACATGTTGAGGAAGAAGGTCTGCAGCATGTCGTCGCGGTGGTGCCCCAGCGCCACCTTGGTGGCACCGAGTTCGTCCGCCACGCGGTACAGGATGCCGCGGCGCAGGCGGCTGCACAGGCCGCAGGTCGTCTTGCCTTCGGGGATCACGCGCTTGACGATGCTGTAGGTGTCCTGGTTCTCGATGTGGAAGGCCACGCCAAGCTCGCTCAGGTACTTGGGCAGCACCTCTTCCGGAAAGCCCGGCTGCTTCTGGTCGAGGTTCACCGCCACGATGTCGAAGTGAATCGGTGCACGCGCCTTCAGCTTGAGCAGGATGTCCAGCATGGCGTAGCTGTCCTTCCCGCCCGAGACGCACACCATGACCTTGTCGCCCTCTTCGATCATGTTGTAGTCGACGATGGCGCGGCCCACCTCGCGGCACAGGCGCTTTTCGAGCTTGTGCGTTTCGCGCTCGATCTTCAGGGAATTGGTGGCGGCGCCGGCGACGGGCGCCTCGTCGATCCAGACGGCGTTCATTGGTGGGCTACTTCAGTCAAAACGAGGGGAAGACCCCCGATTTTGCCTTGGATCACCATTCCCCGGCTTCGATGCGGATAGCCACCTCGCAGTCGTCGAAGATTTCGAGCTTGGCGATCTTCACCCGCACGCCGCGCACGCCGGGCAGCTGCAGCAGCCGCTGCGCGAGCTTGCCGATCAGGCTTTCGAGCAGGTTCACGTGTTCGGCGGTGCACTCGTCGATGATGATGCGGCGCACCTTGCGGTAGTCCAGCACATGAAAGATGTCGTCGTCCTGCGGCAGCAAAGGCTGCGGGCCGAGGTTGAGCTCGGCATCGACCAGGATCGGCTGAGGCGCCCGCTTTTCCTGCTCGAGGATGCCCAGGTTGGCGTCGAAGCGCAGCCCCTGGAGGGTGAGGGTCTGGTGGCCGTGCGGTATGGAAGACATGGTGTTGTGGTGCTCACATGAGCGAGAAATCGCGCTCGAATCTCATCAGGTGCTGGCCGCCGTCCACCAGCAGCGTGGTGCCGGTGATCGAGTTGTTTTCCAGCGCAAATTTCACCGTGGCCACCACGTCGGCCGGGGTGGAAGAGCGGCCCAGCGGCGACAGCTTGTGCAGCTGGGCAAACTTTTCGTCGTCCAGCATATGGCTCGAGAGCGTAAGGCCGGGTGCCACGCCGACCACCCGCACGCGCGGCGCCAGGGCCAGCGCCAGCATGGGCGTGGCGGCTTCCAGCGCGGCCTTGGAGAGCGTGTAGCTCAGGAAGTCGGGGTTCGGGTTCCAGAGCTTCTGGTCGAGCAGGTGCACCACCGCGCCTTGCGCATCGCGCAGCGCCAGATGGTCGCGCAGCGCCTGTGCCAGCAGAATGGCCGCGCCGGTGTTGCTGCGCGCATGGCGCTCCATGAGCGCATAGCTGAAGCTGGCTGCGTCGTCATGCTCGAAGAGCGCCGCACTGTGGACCACCGCATCGACCCCGCCGAAGTGCGCCGCCACCCGCGGCAGCAAGGCACGGGTGGCGCCTTCGTCGAGCAAATCGGCCTCGAAGGCGGCCGATTTGCCCGAGAGCCCCGCGCATTCGGCGGACGTTTGCTCGGCCTCGATGCGAGAGCTGCGGTAGTGCACCGCCACCTGCCATCCCCCCGCGGCCAGCGCCAGTGCAATCTCGCGCCCCAGCCGGCGGCCCGCACCCGTGACGAGAACGGTGCGGGGGCCTGCGGAAAGCGGTGCTGTGCTCATGCGGACAGAGAAGGGAGAATCGGGGGGTGACGACAAAGACGACGAACAGTTTACCCATCGCCCTCGATGCCCTGATCGCCCGCGCCGTGGAACGCGCCGGCGGCTGGATCGGGTTCGACCGCTTCATGGCACTGGCCCTGTATGCGCCGGGGTTGGGCTACTACGCCAACACCTCGGCCAAGTTCGGCCACATGCCGTCTTCGGGCAGCGACTTCGTGACCGCGCCCGAACTCACGCCCATGTTCGGCCAGGCACTCGGCGCGCAGGTGGCCGAGGCGCTGCAGAAGACCGGCACCGACACGGTCTGGGAGTTCGGTGCCGGCTCCGGCGCCCTGGCCGTGCAACTGCTGCACGCGCTCGACGAAATGGGCCTGACGGACGTGCGTTACCGCATCGTCGATCTTTCGGGCACCTTGCGCGAGCGCCAGCAGCAGGCCCTGGTACGTTATGCGGACAGAGTCGAATGGCTCGCCGAACTGCCCGAATCGATGCAGGGCGTGGTGATTGGCAACGAGGTGCTCGACGCGATGCCGGTGCAACTGTTGGCGCGCGTTGGCGGCCGGTGGTTCGAGCGCGGCATCGTGCGGAATGCGCCAGGCACCGGCTGGACCTGGGCCGACCGCGAGACCGCGCTGCGGCCGCCGCTGGAGGTGCCGGGCGAACACGACTACCTGACAGAAACCCATCATCAGGCCGAGGCTTTCGTCGCAACCCTCGCGGACCGCCTGGTGAAGGGCGCGGCCTTTTTCATCGACTACGGCTTTCCGGAGCGCGAGTACTACCACCCGCAGCGTCACATGGGAACCGTGATGTGCCACCGGGCGCATCAGGCCGATGGCGATCCGCTGTCCGACGTGGGCTACAAGGACATCACGGCGCACGTCAACTTCACGGGCATTGCGCTTGCGGGGCAAGAGGCGGGGCTCGAGGTGCTGGGCTATACCAGCCAAGCGCGGTTTCTGTTGAACTGCGGGTTGCTGGCGAGGATGGAGCAGGGCTCTGCTGCGGAGAGGGGAATGGCGGCTCGGCTCATTCATGAGCATGAGATGGGGGAGCTGTTCAAGGTGGTGGGGTTTGCTGTGGGGGAGGCTTGGGAGGCGATGGGGTTTGTGGAGGGGGATCGGAGCCATATGCTCTGACTCTTTGATCTGCTGGCTTGCTTCGTTTTGATTCCGAGGCCGGGATTCCGCCCGGCGGCGGACTCACTTTCTTTTGCTTCGCCAAAAGAAAGTAAGCAAAGAAAAGGCGACCCCACTGTCTGCGACCCTCCGCTTCGCTGCGGGCAACCTGCGGTGCTCGTGTTTCGCGGGGTCCGCAGAACTCGCTTCGCTCAGACAGCTGCGGCCCTGATCCGCGAAACCCTGTGCTCCTCGGCGCATACAGAGGGGCTGGGAGCCGAACGGGCCTTTGCTTCGCTCGGCCACTAGGCCACCGCGGCGCTGCGCGCCGCGGTAGTTGAGATTGAGTTGGGCTGTTGATATTGGCGGTTGGCTGTTGGGGCCGAGCGAAGCGAAGGCCGCCCGCTCCCGCCCCTTCTGTATGCGCCGAGGAGCGCAGATGGAGGCGGGATCAGGGCCGCAGCTGTTTGAGCGCAGCGAGTTCTGCGGACCCCCGCCGGAGTCGAGCACCGCAGGTTGCCCGTAGCGCAGCGAAGGGACGCAGACAGTAGGGGTCGCCTTTCTTTGCTTACTTTCTTTGGCGAAGCAAAGAAAGTGAGTCGCCCGCCGGGGCGAGACCCGGCCCCGGAACTCAAAACAACATAAGTTACCAACGAAGAGTTCGTTGAACAAACACCTCCTCACGCCTACATTGGCGAAATGACCCCCGCCTCCCAGCACTTCGAAGTCCGCCCCTTCAACGCCCCCGTAGGCGCAGAAATCCTAGGCCTCGACATTTCCAAACCCATCAGCGCCGAAGACTTCAAGCGCATCCACCAAGCGCACCTCGAACATCACGTCCTGGTCTTCCGCAACCAACAAATCACCCCCCAAGAGCACATCGATTTCAGCCGTCGTTTCGGCCCGCTCGAAATCCACGTGCTTCACCAGTTCCACCTGAAGAACCACCCCGAGATCCTGATCGTCTCCAACATCAAGGAAAACGGCGAACCTATCGGCTTGGGCGACGCGGGCGTTTACTGGCATTCGGACATCTCGTACAAGCCCCAGCCGAGCCTCGGCTCGCTGCTGCACGCGCAAGAGCTGCCGAGCGAAGGCGGCGACACGCTCTTTGCCGACCAGCATCTCGCCTGGGAAGCGCTCAAGCCCGAACTGCAGCAGCGCATCCTGCCGCTCAAGGCCGAGCACAGCTACCTCGCCAAGTACGAAGAACTGCGCGCCAAGAACCCATGGCGGCCCAAGCTCTCGCAGGCGCAGATCGACCAGGTCGCACCCGCGGTGCAGCCGGTGGTGCGAACGCATCCGGAAACGGGCCGCAAGGCGCTGTTCGTCAGCGAGCATTTCACGACGCGCATCGTCGGCCTGCCGCAGGATGAGAGCGACGCACTGCTGGCCGAACTGTTTGCGCACAGCGTGAAGCCCGAGTTCGTGTACCGCCACCAATGGGCGCCGCACGATCTGGTGTTCTGGGACAACCGCTCGCTGATGCACCTTGCGGCCGGCACGCCCGACCACCTGCGGCGTCGCCTCAATCGCACGACCATCGTGGGCGACACGCCTTTCTGACGTGCGCCGGTTTCAGCTGGCGCGGGGCTTCGCACCGCCCTTGCGCAGCGTGCGCAGCTCGGCATTCAGGAACTCGCTGGCGTCCTTCATCGAGCCATTCGGCATCTTGACCTGGTAGGCCTTGCCGGTCATTTCAGAGCGGGACGCGCAGCGGTCGATGAAGTCTTCCGCCGTGGCGATCTCGTCTTTGAAGTGGTCGAACTTGGCCCGCATGTGCTTGGCGGCGTCGTCGGCGTCGTGCGCCTTGCCGTTGCGCATGAAGGTCACCGTCTTCATCTGCGAGACGCGCTGGATCAGCGTGTCGATGAGCTTCTGCTCCGACGCGGAAGGGGCGGCCTGGGCCAGTATGGCCATGGAGCCGAGCAAGAACGCCAGCAGCGTCACGCGCAAAAATCGAAATGGAGCCATTCAGTAGTGTCAAGGGACGGGTGGGTAGTTCGGCCCATGCTAGAGCGCCGGGCCCTGGCGTGTCAAACCGAGCCCGGCTCGGGTCTAATCGCAGTTTTGGCACGCGTCACTTCTTTCATGAGCTCCCCGACCCCCGATCTCCTGTCGATTGCCGATGCGCTGGCCGATGCGGCCGCCGCGCAGTCGATGCGCTTTTTCCGCACGCCGCTCGACATCATCACCAAGGCGGACGAAAGCCCTGTCACGCTGGCGGATCGCGCCGCCGAAACGGCCATGCGCGAGATCCTGGCCGCCCGTGCGCCGGCGGACGGCATCTTTGGCGAAGAGCACGGCCTGGAGCGGCTCGACGCCGAGCGCGTCTGGGTGCTCGACCCGATCGACGGCACGCGCAGTTTCATTACCGGCTCCCCGCTCTGGGGCACGCTGATCGGCGTGCTGCAAGGCGCCCGCGTGGTGCTCGGCATGATCGACATGCCCGTGCTCAAGGAGCGCTGGATCGGCCAGGCCGGCAAGGGCGCCACGCGCGACGGCCATCCGGTGCACGCCAGCGGCTGTGCAGACGTAGCCGAGGCCCGCATCGTCACCACCTCGCCCGACATCTTTGCGCCGGCCGACTGGCAGGCTTTCGACCGGCTGAGCCGCCAATGCGCGATGCGGCGCTTCGGTGGCGACTGCTACGGCTATGCCCAGCTCGCGGGCGGCACCATCGACCTGGTGGTGGAAACCGGGCTGCAGCCCTACGACTACCTGGGCCCGGCGGGCGTGATCGAGGCGGCGGGCGGCGTCATTACCGACTGGCAGGGGCGGCCTTTGGGCCTGGAGTCCGACGGCAGGGTCATTGCGGCCGCAACGCCCGAACTTCACCGACAAGCCATGGCTGTTCTTGCGGCCTAGACTGTTCCCATGTTCCGCTGGCTGATCGTCGTCGTCCTTGCACTGGTGCTCATGAGCGGGCTCACGGCCTGGCTGCGCCGGTTCGGCTTCGGGCGATTGCCGGGCGACTTCGAGTTCCGCGCTTTCGGCCGCGAGTGGCAATTGCCCATCTCCAGCACCCTGGTGCTCAGCATGATCGCGGCGCTGGTGGCGCGCTTTATCTAGCGCCATCGATGAACCAGAAACCGAAAAGAAAGAGAAGAACCACGCGATGAGAGCCTGTGTTGACATCGGCGGCACCAAGGTGGCCGTGAGCCTTTCCGCATCGAGCGATGCGCCGCTGGTCGGCCGTCGCAGCGAACCGACGGCCAAGACCGGCGACAACGACGCCGTGGCCGTGCAGATCATGCGGATGATCGAGGAGGCCTGTAGCGAGCAAGGGATCGATATCGCCGCGATCGAGCGCGTCGGCGTCTCGTCGACCGGCCCGTTCGAACTGCGCGACGGCATGGTGGAGCTGGCCACGCCCAACATCTGCGGCGGCATCGCCGGCCCGGCGCGCGGCCTACCCAACAACTGGATGACGGCCATCATCGAAGCACCGCTGGCGCAGCGCTTCGGCAGCGTGCGGGTCGAGAACGACGCCGTGGCCGCCTTGGAGGCTGAACGCCAGTGGGGCGCGCTGCAGGGGCTGGACAATTGCGCCTACGTCACCTGGAGCACCGGCGTGGGCGTGGGCTTGTGCGTCGATGGACGCGCGCTGCGCGGCAAGAACGGCAACGCCGGCCATGCGGGCCACAGCTTTGTGGCGGACGATGCCAGCGGCGCGCTCTGCGGCTGCGGCAATCTCGGCGATGTGGAAGCGCTGGTGGCGGGCAACTCCATTGCGCGCCGCTTCGGGCAGCCCGCGCCCGACCTGTTTTCCGCTGCTTCCGCGGGTGAGCCGCATGCCATAAGCATCGTCGATGCCTTGTGCCGCGTGACGGGACGCATGCTCTACAACCTGGTGGCCACGCTCGATCTCCAGCGCATCAGCCTGGGCGGCAGCGTGTTCTGGCACCACCGCGACTTTCTGCTGCCGCGGCTGCAGGCGCAGGTCGACGGCAAGCTGCTGCCGCTCACGCGCGGCGTGACGCTGGTGCCCGCGGGGCTCGGCGAAAAGGTCGGCGATTACGCCGCCCTGGCGCTGCTCGACTGAGAAGGTGCGAATGAACCTGCTGCGCACCCCGATCTCGCACCTGCGGTCCTCACCGTACGCGAGTACGGTTCCGGTCCTCGACGCAAGCTCGAGGCGCTCGCGACGGTTCCTTCACACCTTCTGACGCCGGCGCACTGCGGCTCATCAGCGTCTCGACGATCTGGCCCAGGCGGCGCAGGCCCGAGTCGACCGCCTCGCCATACGGCCAGCCGCAATTGATGCGCAGGTAATGGTCGAAGCGCGAGGAGTTCGAGAACAGCGTGCCGGGCGCCACCACGATCCGCTCGGCCAGCGCCGCGTCGAAAACCCGCGATGACGAAAGGCGCTCCGGCAGTTCGACCCACAGCTGCAGCCCGCCCGGCGGCAGGTTGATGCGCGTGCCCGGCGGAAAGTAGCCGGCAATCGCATCGGCCGTTTGCTCGCGCTGCGTTTTCAGGCAGGCGCGCAGGTGGCGCAAATGGCGGTCGTAGGCGCCGGTGCCCATGAACAGGCCCGCCGCGCTTTGCGAAACCCCCTCGTTGTTGCGCGTTTGCGCGAACTTGAGCATTTCCACGCGCGCCTGCCACCGGCCGGCGGTGATCCAGCCCAGCCGCAGGCCGGGTGCCAGGATCTTGTGCAGCGAGGCGCAGTGAATCACGTTGCCGCTGGTGTCCCACGACTTCAGCGCGCGCGGCGGCGTCGGTGCGTCGACGAGCTCGCTGTAGGTGTCGTCTTCGATCAGCGGAATGGCGTGCCGGTCGCACAACTGCGCGAGCCGTGCCTTGTGTGCATCGGGCATCACGCTGCCCAGCGGGTTCTGCAGGTGCGGCACCACCACCACGGCCTTGATGTTGTCGTAGGCGCCGATTGCGAGTTCCAGCGCCTCGATCGAGATGCCCGTTTGCGGGCTGGTCGGGATTTCCAGCGCGCGCATGCCCAGGCTCTCGAGCACCTGCAGCAAGCCGTAGAAGGTGGGTGACTCCACCGCCACCGTGTCGCCCGGCTGCGCCACGGCGCGCAGCGCGAGGTTCAGCGCCTCGATGCAGCCGTTGGTCACCAGGATGTCTTCCGGCGAGATCGTCATGCCCACCCGCACGCTGCGCTGCGCGAGCACTTCACGGAACTGCCGATGGCCCTTCAGTTGCGCCGCCACTGTCAGCAGGTCGGGTTGCTGGCGCAGCACGCGCGTCATTGCATTGCGCAAGGCCTCGGCCGGGTACAGCTGCGGTGCGCCGCGCGCAATCGAGAGATTGAGCTTTTCCGGAATCTGCCGGCGCCGCGCCACGAAGTCCGACACCTTGGCATGGATGCCCACGTACTGGGCCGGATCGGGCGGCACGCCCGCCGCGGGCTCTTCCATGGGGGCGATAGCCAGCCGCTTGGGCCGCCGCACAAAGTAGCCCGAGCGGTCGCGCGCTTCGACCCAGCCGTCGCTCTCCATCGTGCGGCACAGCTGCAGCGCCGTCGACAGGCTGATGTCGTGCAGGCGCATGAGACTGCGCAGCGAAGGCAGCTTGTCGCCCTGCTTGAGCGAACCCGTGTGGATCGCGTCCACATAGCGTGCAGCAAGCTGGCGGTAGAGCGGTAGCGAATCCATGGCGTCGATGCTCTCCCTGTCGCGCGTCCGAAAACAGATGCAGATGCGAAGAAAAACGACCATAACAGATGCACCTGGGAAGCCGCTGTTACGGTGCGAATCGCCTTGTCGTGTGCCTGTTTTCTGGGCGCCCGAATTCCTACGATGACCGCACCAACTCCAGAAGGTGCGCCTCATGTCTCCCCTTACGCTCGATAGATTGCCCGATACCCTCGTGCTGCATCCTGGGCAGGCCTTGCGTGCCTCGCTCGATCCCGCCGCATGGATCGAAATGCAGGAAGGCTGCGCCCAGCTCGTGTCGCCGCCGTCATGGTTCGGCGATACGGTGTTCACCGCGAAGACCGTGCTGAACGAAGGCGACGTGCATCGCCTGGAGCGCGGCGGCTGGATCGAACTCTCGGCGCTCACCCCGGTGCGGCTGCGCGTGCATGCACCGCGGCAGGCGGCGGTTGCGCCGGCGTCCCGGCCTGCGGAAGCACGGCCCGTGATGCGGCTGGTGCGGCTCCTGACCGGAACCTAGCCGCCCGGCTCCTTACCGCTGGCTCGCTGCTTCGCGCAGCGCATCGAGAAAGCTGCGCCGCCACCAGTGAATGTCTTGCTCGCGGATGCGCGACAGCAGCTTCTGGTGCCGCTCGCGCCGCTCCTCGAGCGGCATCTGAAGCGCCTGCTGCACGGTTTCGGCGGTGCCGTGCGTATCGTAGGGGTTCACCAGCAGCGCTTCCTTCAGCTGCTCGGCCGCGCCGGCAAAGCGCGAGAGCACCAGCACGCCGGGGTCCGCCGGGTCCTGCGCGGCAATGTATTCCTTGGCGACAAGGTTCATGCCGTCGCGCAGCGGCGTGACCAGCCCCACCGCGGCAGCGCGGCAGAGCCCCGGCACGCGCTTGCGCGCCACCATGCGGTGGATGTAGCGCACCGGCATCCAGTCGAGCTCGCCGTAGTCGCCGTTGATGGCGCCGCACAGCGATTCGAGCTCCCGGCGGATGTCGCCATAGGCATCGACCGTCTCGCGCGTGGGCGACGCGATCTGGATCAGCGTGGCGCTGCGGCGGTTCTCCGGGTAGTTGGCAAGCAGCTCGCGGAAGGCGCGCACCCGCTGCGGAATGCCCTTGGAATAGTCGAGCCGGTCGATGCCCAAGAGCAGCCGCCGCTGCGAGTATTCGCGCTTCATGGTCTCGAACATGTCGCGCGACTCCTTGGCATGCGTGAGCGCCGCGAACTCGTCGACGTCGATGCCGATGGGGAAGGCGCTGCAGCGCACCGTCTGGCCGTAGGCGCGGTACATGTCGTCGCCCAGGTATTCGCCATGCGCCTCGTTGCGCACGTAGTGCTCGAAATGCTGCACGTCCTGCTGCGCCTGGAAGCCGATCAGGTCGTAGGAGAACAGCGAGCGCATGAGCCACTCGTGCTGCGGAACGGCCGCAATGATGATCTGCGGCGGCAGCGGAATGTGCAGGAAGAAGCCGATGCGCTGCGTGCAGCCCATGGCGCGCAGCTCGGCCGCGAGCGGCATCAGGTGGTAGTCGTGGATCCAGATGATGTCGTCGGGCTTGAGCATCGGCATCAGCTTGCGCGCGAACAGCTGGTTCACGCGCCGGTAGCCGCCGATGAAGCCGGCTTCGAAGTGGGCAAGGTCGAGCCGGTTGTGGAACACCGGCCACAGCACGTCGTTGCTGTAGCCCAGGTAGAAGCTGTCGTGGTCCTCGCGGCTCAGGTCGATGGTGGCCAGCGTGACCTTGCCGGCCTGCTGCATGTGCAGCTCGCCTTCGCCCGTGGGGCCGTCTTCCACGATTTGCCCGCTCCAGCCGAACCAGAGGCCGCCGCTTTGCTGCAGGCTTTCGCCCAGTGCAACCGCCAGGCCGCCGGCCGCCGGTTTGCGTGGATCCGCCACGCGATTCGAAACAACAACCAGACGACTCATATGCACGAATCCCAGGGCGCCGACAGCCGAACGGCCGCGTTGATGATGCCGACCATCGAATACGTCTGCGGAAAGTTGCCCCACATTTCGCCCGTGACCGGATGCGTGTCTTCCGAGAGCAGGCCGAGAGGATTGCGCGCCGCGAGCATGGTCTCGAAGATCTGGCGGGCCTCGGCTTTCCGGCCGATCTTGGCCAGCGCGTCGATGCGCCAGAAGGTGCAGATGTTGAACGCGGTCTCGGGCTTGCCGAAGTCGTCGGCCGCCTCGTAGCGGCGCATGTAGGGGCCGTCGCACAGCGACTTTTCCATGGCGTCGACGGTGGAGATGAAACGCGGGTCGCGTGCGTCGATCAGCCCGACCTCGACCATCAGCAGGATGCTGGCGTCCAGCTCGTGGCCGCCAAAGCTCTCGGCAAAGGCCTGGCGCTCCTCGCACCAGGACTTGGCCAGGATTTCTTCCTTCATGCGCGCGGCATGGCCGTGCCAGTACGCGGCGCGCTCAGGCAGTTCCAGCGCCCGCGCGATCTTGGCCAGCCGGTCGCACGCGGCCCAGCTCATCAGTGCCGAGCTGGTGTGCACGCGGGCGCGGGTGCGCAGCTCCCACATGCCGGCATCCGGCGTGCCATAGACGCGGATCGCCTGCTCGCCCACCGCCTCGAGGTGCGGAAACTCGGCCACGCCCGCGCGTGCGAGCAGCCTGTGGTCATGAAAGGCCTGCGCGGCGCCGAGCACGATGTTGCCGTAGACGTCGTGCTGAAAATGCTCCTGCGCCTGGTTGCCCACGCGCACGGGGCCCATGCCGCGGTAGCCCGCAAGGTTCTCGACCATCGATTCCGGCAATTCGCGCTCCAGCCCGATGCCGTACAGCGGCTGGATGTGCTCGCCGTGCGAGCCGATCACCACGTTGCCCAGCCAGCGCAGGTAGTCTTCCATGGTGCCGACTTCGCTCAGCGAATTGAGCGCCCGCACCACGAAGAAGGCATCGCGCAGCCAGCAGTAGCGGTAGTCCCAGTTGCGCTGGCTGCCCGGCGCCTCGGGAATGCTCGTGGTCATGGCCGCCACGATGGCGCCCGTGTCTTCGTACAGAGAGAGCTTGAGCGTGATGGCCGCGCGGATCACCGCGTCCTGGTACTCGAACGGAATGGCCAGCCGCTTGCTCCAGGTGCGCCAGTAGGCAATGGTTTCCTGCTCGAAGCTGCGCGCCGTGTCGGCAATGCCGTCGAGCAGGGTTTCGTCGACGCCGAACATGAAGTTGTATTCGCGCGAGATCACGAAAGGCTGGCGCGAAAGAATGTGCGAAATCGATGCGTCGGTGTTGAGCCGCAGCGTGAGGTCCGGCCCCACGTAGCGGATGTGGTTGCTGCCGCGCGTAACTTCTACCGGCGCCGAGGCACCCCACTGGAACCGCGGGTCGAGCGCCACGCGGATGCGCGGCGCGCCGGCAATCGGCCGCACGCGGCGCACCAGCATCAGCGGACGGAAGTAGCGCGAGCGGCTGTAGAAGCGCGGCGCAAAGTCGGTGATCTCGATGCCCTGGCCCGCGCTGTCGAACAGCTGGGTGCGCAGCACCGCGGTATTGGGTTCGTACCACTGCTTGCTGGAGGCGAAATCCTCGATTTCGATGGACCAGGCACCGGCGTCTTCACCGGGGTGCAGCAGGGCGTTGAACACCGGATCTCCGTCGAAGCGCGGCAAGCAGCACCACACGGCGCGCCCGCGTGCGTCGATGAGCGCGCTGTAGGCGCAGTTTCCAATCACGCCGACATTGAGCGAAGGCTCGGCCGGCGGGCCGAAGCCGCGCGGCACCGCCGAAGCCGCAGCGCGTGGATCGACGGGCGCGCGGTCGTCGGGCCCGGCGGCGCCGGCAAGCGAAATGCCCGCACGGTCTTCAGGTGCCTTGGGCAGTTGCAGTTCGCTCATCCAGCACTCCTCGGGTTTTCGTCTTTCTTGTGTTCCGGCGCGGCCAGTTGATCGCGCAGCTGCACCAGCCATTCGTACACCGCCCGCGGCGATTCGAGCCGGTGCAGCGCCAAGCTTGGGCCCGAGCCCACCTTGATGCCAATGCCGCCGCGCGGCTGCACCACCGCAAAGCCGCTCTCGTCGGTGGTGTCGTCGCCCGCAAAGACCGGCATGCGCCCGGCGAACGGGGGCTCGTTCATGAAGGCCTCGATCGCAATGCCTTTGTTGATGCCCGTCGGCTTGACTTCGAACACGAACTTGCCGTGCAGGAGTTCGAGCTGCGGCCGGCCGGCGATGGCACGCGACATGGCGTCGCGGCACACGGCCTCGAGCTGCGGCGCGAGCCGGTAGTGCAGGGCAATGGCCGCGTGCTTGCGTTCGACCAGCAGGCCTTCATGCACGCGAGCCAGTTCATTGGCAATCTCGAGAATCGGCACCAGGTCGGGGGCGTGCTGCTCCTGCATGCGGCCTTTCGAGTCGCGCCGCTGCACGCCGTGCTCGCCAGCCGCCGGCAGCCGCAGCGGCGCAAGAAAACGGTCGATGGCGTCGATCTGGCGGCCCGACACCACGGCCAGGGCGCCGCCGAGCTGGTCGCGCAGGTTTTCGAGCAGTGCCACCAGCGCGGGAGGAACTTCGACAGCCTCGGGAGTGGGCGCAAGTGCGACCAGCGTGCCGTCGAAGTCGAGAAAAAGGGCTGTATCTCGCCCCAACGGAGGGGGCAATTGTGAAGACACTTGGGAGGACATTGGCATCGCCGAAAACCATAACACGGGCATAGCAATTCCCGTGTCGGCCAAAGTCGGACGTATGCCCGCGGCGGCGCCCCTTCAGCCCGGCAACGCGGCCACGGCCGCAACGGCCTCGACGCGCGCACGATGGATCGCCTCGCCGATCTGCGGACCCGTGGCGCCCGACTGCTGAGCCGTGCGTGCCACCGCATCGGTGGCCACGCCGGCCGCCGCGCGGAGCACCGCCAGCAGCCTCTCGCGCTGGGGGTAGGGTTGTTCTTCGAACCCGAGCCGGCCGCGCGAGTCGCACTCGCAAGCCAGCAGCACCTCGGCAAAGCGCGCGGGCTTGCGGAACGCATCGCAGCGCTCCAGCAGGCGCACCAGCTCGGGCGCATCGAGCTCACCGCTGGCGTGGATGTTGCCGTGCTCGCGCGCCACCACCTCGGCCAGTTCGCGGATGTCGACCGGCACGCGCCAGCGGTCGCACACCGCGTGCAGCAGTTCGGCGCTGCGCTTCTCGTGACCGGTATGGCGCGGCAAGAGGCCGGGTTCGGTCGTGCCCTTGCCAAGGTCGTGCATCAGGCAGGCAAAGCGCACCGCCAGCGGCGCCTGCAGCCTGGCGCTGCTGTCGAGGACCATCATCAGGTGCACGCCGGTGTCTACCTCGGGGTGATGTTCCGCGGACTGCGGCACGCCCCAGAGCCTGTCGACTTCCGGCAGCAGCACGGCCAGCGCGCCGCAGGCCCGCAGCACGTCGAACATGCGCGAGGGGCGCGTTTCCATCAGGCCGCGTGCCAGTTCCTGCCAGACGCGCTCCGCCACCAGCGCATCGGTTTCGCCGGCCTCGACCATTTCGCGCATCAGGGCCATGGTTTCAGGTGCGACCGAAAAGTCGTCGAAGCGTGCGGCGAAGCGCGCCACCCGCAGGATGCGCACCGGGTCCTCGCGGAAAGCATCGGTCACATGCCGCAGCAGCCGTTGTTCCAGGTCTCGCCGGCCGTGAAAGGGGTCGGCCAGCTTGTCGGCGTCGGGCTCGAAGCTTCCGTCGGGCTGCACCCACTCCGCGGGCATTGCAATGGCGTTGACCGTGAGGTCGCGCCGCGCCAGGTCTTGCTCCAGGGTGACGTCTGGCGACGCATGCACGGTGAAGCCGCGGTAGCCGGGCGCGCTCTTGCGCTCGGTGCGGGCCAACGCATATTCCTCGCGGGTCTGCGGATGCAGGAACACCGGAAAGTCGCGCCCCACGGGCAGGTAGCCGCGCGACGTCATTTCTTCGGGTGTGGCGCCCACCACCAGCCAGTCATGGTCGGACACCGGCCGCCCGAGCAGCCGGTCGCGCAGCGCGCCGCCGACGAGATACGTTTTCATGCGCTCCAGTGTAGGGATATCCATACTCCAAAAAATAGAACGATCGTTCGATAATTTTCTGGCAAATCAAAGGAACGTTCGCCGATTTGCCCGAAAGGCAGCCGCTGTTGCAGCAGCTGCCACGTGCCACGAACATTAATACCAAAGGAGCAATCACAGCATGAAGAAAACAATGTTTGCGCTGGCGGCAGCGAGCGCAATGGCGTCAGGTGGCGCTTGGGCGCAGAACGCCGGGGACTGGGTCATTGGCGCAGGCTGGCTTCGAATGTCGCCGCAGGATTCGAGCAAGCCGCTCACGTTCACGGCGCCGGTGCACAGCGTGGTACCCGGCTCGGGCGCGTCGGTGAGCGACGCGGACACACTCGGCCTGAGCGCGGTTTATTTCGTCGACAGCCACTGGGCCGTGGAGGGGGTGCTGGGCATTCCGCCAAAGTTCAAGCTCGACGGCGAAGGCACGCTGGCCCGCATCGGCGAGCTGGGCGAAGCGCGGCAATGGAGCCCGACGATCCTGGGCAAGTACTACTTCAACGAAGGCAGCAGTGCCTTCCGTCCGTTCGTGGGCCTGGGCGCCACTTATGTCTGGTACAGCGACGTCAAGCTCACGCCGGGCCTGCAGGGCGCATTGGGCAGCCAGGTGCGCCAGCCGCCGCTTTCCACCTCGACCACCGCCAAGCTCGACAGTTCGTTCGCGCCCGTGCTCAACGCCGGCGTGGCCTACCAGTTCGACAAGAACTGGGGCGTGTCGTTCTCGGTGTCCTACATTCCGCTGAAAACCAAGGCCAAGCTCACCACCACGTCGATCACCGGCCTGCCGGTGGCCACGAGCGAAGCCAGGCTCAAGCTCAATCCGATCGTGACCTATCTGTCGGTGACCTATCGCTTCTGACCCTGGACACGACGCGCGTCGTTCAGCGTTCCTTGCGGTAGTGCTCTTCGAACGGCAGGAAGTCCTTCTCGGCCAGTGCATCGTCGATCCATGCCTTGATGCCGGGCAGGGCCTGCACACGCCCGATGTACGCTGAGATGGCAGGGGGCACGGGCAGGCCGTAGGTCTTGATGCGCGTGCCGACGGGCGCGAAGTAGGCGTCCGCATTGCTGAATTCGCCGAACAGCATCGGGCCACCATGGGCGTCGAGCAGATCGGTCCACATCTGCACGACGCGGTCGACTTCGCTCTGGAGGCCGAGGTTCTCCTTCAGCAGCCGTGCGCCCACGTCGGCCAGGGAGGCCTCGATGTTCATGCCGCAAAGGCTGCGAAGATTGCCGAAGCCCGAGTGCATTTCGGCGCAGATGCTGCGCGCGCGGGCCCGGTCGGCCGCGGCGCGGGGCCACAGCTGCTTTTCGGGAAAGGTCTCGGCCAGGTATTCGGCAATGGCCAGCGTGTCCCACACCACCAGGTCGCCGTCGACCAGCACCGGCACCTTGGCAACGGGGTTCAGCGAGCCGATGGTTTTCTTGAACTGCGAATTGGCTTCGAACGAATCGAAGCGCACCTTCACTTCCTCGAACGGAATGCCGGCCTGCTTCATGAGCACCCAGGGCCGCATGGACCAGGACGAGTAGTTCTTGTTGCCGATGTAGAGCTTGGGCATCGTGTTGTGATCCTGCGGTTCAGATGAGAAGAACCCTCAATGCTAGCGGGGCCCTGCGCGCTGATTGATGCTGAAGCGCAGGCGAATTGATGCGTGCGGCGCGCCGGGCCGTTCTCTTTCAGCGCGGTGGCGGGTCTTCAGGAGAGGCGATCACGCGGGACGCCTCGCCATTCTTGCCTTCGTCGCGCGGCGGGCCGACGAGGCGCTCGATCAGGTTCACCAGGCGCGGCACCAGCGAAAGCACGGCCAGTGCCAGCAGCGCGCTCAATACCGCGGTCACTTCGCGGCCGAGCCCGCAGGCCATGCCGATGGCGGCGGTCATCCACAGCCCGGCGGCGGTGGTGAGGCCCTGCACCTGGTGCTCGTCCTTGCCCTGCTTGAGGATGGTGCCAGCGCAAAGAAAACCCACACCTGCCACGAGGCCCTGGATTACCCGGCTCATGTCGGCAGGCTCGATACCGGTCTGCTGCGGAATGAGCACGAACAGCGCCGAGCCGATGGCTACCAGCATGTGGGTGCGCACGCCGGCCGCCTTGCCCTGCTGCTCGCGCTCGAAACCGAGCATGAAGCCGACGACGGCCGCAAGCATCAGGCGAACCACGATGCGCGTGAGCTGGGCAACGTCGCCCACGTCCGAGAACTCGGCTGCAACAGTGTCGAGTACCTGGTCGCCCCAGCTCATGTCAGGGGAGGTCCTTGTTGGGCTCGGGTTCGGAGGCGTCGCGCGGGCCCACCCGACCCAGGCGCTCCTTCAGCGATTGCGGGCGCCCGCTGATCAGCGCGGCGTAGTTGGTGGTGTTGGCCAGCACCTTCTTCACGTAGTCGCGCGTTTCGTTGAAGGGCACGTTCTCGGCCCAGATCGCGGCTTCCATCACCGGGCCGTTGCGCCAGCTGCGCGGCCGGCCGGGGCCGGCGTTGTAGGCCGCGGCGGCCAGCGCCATGGAACCGTCGAAGTCGTCGAGCGCCAGCTTCAGGTAGTTGGTGCCGATGGTGATGTTGGTCTCGCGGTCGTTGATCTGCCCCGGCGTGAAGTCGTTCATGCCGATCTTGCGGGCGGTCCAGCGGGCCGTCGCGGGCATGACCTGCATGAGGCCCGAGGCACCCACGCCCGAGCGCGCGTCCATGATGAAGCGGCTTTCCTGGCGGATCAGCCCGTAGACGTAGGCCGGGTCGAGGCCGATGTCCTGGCTCTTGCGCAGTACCGTGTCGTGGAACGGCATGGGAAAGCGCTGCTCCGCGTCGATCACGCCCTTGGTGCGCTCGCTGGTGTTGATGCAGCGGTCCCACACTTCGCGCTGGCAGGCGAGGTCGGCCGCCGCCAGCAGCGCGCGGTCGTCCATGCCGCCCTTGTCGTGCAGGTTGGTGGCGTAGTTCCATTCGCGCGTGCCCTCGGAGCGCAGGCCGATGGCAATGGCATAGAGGGCGCGGCTGAGCGAAGGATTGCTGCGCGCGGCGTTCTTCTCTTCGGGCGTGAGGGGCGCCGGACGCGTGGGCGTCACGGTGCGCTGGCCGAGCTCTTCGAGCGCCAGCATTTCGTAGAAGCCGCGTGTGCCGGCAATGCTCTGGTAGAGCTCGCGTGCCTGGGCGCGGCGCTCGTCGCCGCCGGCGGCGCTGAGCGCCCGCGCCTTCCAGTAGACCCAGGTGGGCTCCAGCTGGGCGGTCTCGCTCATGGCGTTGATGGCGGGCGCCACCTCTTTCCACTGGCCGTTGCGCAGCGCGGCGCGCACTCGCCAGCCGAGCATGTCGTCGGACAGGTCGCCGTTCTTGGTGACGTTGGCGAAGTAGCTGCCGGCCATGGGCGAAAGCTTGCTTGCCGCCTGCCGGCCGATGGTGCCCCAGAGCCAGTTGCGCTCTTCGGCGGAAAGCATCGGGCCCCACTTGCTGTCGAGCTGCGTGGCGGCCTGTTCGGGGTCGGCCATGGCGATCTTGATGAGCGCCAGAACGACCAGCTCCTTGCGCGACTTGGCGGCCACGAAGGCGCGGCCCGCCAGGAACTTGGCCGCGCTGGCGTTGAGCTCTTCGAAAAGCGGCAGCGCGTCGGGTGCGGCAATGGTCACGGCGCCGCGCGCGGCCTGCGGGCGGTTGGACTCCATGGCCAGCCGGGCTTTCTTCCAGACGTCGTTGGTCGAGATCAGGCGGGCAGCGACCATGCGGTCGGCGGCGGTCAGGCAGCCGTCGTCAGCTTCTTTTTGAGCGAACCAGTTGCGGCGCACCTCGTCGGCCTGGGCCTGCGTGGCGGTGCCGGAGCGGAGGGCCTCGACCAACACCGCATAGCAGCGCACCTGCGCGTCGTCGCCCATGCGGAAGCCGGCTATGGCGGCGGAGAAACCGTCCCAGTCGCGGCGCTGGCCCAGCAGCAGCAGCCAGTCATTGCGCAGGCGGTCTTCCTGGTAGGTGCCGGGGTAGCGGGCGAAGAAATCCTGTACCTCGTTCGGCGTGGCTTCCTGCAGGCGGGCCTTGAGCTCCCAGTAGGCGGCCCAGGGTTCGAGCGCATGGCCGCGCGCCTGGGGCAGCAGGGCGGCAAGGCGGCCCTTGTCTCCGCGCTGGAAAGCCTGCTTCATCTGGAGGAGCACGTCGTCGTTGCTGTTGGCCTGCGCGGCCGCGGGCTGCTGCGAAAGCAGTGCGGCGGTTGCCAGAACGGCGGAAAAAACGAGTGCGGGCGCTGCGCGGCGCGGGCGGTGGCGCATGGATGCCAAAATGCTTGGGAACTGCATCGGGGGATTATGGACAAGTCAAAGGATGCCGCCACCTCGGCGACCGTGAGTTTTCTCAAGGATCAGCTGCGAAAAGCGCTGATCGAGCAGCGCCTGGCCATGCCCGACCGCCTTGCCAGGGCCGATCTTCTGCAGCGGGTCATGCGGATCTGGCTGGTCGGCCGGCCCGACACCGTGATTGGCGCCTACTGGCCCATCAAGGGCGAATTCGATCCGCTGCCCGCATTGCACCGCTGGAAGGAAGACGGCGAGCTCATCGACGAGCCGCAGCGCCGCCGCATCGGCCTGCCCGTGATGAACAAGGTGCACAAGACGCTGACTTTCCATGCCTGGTACCCGGGCTGCCAGATGGAGGAAGACGCCTACGGCATTCCCAAGCCCAAGGACACCGAGCTCATCGTGCCCACGCTGCTGTTCGTGCCCTGCGTGGGTTACAGCGCGGGCGGCTATCGGCTGGGCTACGGCGGCGGCTTTTACGACCGCACGCTGGCCGCGCTGGAGCCGCGGCCGTTCACGGTGGGGCTGGGCTTTACCAACGGCTTTCTCGACGAATACGAGCCAGAGGCGCACGACCTGCCGTTGGACGCGATCCTCAACGACAACGGCGTCGTCTGGCCGACGTCCTGAGCCGCGCGGCGGCCGCTGCTCGCTGGCTCAGTCGATGTTGTCTACGGTGTCCGGGTCGGGCACCTCGCCGATGGTCTCGCGCGTGGTGATAGCCTGGGCCTGCAACCAATCCCAGAAGGCCCTGATTTCCGGCCGCAGCGCATTGCGCGGCCCCGCAATGAGCCAGTAGCCCATCGGTGAATCCATGCGGTGCTGCGGCAGCACCTCCACCAGGTCGCCGTTGGCCAGGCTTTCCGCAATGAGCGAGCTGCGCGCGAGCGTCACGCCCTGGCCGGTGAGCGCGGCCTGCACCATCTGGTAGGCGTAGTTGAAGTAGAGCCAGCGCTTGGGCTGCGCCCTCTCGAGGCCGTTGACCTCGAACCAGCGCCGCCAGGTCAGCCATTCGAGGTGCGTGCGATGCGCGTCGCCGGCCTCGATGAGCGTAAAGCCTGCAATGTCGGCCGGCGTCTTGATGGGCGGGCTGCTCTTCAGCAGCCAGGGGCTCGCCACGGGAGTAAGAGTTTCGCCAAAGAGGCGCACCGCCGTGGCCGGCATGGCCTCGCGCGGGCCGTAGCGCAGGGCAATGTCCACGTCGGCCACTTCCAGGTCGACGGCCACATCGCTGGCGTCGATGCGGATGTCGATCTCGGGGTTGTCGCGCTGAAACGCCTCCAGCCGCGGAATGAGCCACATCGATGCGAAAGACGCAAAAGTGGTGAGCGACACGCTCTTGCGCCCCGCGCTCTGGCGAATCTGCCGCACGGCCGTATCGATGCGCGGCAGCGATTGCTGCACCGCCAGCAGCAGCTGCGCCCCGGCGCTGGTGAGCTCCACGGCCCGCGTATGGCGCAGGAACAGCGCCACGCCCACTTCTTCCTCCAGCGACTGGATCTGGCGGCTGACTGCCGACTGGGTGAGCGCCATTTCTTCCGCCGCGGCGCGAAAGTTCAGGTGCCGCGCCACGGCTTCGAAGGCGCGCAGGTGCCCGGCCGAGATGGGGCGGGAGCGCAGATGGGTTTGGGAGTGCTGCATGGACGGGGGCGTGGAGGGCATCCGGGGATTGATGCGGATTCGGAATCAGTAGGCTACTTCGTTTTCATTGGACTGCCAACAGGCCCCGAACGATCATTCATTCCCGAACTGCGCCATTGCCTCCATCCGTGTCATCGCAGTTCGGCAAAGCCCAAGGAGTTTCATCATGTCCACCGCCGTCTGCACCAACGAATCGCTCGCTTCCCTGTCGTCTGCCCGTACCGCTTCCGCCGTTCCCCCGGCCGTGCGCCGCGGTGCCTGGCAAATTGCCCCCGGCGAGGCGATGAGCCTGAAGGCGCGGTCGGCCAGCGTGCTGCGCGTGAAGCAGGGTCGGGTGTGGATCACGCCGGACGCCACCTCGGCCACGGCCAGCGAAGACCTGGTGCTGGCCCCCGGCGAGTCGCTGAACGTGGCCGCCGGCCAGCGCATCGTCATGGAAGCGTGGGATGGCTACGGTGCCACCTACTCGTGGGATCCTGCGGCCTAAACGGGTCGACTCCCCACGGCGGAAAGGCGGCTTCGGCCGCCTTTTTCGTTTTCAGCCGTTGATGTCGAAGCTGGGGCGCAGCGCCAGGAAGTGATTCAGGGCGGCTTCGCCTTCCAGCGCGTGCACGCCGGCCATGAGGTGGGGCCCTTCGCTTTCGGCCAGGCCCAGGCCGAAGCCCGAGTAGCGGCGGGCGGCCAGGGCGCCCTGGTAGACCACCCGTACCTCGGTGTGCCGCCAATCCTGGTCGATGCGCTGCATCAGCGTCTTCACGGCTTCGGGCGGGCCTTCGAGATGCTGGCAGAAGCGCATGCCGTCAAAAACCAGGAGGCCGGTGATCTCGTGTTGCGCATTGCGTGCACGGGCCTGGGTCACGATGGCGCCGACTGTGGCGGGCGGCAGGTCTTGCTTGAGCACGCTGCAATAAAAAATCTCGAAAAGCGACGTTTCTTCTGTCATGCGAACGGGTGCGGAAAACGTGCGAAGTTTATGAAGCCCCGGCACACGCCGAAATGTAAAAAGACACAGGTAAACAGCCTATAGTGACGCGTGAGATTCGAGGACCATTCACCCCCTGCCTTGCCGCCGCAGGGGGCCAATCCCTGCGACGACTGTGCGTTGCGCAAGCTCGAGGCTTTCTTGCCGGCATCTGCGGAAGAGCTCAAGACCATCGAGTCCTTTCGGGTCGGCGCCCGACGCGTTCCAGCCGGCGGTGCCATCGTCGAAGAGCACCGGCCGAGCGCTCAGCTGTTCACCCTCTATTCGGGTTGGGCGTTTCGCTACAAGACGCTGAGCGACGGCCGCCGCCAGATCCTGAGTTTTCTGCTGCCTGGCGATTTCATCGGCCTGCAAGATGAATTTGCCGACGGCCAGACGCACGGCGTGGAGGCCGTGACCGACACCACGCTTTGCGCCTTCTCGCGCGAGCGGCTCTGGGAACTGTTCCATGCCCAGCCCAAGCTGGGCTACGACATCACCTGGCTGGCCGCGCGCGAGGAAAAAATCGTGGACGACAACCTGGTGACCGCCGGCCGCCGCAATGCCAGCGAACGCGTGGCCATGCTGCTGATGCACCTCTACCGCCGGGCCGAGCGCGTGGGCATGGTGCGCGATGGCTGGGTCGAGTTTCCGTTCAACCAGCAGCACCTGGCCGATGCGCTCGGCCTCTCGCTGGTGCACACCAACAAGACGCTGCGCAAGCTGCAGGGGCTGGGGCTCTACAAGCTCGATGCGGGCTGGCTGCGCATCCTCGAGCCGCATGCGCTCGAAACGCTGGGCGACTATTTCGAACGCCCGATGCGGCCCACGCCCCTGATCTGACCGCGCGGCGCCTTGCGGCAGGGCAGTTCAGCGCGCGGCCACCAGTTGCCGAAGATCGTCCTGGTAGGCCTGCAGCCGCCGCACGGCCTGCTCGCGCTGGCTGGCGCTGGTGGCGTTGTGAAGGGCCGCCAGGTTGCGGCAGCCTTCCTGCAGCAATGCCTGCTGGTGATCGCGCCAGGGCCCGGGCGGCGGATCGGCAATGCGCATCACGTAGGCATGGATGGCCGCGCGCGCTTCGGCCGGCGGCGGCTTGGCCGCGTTGAAGCCGCGCAGCAGCCCCAGCGCCTCCTGCTGCCGCTGGCGGCGCTCGACGCCGGCCAACCGCGGATCGAACACCGACTGCGCCACTTGCTGCCGCACCAGCGCGCGCTGCTCGGGCGTCAGCCGGCCGTAGAAATCTTCGAGGCGATCGAGAAACTTTTCGTAGCGCTTTTCCTGCACTTCAGCGGGGCTGCGGTCGAGCCATTCCTTGCGGTACTCGGCGTTGTTCTTTGCGTATTTGCGCTCTAGCTGCTGCAGTTGCGCCTCGGTCAGGCTCAATGCCAGTTCGGTGCCGGCGGGTTCCGCACGCTCGGTCACTGCCAGCAGGCGTTCGCGGATCTGCTCCGCCATGCGGCAGGCCTGGGCCGCGGTCACGTCGCGCGGCGCCAGGGCTTGCGCCTCCTGCAGCACGCCGAGCACCCGGGGCAACTCGTTCTGCCGGTGCCAGCTCAGCAGTTGCGCGAGTTCGTCGCGCACCTTGGGCGTTTGCGAGCCGTCGAAATCAACGTACGCGTCGAGCCACCAGTAGCTCAGTTCGGGCAGGTTGTTGTAGGCCAGCTTGATCGTGCTGCACGCGCCCAGCGCGGCGGCCACGAGCAGCACGCCGATAATTCGCGCCAACTTGGCGCAACGCATTCGGGTAGAAAGAAGCATGAATCAGATTCCGCAAGACAACCAGGGACCGGTCGACGTCGTCATCATGGCGGCCGGCAAAGGCACGCGCATGAAGAGCAGGCTGCCCAAAGTGTTGCATCGTTTGGCCGGGCGTGCACTGCTCGCGCATGTGACCAGCACCGCCGCGCGCATCGGCGCCCGACACGTGGTGGTGGTGACCGGCCACGGCGCGGCCGAAGTCGAGGCGGCGATGTCTTCCGGCAATGGGGTTGGCACCGCCCTGCAGTTTGCGCGGCAGGAGCCGCAGCTTGGCACGGGCCACGCGGTGCAGCAGGCGGTTCCGCTCCTGCCTGAAGACGGCACGGTGCTGGTGCTGTCGGGCGACGTGCCGCTGATCGGCGAGGAAACGCTGCGCGCGCTCATAGCCGCGAGCGCCGGCCAGCGGCTCGCGCTGCTGACCATCGAGTTCGAGGATCCGACGGGTTACGGGCGCATCGTCCGCACGGAAGGTCGGGAGGGGGAAGTCACGGCCATCGTCGAGCACAAGGACGCCACCGAGGCGCAACGCGAAATCCGCGAAATCTACAGCGGCATGATGGCCGTGCCCGCGGCCCTGCTCAAGGGCTGGCTGGCCCGGCTGGACAACCGCAACGCCCAGGGCGAGTACTACCTCACCGACATCGTCAAGCTGGCCGCTGCCGACGGCGTGCCGGTGGTTGCGCATGTCACGACCGACGCGCTCCAGGTGGCCGGCATCAACAGCCCCGCGCAACTGGCGGGGCTCGAACGTGCCTGGCAGTTGCGGCAGGCCGAGGCACTCATGGCGCAGGGCGTGCGCCTCGCCGATCCGGCGCGCTTCGACCTGCGCGGCACGCTGGCCTGCGAAGCCGACGTCGAGATCGACGTTAATTGCGTGTTCGAAGGCTCGGTGTTCCTGGGCGAGGGCGTGCGCATTGGCGCCAACTGCGTGATTGCCAATGCGCGCATCGAGGCGGGCGCGGTGATCCACCCGTTCACCCACATCGAAGGCGAGAAGGCCGGCGTAACCGTCGGCGAAAGATCCCTCATCGGCCCCTTCGCGCGGCTGCGGCCCGGCGCGCAGTTGGGTGCCGAAGTGCACATCGGCAACTTCGTCGAGGTCAAGAACTCGACCCTGGCCGAGGGTGCCAAGGCCAATCACCTGGCCTATCTTGGCGACGCGACGGTGGGCCAGCGCGTCAACTACGGCGCGGGCAGCATTACTGCCAATTACGACGGCGCCAACAAGCACCGCACCGTCATCGAGGACGACGTGCACGTGGGCAGCAACTGCGTGCTGGTGGCCCCGGTCACCATTGGCGCGGGCGGCACCATCGGGGGCGGCTCGACGGTGAACAAATCGACCGAGCCGGGCGCGCTCACCGTTGCTCGGAGCAAGCCGGTGAGCTTTCCCAACTGGAAGCGCCCGCAGAAGAAACCCAAGGGCTGAGAAGGCGGAGGGTCAGACCAGCGGCAGCCGGGGCTCGAACTTCGCGCGCTTCAGGCTGAAGAAGGCCTTGACGTTGCGCACGTTGGCGTCGGCGTTGAAGAGCCGCTGCGCGAGCGCGCCGTAGCCGGGCATGTCGCGGGCGGCCACCACCAGCACGAAGTCCGGACCCGGCGAAACGCGCCAGCATTGCTGCACGGCGTCGTCGGCGATCACGCGCGCCTCGAAGGCGTCGAGCGCCGCAGCGTCTTGCCTGTCGAGCGAAATTTCGACCACCGCCTGCAGGCCGTGGCCCAGCACCGCGGCCAGGCGGTCCGGCGAAAGCAATGCGACTTGCCGCTCGATGAGACCTTCTTGCCGCAGGCGCTGAACGCGGCGCAGGCAAGTCGGCGGCGAAATGCCGACGCGTTCGGCCAGCCTCTGGTTGGTTTGCGAGGCGTCGCGCTGCAGCGCATCGAGCAGGCGGAGATCTATTGCATCCACCGAGATTGATTCCATATGTGTGTGGATTATGGAATAAAAATCCAAATCCGCTGAGGGATGAAATAAATCACCGAAATTCTCGTGATTTCGAAGGCATATTTTTCCACCCTATCTCTACCATCAGGTCTCCTCTTCATTCAAAGGCAGCTCACCATGTGCGGCATCGTCGGCGCAGCGTCCCATCGCAACATCGTTCCAGTCCTAGTGCAGGGGCTTCAAAGGCTCGAGTACCGCGGCTATGACTCCTGCGGCGTCGCGGTTCATGCGAGCGGCCTCACGCGTGCGCGCACCACATCGCGCGTGGCGGATCTCGTCACGCAGGTGCGCGAGGACCATGTCGAAGGCCTGACGGGCATCGCCCATACGCGCTGGGCCACGCACGGCGCACCGGCCGTGCACAACGCGCACCCGCACTTCAGCCATGGCCCCGGCGCCGACGCACAAGGCGCGCGCGCTGGCCGCATCGCGCTGGTTCACAACGGCATCATCGAAAACCACGAAGCACTGCGTGCGACGCTCGAGGCCAAGGGCTACGTCTTCGAGAGCCAGACCGACACCGAGGTGATCGCCCATCTGGTCGACAGCCTCTACGAAGGCGACCTGTTCGAGGCCGTGAAGGCCGCGGTGCTGCAGCTGCACGGGGCCTATGCCATTGCAGTGATCTGCCGCGACGAACCGCAGCGCGTGGTCGGCGCGCGCGCGGGCTCGCCGCTCATTCTTGGCGTGGGCAAGGAAGGTGGCGAAAACTTTCTTGCGAGCGATGCCATGGCCCTGGCCGGCGTCACCGATCAGATCGTCTATCTCGAAGAAGGCGACGTGGTCGATGTGCAGCCCGGCAAATACTGGATCGTAGACCGCAGCCACAAGCCCGTGCAGCGGCAGGTGCGCACCGTGCAGGCGCACAGCGGCGCGGCCGAACTCGGCCCTTACCGCCACTACATGCAGAAGGAAATCTTCGAGCAACCGCGCGCCATTGGCGACACGCTCGAAGGTGTGGCCGGCATCGTGCCCGAGCTGTTCGACGGCATCGGGCAGGACGGCGCCAGAGGCGCCAGCGCACACCGCGTGTTCAAGGACATCGACAAGATCCTCATTCTTGCGTGCGGCACCAGCTACTACAGCGGCTGCACCGCCAAGTATTGGCTCGAGGGCATCGCGAAGATCTCGACGCAGGTAGAGATCGCAAGCGAATACCGCTACCGCGACTCGGTGCCCGACCCCAAGACGCTCGTCGTCACCATCAGCCAGTCGGGTGAAACCGCCGACACGCTGGCCGCGCTCAAGCATGCGCGATCGCTCGGAATGGAGCAGACCCTCACCATCTGCAATGTAGCCACCAGTGCCATGGTGCGCGAATGCAAGCTTGCCTACATCACGCGCGCCGGCGTGGAAATTGGCGTGGCCTCGACCAAGGCCTTCACCACGCAATTGGCCGGCCTGTTCCTGCTGACCCTTGCCATTGCGCAGAGCAAGGGCCGCCTGAGCGAAGCCGACGAGGCACGCTACCTGAAGGAAATGCGCCATCTGCCGGTGGCACTGCAGTCGGTGCTTGCGCTCGAGCCGCAGATCATCGGCTGGGCCGAAGACTTCGCACGCAAGGACAACGCGCTCTTCCTCGGCCGCGGGCTGCACTATCCGATTGCGCTGGAAGGCGCGCTCAAGCTCAAGGAAGTGACCTACATCCACGCCGAGGCCTATGCCGCCGGCGAGCTCAAGCACGGCCCGCTCGCGCTGGTCACCAGCGAAATGCCGGTGGTGGCCGTGGCGCCGAACGACGCCCTGCTCGAAAAGCTCAAGAGCAACCTGCAGGAAGTGCGCGCGCGCGGCGGCGTGCTTTATGTGCTGGCCGACGGCGACACCAAGATCAAGGGCAGCGAAGGCCTGCACGTCATTCGCATGCCCGAGCACTACGGCGCGCTGTCGCCGCTGCTGCACGTGGTGCCGCTGCAGCTGCTGGCGTATCACACGGCTTGCGCGCGAGGAACCGATGTCGACAAGCCGCGCAATCTTGCCAAGAGCGTGACGGTGGAGTGATTGGGCGCGGAGATCGTCGATGAAATCCGCAGTGCTTCAATACAACTCGATGATCTGGCGCAGCAACCCTGATTCCTCGGCACTCGGTCCGACAAGGATCTCGACTTCGCCTGCCTCGAACAAGGGCTGCAGGTCCGGCCCGAGGTAGCGCAACTCGGCCGCCGGCAGTTCCAGGTTCACCGAGCCGGCAACGCCAGGCATCAATCGCAGCTTCGCGTAGCCCTTGAGTTCCAGCAACGGCCGGGTGACACGGCTTCGCTTGCCGCGAATGAACAGGAAGACGGTCTCTTCAGCCTCGCGCGCGCCAACGTTGCGCAGTCTGGCGCTGATCTTCAGCGTGTCCTGCTCGCACACGCGGCGCGGCTCGACCTGGAGCTCTTCGTAGACAAACCGGCCGTAGGTCAAGCCGTGGCCGAAGGCATACAGCGGCGTGTTCTCGACGTCCTGGTACTTGCTGGTGAAGTAGTCGGCAGGATTGATCGGTCGGCCGGTGGGACGCTGGCCGAAGTAGATAGGCACCTGCCCGACGGCGCGCGGCCAGCTCATCGGCGTGCGACCGCCAGGAGACACCTGGCCGGTAACCACATCGGCGATCGCATGGCCGGCTTCGATGCCGATGAACCACGCAGCCAGGAGCGCATCGGCGTGTTGGGCCAGCCAGGGGACGACCAGCGGGCGGCCCGAGAACAAGATCGCGATGACGGGGATGCCGAGCGCCTGTGCGCGTGCCGTTACCGCTTCGGCCAGGGCCTGTTGCCGGCCGGGAAGCGCGGGCGTGGCGCGGCTCGCCGCCTCGCCGCTCATCGTGGCACGCTCGCCCAGGCACAGCAGGATGGCGTCGGCGCCGTCGCAGAGCGCAATGGCAGCTTCGATGCCGCTGTCGTCGCCACCCTCGATGGCGACGCCGGGTGCATGGCGAATGTCGGTGTGCGGAAGCGCGGCGCGCAGGCCGGCAAGCACGCTGACGGCGGGCTCGTGTTCGCCGGCGCCCCACCACGGGCCTTTCATCTCGGTGTTTGCGTCGGCCAGCGGACCGATGACGCACAGTGCCTTCGGTGCAGCAGGCAAGGGGAGGGTGTCCCGCTCGTTCTTCAGCATGACGATGGCCTTGCGCCCCGCATTGCGCGACAGCGTGTGCCGCTCGGCGACAACCGCTGCGGGCTCCGGTGTCGCGCCGCGGCGGTAGGGGTCGTCGAACAGGCCGAGCTGCTCCTTGAGCCGCAACACGCGGCGCACACTCGCGTCGATCTCTTCGATGGTCACCCGTCCCTGTTCGAGCGCGATCGGCAGGCCCTTGCGATACGCGTCGGCCATCATGTCGATGTCGACGCCGGCCTTCAGCGCCAGGACCGCGGCATCGACGAGATCGGCCGCGACGCCGTGCTTGATCAATTCCGCGATCGCGTTGTAGTCGCTGACGATGACGCCGTCCCAGCCCATCTCCCCGCGCAGCCAGTCGCGCAGCAAGGGAATGTGCGCCGTCATCGGCACGCCGTTGAGATCGGTGAAGGCGGGCATCAGCGTCGCGACGCCGGCGCGGACCGCTGCTGCGAAGCCTGGCAGATGCACCTCGCGCAAGGTGCGCTCCGAGATGTCCACGGCGGCGTACTCCCGCCCCGCGTTGACTGCGCCGTACGCGACGAAATGCTTGGCGCAAGCGGCCAGCGATTCGGCCGATGACAGGTCGGCCCCCTGGAAGCCGCGCACCTTCGCCTGTGCGATGCGTGCGTTCAGCCAGGGGTCTTCGCCGGGTCCTTCCGCGGTGCGGCCCCAGCGGGGATCGCGCGATACGTCGAGCATCGGCGCGAAAGTCATCGCCAGGCCGTCGGCAGCGCCTTCGCGCGCGGCCTCGCGCGCCGTGCGTTCCCAGAGGTCTTCGTCGAAGGTGCCGGCCTCTGCAAGCGGAATCGGAAAGAGCGTGCGATGGCCATGAATGATGTCCAGGCCGATCAGCAGTGGAATGCCGAGCCGTGACTTCTCGACGGCCAGCCGCTGCATTTCGTGGGTGGGACCAGCGCCGACCATGTTCAGCAGATTGCCGACCGTACCGTCGATGATCGACTGCGTGGAGTCTCCCGCGAGCACCGGCCCGGTGACCGTGTAGCTGGAGGCAGTCATCGTCAGTTGGCCCAGCTTTTCGGCTAGCGTCATCCGGGCCATGAGGGAGTCAATGCGGCTCATCAGGGATTTCGAATAGAACCCAAGGGCCTTAATGATGGCATGCTGCGGGCAGAGAGCCCTCGGCCGCGTTGCGCTGCCGACAATTCAGTGAAACCAAACGTGTTACCGAGACGACAACGAAAGGAGCCGTTCGTGCTGAAGGATGACAGGAACCCGAGGGCACTGGCAGCCCTGCCCGATGAAGCCTTGATCGACGCCGTGCAGCGGCAGACCTTCCGCTATTTCTGGGACGGTGCGGATGCCGCCAGTGGCTTGGCGCTTGATCGCCGCACGCTCGTCAGCGCCACGGGCGAAGACCTAGCGGACGAAAGGGTCGCCATCGGCGGCACCGGCTTCGGCATCATGGCCTTGATCGTCGCGGTGGAGCGCGGCTGGGTCACGCGGGACGCAGCGCTGGAGCGCCTGGGGCGCATGCGGGACGCGCTCTTGCGCGCCAAGCGCTACCACGGCGCGTTCCCGCACTTCATGGACGGGGCGAGCGGCGCGACGATCCCGATGAGCCCCAACGACGACGCGGGCGATCTGGTCGAGACCTCGTTCCTTTGCATGGGCCTGCTGTGTGCGCGCCAGTATTTCAGCGAGGACACGGCCACGGCGCGCCGTTTGCGCGCCGACTTCGACACGCTGTGGCATGAGGTCGAATGGAACTGGTTCACCCAGGGCGGACAGGATGTGCTGTATTGGCACTGGAGCCCGAACCACGGCTGGGCCATGAACCATCAGGTGCACGGCTGGAACGAGTGCCTCATCACGTACTTTCTGGCGGCGGCCGCACCACGCCATGCGATCGATCCGAAGGTCTACCACCGCGGCTACGCCTCTGGGCCCGACTTCCTCAATGGCCGCTCGTACCAGGGCATCGAACTGCCGCTGGGCCCGCCGAACGCCGGCCCGCTGTTCTTTGCGCACTACTCGTTCTGCGGGCTCGATCCACGCGGCCTGAAGGATCGCTACGCCGACTATTGGGATCTCAACAGCCGCCACGTGCAGATCAACCGCGCCCACTGCGTTGCCAATCCGCGGGGCTATCGGGGCTACGGCGAATCGTGCTGGGGCCTGACGGCGAGCGACGACCCCGACGGCTACCTTGCGCACGATCCGAACAACGACAACGGCACCATCTCGCCGACGGCCGCACTGGCCAGCCTGCCGTACGCGCCTGCCGAGGTGATGCAGGTGCTGCGGCATTTCCTCACCGCGCATGGCGAGCGGCTGTGGAGAGACTATGGCTTCGTCGATGCGTTCTGCGAGCAGCGAGGGTGGTTCGCAGACACCTATCTTGCGATCGACCAGGGCCCGATCGTCGTGATGATGGAGAACCATCGCACGGGCCTTCTTTGGAAACTGTTCATGAGTGTGCCCGAAGTGCAGGCCGGGCTGCGCGCCCTGGACTTCAGCAGCCCGCATCTGGGGTCGCGCGAACCGTGACCTTCAGCGTGGCGAGCCCGCAAGATCCGGCTTTTGAGCCCTGGCTCGAAACCCAGCTGCGCCACTCGGCGAGCGCGATGCTGTCCAGCATCTCGCCGGTCTCGATCGTCAAGCATCGGCCGGGCTTCGGCCAGACCGTGCGGCCGATGGCCGGCGCCATCGTCGCCTCGCCTGTCCTCGCCGACTACAACCCGGACCCCGACTACTTCTTTCATTGGTTCCGCGATTCCGCGGTCGTCATCGATGCACTGCGCCTGCTCTACTCCGAAGGGTGCGTCGGAGACGAAGCATTGCAGCACCTGCGCGACTTCACCCATTTCAGCCTGGAGTTGAACCGCCTCGACGGCCGGGCGGCTGCCGCGGTGGAGGACCGCAGCGCGTGTGTGGCCCCCGAGCTCCTGCAGTACCTGCGCGAAGACGATGACCTTGCGAAAGCTTTCGGCGACCTGGTGACCGCCGAGACGCGGGTGAACCCCGACGGCACGCTCGACGTCTGCCGATGGAATCGGCCCCAGCATGACGGTGCGCCGCTGCGCGCGCTGGCCCTGCTGCGCTGGGCAGCCGGCGGGCACCTCGACGCACCGCTGCTGGCGGAGGTTTCCAAGCTGATCCGCTTCGATCTCGACTTCACGCTGCGTTATTGGCGCGAGCCGTCCTACGACATCTGGGAAGAGGAACTCGGCCACCACTACTACACGCTGCGCGTTGCAGGGGCCGCGTTGGCCGAAGGCGCGGCATGGCTGGAGGGCTTGGGCGACACGGCAAAGGCGCAGCGCTGCCGGGAAGAGTCGCAGGCCGTGCTGCGCCTCCTCGATGGCTACTGGGTCGACGAAAGAGATGAACGGCCAGGTGATCGCGACGCGACGCGCGGCTACTACCGCTCACGCGTGCTGGCGGACGGCCAGCCCAGTCCGAAGGCGCTGGACATCGCGGTGATCCTGTCGGCGATCCACAGCCTTGGCACCGAGGCCGCCCATGGACCGGCCGATCCGCGCATGCAGTCCACGCTGATGCGCCTCGACGCACTGTTCGACGCGGCCTATCCCATCAACCACGGCCGCGCCGCAGGCCGTGGCGCGGCAATGGGCCGGTATGAAGGCGACGTGTACTACTCGGGCGGCGCGTACTACTTCTCAACCCTCGGCGCCGCCGAGTTCTGCTTCCGCGCCGCAGCGGCGACGGGCGCCGATGCACGCCATTGGTTCGAACGCGGCGACGCCTACCTCGCCACCGTGCGCGCGTACACGCCGGCCGGCGGTGACCTGTCGGAGCAGTTCGACCAGCACAGCGGTGCGCAGACCTCGGCCAAGCAACTCGCCTGGAGCCACGCCGCATTCATTTCCTGTGTCTCGGCGCGCCGCAGCGCGGCCGCCGCTTGCGAGGCGCCGCGGTAGGCGATGAGCGCGAGGCCGAAGAACCGTGTCGAGCCGGCTGCAAGGACCGGCTTCTTCCGTCAGGTCAGCGAGTTGCTCGGCGCCTTGCGCGTGTCCCCGGTCGCAAAGACGCTTGTCGCGCTGATGGCCGCGATCGTGGTGGTCGTTGCGCTCACGGCGTATGGGCAGATCGAGCTCAACAGCTGGAACAAGCCGTTCTACGATGCAATCTCGCGTCGCGACCTGAGCGAATTCATGGTGCAGGTAGGCGTCTTCGCGATCATTGCGGGCGTGCTGCTGGTCTTGAATGTCGCGCAGAGGTGGCTGGGCGAAACCTTGCAGCTGAAGCTGCGCGAGGCCGTGGTCAGTGACCTGGTGGGGCTGTGGCTGCAGCCCCGCCGGGCATTCTGGCTCCAGGCCAGCGGCCCGATGGGGGCCCACCCCGATCAGCGCATGCACGACGACACGCTGAAGCTGTGCGATCTCTCGGTCGCCCTCGGCGTGGGTCTGCTGCAGGCAGCGATGCTGTTCGGCAGCTTTGCGAGTGTGCTGTGGGTCCTCTCCAAGGACTTCAGCCTCTTTTTCGATGGCAAGGACCACGTGCTGCCGGGCTTCATGTTGTGGGCGGCCATCGCTTATGCGGTCGCCGGTTCGCTGGTCACTTACTGGGTCGGCAACGGCCTGATCTCGCGCAACGCCGAGCGCTACGCGCGTGAAGGCGAATTGCGCTTTTCGCTGACGCGCATCAACGAGCATCTCGACGGCATCTCCCTGGCGGGCGGCGAGGCCGACGAGAAGCGCCGCGTCGCCATGCATTTCGGCGACGTCTTGCGCGCTACGTCTCGCGTGGTGCTCGGGCTGACCAACCTGACCTGGGTCACCGCGGGCTTCGGCTGGGTCACCATCATCGCGCCGACGCTGGTGGCCGCACCCCTCTACTTCTCGGGCAAGGTTTCGTTCGGCGGCTTGATGATGGCCGCCGCGGCCTTCACGCAGGCTCAGTCGTCGCTGCGCTGGTTTGTCGACAACTTCAGCATCATTGCCGACTGGCGCGCCACGCTGCTGCGGGTCGCCGACCTGCGCCGGATGCTGGCGTCCGATCTGGAGGCACAAGCAGGCGGCAGCCGCATCGCCTATGAGGAGGGCGAAGCCGAGGCGCTCGCGATCGAAGCGCTCGAGGTTCGCTCCTGGAGCGGCCACGACCGGCTGGACGCCCCGGAACTCGTCGTGCACCGCGGCCAACGCGTCTTGATTCTCGGCACACCGGGCACCGAGAAGACCTTGCTGTTCCGGGCGCTCGCGGGCCTTTGGCCCTGGGGCTCCGGCACCGTACGCCGGCCCGCCGGCGAGACGATCCACTACATGCCGCGCGGCACGCCCTACATTCCACGCGGCACGCTCGCCGAAGTGCTGTCGTATGCGATGGAACCGTCGAGCTACCCCAGAGAAGCCATGGTGGCCGCACTGGCGAGTGTGGGCCTCCAGCGCCTGGAACCATTGCTGAACAAGACAGCCCGCTGGGAGCGCGAACTCAGCATGGACGAGCAGTTGCGCCTGGGCTTCGCCCGGGTGGCGCTGCAGGCACCGTCCTGGCTGGTGATGGACGAAGCCTTTGGCGCGTTCGACGACGACACGCTCGAGCTCATCATCGATGTTCTAGGCAAGCTCGCGCACACGGGCATTGTCCACATAGGCTCGGCCGGACAAGCGCACGACCGGCTGTTCACGCAGGTGGCGCATCTGGTCAAGGCACCGCCGAACGGTGTGCCCGAGGAGCAGCGACCATGAGATTCCCTGGGTCGACCGTCAATCGAGTCCGTCGCGCTCTCATGCGGCTGCTTCTTGCGCTGCCCGCGTGGAGCTGGGCGGCGGATTTCGGCTTCAAGCCACCGCGCGATCCTGAGGATGCCACCGCGGCGGACCTGATGCGCGATCTGGCCCAGCGCATCCTGCCGGTGTACCAGGACGCAGACACCGACGTCTTCCTGGCCAACCTGACCGCCCTGCAGATCGTCAGCGGCACTTACCGTGCAGCCTCCGACAGCAGCCGGGCCCTGCGCACCCGCCGCCAGGGCAAGCCGTTCGACGACCTGGTGCAGCGTGCGATCCTCGACGGCATCTATGCGCGTGCGCGCGCACTCGAAGCGAACGAGCGCCTCGGCTTTGCCGAAGCCTACGCGCGCGCATTCCGGGAACTTGTGTCGCCGCTCGACAATGCGCAAGCCCAGGCCATCATGGCGCGGCTCGAAATTCCGGCGGCGGTGTATGCAGAGCCACTGCGCCGGGCTTTCGACCTCTGGCGCGCGAAGGGCAGCCTTCCGCAGGCCGATGCCCTGGCGCTCGTGCGGACCTGGCATTCGTACGAGTCGCGCCGCAGCTTCGGCGCGCTTCTGCCCGAACTGTTGGCGGCGGAAAACCGCAACCGCTACGTGACGGAGGCCGACCTCAGGATTCCCGTCCGCGGGGGTGTCATCTTCGCGAGCGTGGTTCGGCCCGGCCGAACCAATGACGCAGTAGGCGCCCTGCCGACGCTGCTGCGCTTCACGCTCGATCCGGCCGAAGACGACGCCCAGCGCAGCGCCGCCAGAGGCTACGTCGGCGTCACGGCGTACGTGCGCGGACGCACGCCCGACAGCAAGGGCGCCGTGTGGCCGTTTATCCGCGACGGCGAAGACGCCGCGGCCGTCATCGACTGGATTGCCGAGCAGGCGTGGAGCGACGGCCGCGTCTGCATGCTCGGCGACGGCTACTCCGGCTACGCCGCCTGGGCCGCCGCCCGCTTGAGACCGGCCGCCCTCAAGGCCATCGCCACCATCGCGCCGATGGCGCCGGGCATCGACTTTCCGAAGGCCGGGCAAATCTTCCGCAACGCCATGGTCCGCTGGGCACAGGAGCATGCGAATGCCGAACCGCTGCGGGCCGGCGCAGACGCCGACCCGGACGCGACATGGCAGGCGCTCGACGCGCGGTGGTATCGAGGCAATCGCCCTTACTGGGACATCGACCGCGTCCTGATTGGCAAGCGCAACAGGCTGATCCGCACCTGGCTGACGCACCCCAGTCATGATCGCTACTGGCAGAAGTTCCTGCCGTCAGCGAAGCAGTTTGCGAGCATCGACATCCCGGTGCTCAGCTTTGCCGGCTACTACGGCGCAGACGCCGGCGCGCTCTACTTCCACCAAGAGCATCTTCGCAACCGGCCGCAGGCCGATGCGACGCTGCTGCTCGGCCCCTACGACGCGGCCTCGATTAGGCTCGGCACGGCACCGACGCTGCGCGGCTACACGCTGGACCCCGTCGCACGCGTCGACCTGCCCGAACTGCGCTTGCAATGGTTCGACCACATCCTGAAGGGCGCGAACAAGCCTTCTCTGCTGACGGACCGCGTCAACTACCAGGTGATGGGCGCGGACCAGTGGCGCCATGTGCCGACGCTGGACGCGCCGAAGCGCACCCCGCTACGCCTTTACCTCGACACCCGCGAGCGCGACGACCCGCGCCGCCTGTTGCCGTCGCCGTCCGAAGGCGGTGGCAGCGCGCGGCTTTCGGTCGATCTGGCCGATCGACGCGACGTGCGCATCCCGTGGCCGGACGCGCTGCGCGCGAACCAGCTGCCAACGCGCAACAGCATCAGCTTTGCCAGTGATCCGCTCCCGCAGGACACCGAAATCGTCGGTAGCCTGCGCGGCGTGTTCGACATCACGCCCTCGCGCCAGGACGTGGACTTCAACGTCTCGGTGTACGAGCAGACGGCAAGCGGCGAGTACCGACTGCTGTTCGATCCCTACGACTTCCGCGCCAGCTACGCAGCCAATCGCGTGCGTCGCAGGCTTCTTCGGGCCGGCGAGCGTCAGCTGCTTGCGTTCACCGCCGAACGCGTGACGGCGTGCAGGTTAGCGGCGGGCAGCCGAATCGTGCTGCTGATTGGCCTCAACAGGCGCCCCGACCGGCAGATCAACTACGGCAGCGGCAAGGACGTGAATTCGGAAACCATCGCCGACGCGAAGTGGCCCGTGCGCGTGCGTTGGCACGCGCGCAGCTACGTCGAGATATAGACCGGCAAGCCTTGATTGCTCATCGTGCGTCGGGGCCCTTGACGTTCACGGTGCCGACAACGACGCCTTCGCAAGGCGCCAGCACCAGAGGCCCCTTGATGAACTCCGCGCGCGCAGGATCGGTCGATGCCAGCACGATCGGCTGGCGCGGCATCAACGCCGGCGAGATCGGCGCCGGTGCGGCGCCAAAGTTCAAGAGCACCAGCAGCCGCTGTCCTTCGAAGCTGCGCACATAGGCGAGCACATCATCCCCGGCATCGAGCGCTTCATAGTTGCCCCGGTTCAGCGCAGGCTGCCTGCGGCGCAACGCGATGAGGCGGCGGTAGAGCGTCAGCATCGACCCTGCGTCGCGTGATTGCGCTTCCACATTGTTCGTGGGCCAATCGGCCGCCAGGCGCAGCCACGGCGTAGCGGTCGTGAACCCTGCGTGCTCTCTGGCGCTCCATTGCATGGGTGTTCGCTCCGGGTCGCGGCCCAGCCCCATGCCGGGTTTGTTCTTCTCGAACGGGTCCTGCACTCCATCGGCGGGAATGGGAACGTCCGTCATGCCGATCTCGTCGCCGTAGTAGAGCGTTGGCGTGCCGCGCAGCGTGAGCAGCAGCATGGCCGCGAGCCGCGCCATCTGCGGCCCGACGCGGCTCGCAATGCGGGATCTGTCGTGGTTGCCCAGCACCCAGTTCGGCTGAGCGCCCGCGGGCAGGGCGGCTTCGTAATCGCGCACCAGGCGGTCGATGCGCGCCGCCTGCCACTCGGTCGCAATCAGCTGAAAGTTGAAGGGCAGTTGCACGCCTTCGAGCACACCTTCGGCGTTGAGTCCGTAGTAGGCGACCAGGCGCGTGAGCGGCAGGTAGAGCTCGCCAATCAGCACGCGCGACGAGCGTGTGTCGCTGAACGCGTCGACCACCCGGCGCATCTCGGCCACGATCGGCTGCACCTCCGGCAGGTCCGTGTTGTAGAGCATCAACCAGCGAAAGAATGGGTCTTGGCCCTCCACGAAGTCCGGATTCGGCGGGTTGTCGCGGAACGCCGCGTCCTTGATGATTTGAGAGAGCACGTCGACGCGGAATCCATCGACGCCGCGCCGAAGCCAGAAGCGCAGCACCTCGTACATCGCGGCCCGCACTTCGGGGTTGCGCCAGTTGAGGTCGGGCTGCTCCTTCAGGAACGAATGGGCGTAGTACTGGCCGGTGGCCGGATCGAAAGCCCAGGCCGGCCCGCCAAAATTGCTGAGCCAGTTGTTGGGCGGCCCGCCGCCCGGCGCCGGGTCGCGCCAGATATACCAGTCGCGTCGCGCATCGCTGCGCGCGCTGCGGCTCTGTACAAACCACGGATGACGGTCCGATGTGTGGTTGGGCACAAAGTCCAGGATGATCTTGATCCCTATCGCGTGCGCCTCCTGCAGCAGCGCATCGAAGCCGTCCAGCGTCCCGAAGCGCGGATCGACGTCGCAAAAATCGGAGATGTCGTACCCGAAGTCGGCCATCGGCGAGGGATAGATCGGCGAAATCCAGACCGCATCGACGCCGAGCGAGACCAGATGATCCAGCCGGGCGCGAATTCCGTCCAGGTCTCCGACGCCATCGCCGTTGCTGTCCTGGAACGAACGCGGGTAGACCTGATAGACGATTCCGCACTTCCACCAGTTGTCGGCTGACATCTTGATCCCCTCATGGTCGGTTTCGAGCGGGTTCATTGTCTCTAGAAAGGGTGCTTGGGACCACGACGCTGTGACCCATATCCCTGCGGCAATCCAGCGCGAGGCCTACCATATGCACGACAACCCAAGTCTTCGGCAAGAGTGAAGCCTTCCGTTTTCACATGAGGAGCATGAAATGATCCAGCCCTCGATTGAGATCCGCAGTGCCACGTCTGACGAAGTTCCGCGCGCCGTCTCAGCGATCGTGGCTGCATTCCTCACAGACCCGCCTGCGCGGTTCGCCTGGCCTTCGCCGCACGACTATCTCTTGGCCATGCCAGTGGCCACTGGTGCGTTCGCAGGCAGCAGTTTTCAGCATGGCTCGGCCTATGTGTCGGTGGACTTCTGCGGCGCTGCACTCTGGCTGCCTCCCGGCGTGGAGCCGAACGGCCAGGCTCTCGAAAAGGTGTTCCGTGACACAGCAAAGCCTGAACACATGGACGATCTGCTGGCCACCTTCGAGAAGATGGAACAGTCGCATCCTCGAGAAGCGCATTGGTACTTGCCGCAGATTGGCGTCGAGCCAAACGCGCAGGGAAAAGGCATCGGTGCGGCGTTGATGCGTCACGCTCTCGCCCGCTGCGATCAGGAGCAATCGCTGGCATATCTCGAGGCTTCGAAGCCGCAGAACATTCCGTTCTACCAGCATCATGGTTTCGAGGTGATAGGCGAGATCCAGGTGGGCTCGGCACCGGCCGTCACGCCCATGCTTCGTAAGCCCCGCCGACCGGGAACCTGAGCCCGCGGAACTAGACCGGTTCTTTCGCTCCCTGGAGGCAAAGGCAGATGCAGCCAGAACCGCTCATCCAAACCAAGTCTTTCAGTTCAGGCGGCTAGTCGAGAACAGTGCCGCATGCGGAAACGCTGAACGGCCCGGTGACGGTGTCTCAGGCTTAATTGCCTCTTTTCTGCCCCCGTTCGAGTTACTTGAGGCGATGTCTCAGTCTTCATGAGGTCGTTTTCCAAGGACGCCTCCAGGCCTCACGCGGCCCTCAAGGGCGTCGACTACATTCGGGCAAAAGCGGCCTGTCGGCCTCGGCCCTCGAAAGCGCGTGCGCGCTGACCGAGTCTTAGATAACAATCGACTAAGTGCCGTCTTTTGGCGTCGGCATACAAAAATCCGAATTGACAGAGGGAAACATGGACGCCGCATATCTCAGGCAACACTACGACCGCCTTGAATCCGACGAGTTGATCCGTCTTCGCTCGACTGACCTGACGCCTGAGGCCAAGGTCGTGCTCGAAGCTGAATTGGCGTCGCGGGATGTTGCGCACTCTTTTTCTACAGTGCCTGCCAGCGCCTCTGCGCTGCGCCCGCTCGACCAGTCATTGCTGGCTCCGCTGTGGAGGCGATTTGTAGCTGCGACACTCGACTATGCTGGACTCTTCTTCGTGCTGTTCGGTGTGAACTTCCCAATATATCTGTACACCCCGAAGACCTTCTCTGATTTGGTTGCATACGCATCCATCGGGGTAGCCTTGACATACTTGTTTTTCAAGGATGGCCTGAACGGTCAAAGCTTCGGGAAGCGACTCCTCAAGATCAAGGTTTTGGAGAGGGCTACAGGTGACTCATGCAGCCTGCCTCGCTCTCTAGTCCGCAACGCGTTTAATGGACTGGGCTTCATTGATTGGCTATTTGCCCTCGGCCGTGAAAACAGACGCCTCGGCGACCATGCTGCAGGCACATACGTTGTGAACGCCTAAAACACCTATCGTCGGTGCGGAACAAATTCGATGTTCTAGATGGGCTGCTTTGGGAGCCGGACACGGCCGGTAGGGGCCCTTCGCGACGGTAGCGCGACCGGCTACAGTCGGCCAGAAGCAGAACTTCCCGAGCAACCCACTAATGCAGGTCCTTCGAACGGAACGACTGGTACTCAGGCCCTACCAGCCCACCTTGCGCGACTCATTCCTCGCGTGGATGGAGGAAGCCGCCATCGAGGCATTCCTGAGCCGCTCCTTCCCCGATCTGCCCAAGGGTGACCTTCTTTTTGACAGCTTCGTCCATCGTTGTTCGGCTACTCAGCCGGCAGCGCGCGCGTGGGCAGTAACCGAGGCCTCGGATGGCAGACTGGTCGCGCATATCGAGTGCAAGACAACGGCGAAGACCTCCGGCGACGAACTCGAACTAATCTATGTCGTGCGCCGCGAATTCGAAGGAAGAGGCGTAGCCACCGAAGCCGTAACAGCGATCACCGCTGAACTCGCCACGGCGCGCGTGGCGGTATTGGCGTTCATCAACCCGGCCAACGGAGCCTCTCGGCGCGTGCTCCAAAAGGCCGGCTTTGTCCAAACGGGCGATGCGGCAACGGGCCAGCAGGGGGAACGATGGATTCATGCTGTTCAGCGCGCGGTGGCCACCAAGCCGTGAATCCAGGCCACAAGGGAAAGGCAGAATGCGGCCAGGAGCGGACGGTCGGGCGGTCGTGGCGCAGAATTCACCTGTCACCAGACGTTCGCGCCGCGGATGAGATCCCGAAAACGTGAGCGACTTGGACGTCGCCGAACCGATTGCAGTTCACCGCAACAGGAGAAAACAGTGGATGTCGAGTTGGCTGCAATCGAAAGAGCACTAGTTGCTCATCCTCCATCCGGAGAAGAGAAGTACTTCGTCGACATCTTTGTGCTTGGAAATGTGACTGAGCTCAATGTGAAAAGGGTGCTAGAACTGATGAGTCAGACAAGGCGCTAAATCTTGCTTTCTGGTCTGTCATAAACAACGCTCCGATCTCCGAAAAAGGATGGCAGTCCATCCTCTGGATTGGGAGCGACATGAGTGACGAACAGCAGGAACGGAGCCGCCGTCGCCTACGAAACGCCGTAGAGATTGTTCGGGCGACCGTCGGCGACCAGCAGGTGAAGCGCGCAGTTCTGTTTCAAAGATCGCCGTGATTTCAAGCCAGACTCGGCCAAGCGTGGTTACTCGTCGCCGCGGCAAATTCGGCCAAAACCGGTCCGTGGCTCCGTCGCTCAACTTTCGACCCCTATATGTGGCCCTTCAAAAAACGCGTGGCGGCCTCGCCAGCACACGCCATCCTGCCTTCAGCAAAGGTTGTAGAGGCCACGGCCGATGGAGACAGCCCGGTTTACTGCCGAGTTGAATTCGAGTCGAATGGCGAGAAGTCCTTACAGCGACTGACGGAATTCTTTGACCTCGTGAAGGCTGCGAAGGATAGCGATGAGCTCGCCGATGAGCCGCAACTATTGGCCTTTCTGACCGATGGTGAACGCTCCTACTTTTCGAACCTGACCCCAGAAGAAGTGGCTGAGTGGAACGAATACTGGTTCTCCACTCCGCTTCCGAAGTGGCATTCCCCTGAGATGCTGATTCCACAGTGGGATTTTGCTTCTATGCTTGATGCACTCTGGAATGGGGACTACGACCTCATTGCAATCCAACCGCGAGCGACACGGCATGTGTTGGAGTTCAATCCCCATGGCTACCCATACGGCGGCACCGGCAGTCTTGTTGCGCTGGTTGAGTGTTTCGGCCATCAGGTCGTCGGCGTTGATGATGGGACTGGATATGAGAACTACGTGCCACGTACGAACGTCTGGAAGCCATCCGCCAGCCCTGGTGTCTGACCTCACATTGCGGCCCCAACGAATGACTGCTTTCGAGCAAGCCAGATGACGGCTTCGGGCCCGAAGCGGTCAGTCGCTTGAACGTCTTGAACGCCTCCTTTGCAGCGGTTCCCTTCGTCCGCAGTCCGGAACTGAATTCACGGTATGTAGCATTGAATAATCGCGGACGCGCTTGGCCGCCTCATGGTCATAACGACCAGTGTCGAGGGTCCTGCTACCGTGCCCGCCGCCTAACGACCAGCACCTGAGTTGAACCAGCTGGCCTCCGCGACTGCTGGGCGATTCAAGTATCCCGAGCCCCGTTTACCAATCCGTATGGGGTGTCGTCAGCGGCTTCTGAAAGTCCTCGCGCAGCACAACAGGGAACCCTCGGTGACAGGCTTGTCAAACCCTCGCCTGCTCCGACGAGACAGCCCTTGCGTCCAACGTCAATGTGTCAAACAAGTTAGTTGCAGCACGCCGTGCTAGGACGTCATACGGGTATTGCGGGTGCTTCATGTTCACACCGATGGCCGCGACACCGCGCGCATCCGCATTGGCAACGCTTTCGATTGCCTCACCAAGTATGGAATTTCTCTGCTCCTTGTCATCCACGACATAGGGATAGCCAACGACAACGTAGCGTCGTCGCTTAGGCCCTGACGCCCAGATTAACCAGTTGTGAGGTCGACTTGCCGTGCCCTCCTGGACCTGCCTTGCCAGTTTTTTGAACTCCACCTCGAACTTCGCCTGATCCTCCCTTGTCGTGTTGAGCAAAATGAAGCCGGTCTCAAGCCAGCCTTCGAACTTTGCCTCGTTCACCCGATTCAGGATCGCGTCCCACCAATGGGTCATCGCAAGACGGGGCTTCGGGACAGGATGCCCTTCGCGAGATCCGATGAAGTACGGGTCCAACTCTTTGGACTTCAACACCATGTTTAAAACGAGGTCTTGGCTGTACTCCGTGTCCCCGATGTTGAAGCCGTTTTCCAAGTAGAAGCCAAGCAAGTCAAGCTCATCTCCTTCGTAGTTCATATGCGCCTCGAACTCACGCCGGCGGGCCAAGTAGTGCACCTTCTCTACTTCGCGTGTAAGCAGCTCGAAGACCGACTCAAGATCAGTGATGCTGATTGACGGCGCCAGATCCTCCAACTTCTTGTCGACGATGCCGGCAGCGATCAGCTTTTTAAGGTTGCTCGCAATCAATCCCAGATGCGAAAGCGTCACACCGATCGGTATGTAGTGCTTGATCGCCCCGCTATTGATCTCGTTCACCACACCTCTCTTGGTCCTGAACTCGTGGATGCCGGGTTCGCTCTTCAGTCGGTCTATGAAACGAAGTGCTTGCTCTGAAGGCGACTCGATCAATTCCCTCAACGTCTCTGCCAGCCGCGACGGAGCTCCGCGCCTGGCCGGGTCGCTTACGGAAGCAGACTTGGCTTCAAAGACGATGGCGAACGAGTCAACGACCACGGTCAGATCGTTCTCGTAGGTTACTCCAGCGCTGTTTTGCCAGGTGCTGCCCGTGAACACCTGGCCGTTTGGAAAGCCTGCTCGGACGATTCGCTCGAGCTCATCCTCGAGGTAGAGCGCCTTTGACTTTGTGTACAGATCTCGCAGGCCTTTGTCTTCCCACACGAGATCTTCCAGGATGTCGAGCAACAGGTGGGGCAACACGCCCCAAACCGCAGAGAAGTAGACCCCATCTCCAAGACTGATAAATGGGCGATCAAGTACGGGATTTGAGAGCACAAAATGCTCTTTGTTCGCGTCGGCAAGGTCACCGAAGCGAAACGAGATCTTCTCCAACAGAGCTTGCAACGCTGCCTTTTCTGTCCCCTCGCCGACAAGTTCAAGCGCCCGGTCGAGCGAAAACGAGTAGACGCGTTCGAGCTTGAGATCAGCATGCATCAGCAGCATCGACAGCAGGTTCCGCCGCTTCTTACCAGCTGTCTTCCACATCCATGCCGCCTGCTCCTCAGTGATCGGCATGTTCTCAGGGAACGCGTCGTTGTATGCCACGATCATCGTGCGGTAATCACGCTTCGCCGCGCATTCCCGCATCTTTGTCATATGGGCGTTGAGCCGATCTTGCGCCTCTTCGGTGATCTGCAGCAGCATGCTGAAGAACCGGTGCGGTGCTACTCCATAGGCAGCCTGAAATGCAGGTTCTATTGAATGGGCAAGGTCAAGCAAGACCTTTGTCATCTGGTGCATATAGGCCCAGTTCCGAACCGCCGTGGTCTGGGCCATCATTTCGGTCCGAAGCTGGTAAGCGCTGATCTCTTTATCAGATGTCAGACGCTCCGGTATTTCTAGACTCCGAAGCGCCATGTGCTCGCCAACCTCCTGCATGTGGGCCTTAAGCACGAGGAGCTGCTCTCTCAGCGGCTGCATGGCATAGCTTCTAGGCTGACAAAGAGCGAATGCTTGGAGCAATTCTAAGTAGTGGTGATGGAACTCAAGCTCTCCAGTTGCCTCGCGATCAGTTCCCTCCGGGTACGCGATCAGGTAGAAGGCACACATCGAAAGCAGGTAGACGGGGTCGTACTCGGTGACCCATTTGGTGGTTTGCGGGTAGAGGGCAGCAAACTTTTCCCTCGCGTCCTTCCCGATCGTCCGAATGAGATCGAGTCGCTTCTCAAGAGGCACGTCATCTTTGAGCAACTGCGGCAGCTGGAACAGTTTCATCTTGGGGGCCTCCCAAGGAGCAAGACGTTCTCCTCGCTCCGCCTGCCGTTGCCTCTGATGCTGCAACTCTTTTTCCTTCCTCTTCTTGCGCCGTTGCTCCTTGGTCCTCCTAGTCATTTCGACCCCTCCATGTTGTGTGCAGCCGACCGCTGACTGAATAGCCCCGAGTTAACCGATGCGCTCGCGCCGTATCCAGCCGTACCATGAACTGGGATGACATAGCCAGAAGAATAATTTTGGGACCCCGCTTTTCTACACGCCCGAAGGACCGCTCTTGGCCGAACGGCGCCAGATGGCCGGAAAGGTCAGCGTTGTGACCGCGTCCTCGAACTGTTGCTCTATCGGTCAATAGTGACTGAACTCTCAACCCGTTCGATCAGCGGCAAGAGCGACCTTTGGTCGTCGACTGCAACATGGAATGTGAACCGCAATTCCTGCTCGTCTGTCGGAACCAAATACTGGCGCACCACCATATTCCGCCCTTCCTTTGTGGTGTGTATTGCCTCGAAAAAGAGCGCCGGCCGTCCCCCCAGCGTTGTTTTTTGAAGCGGTCGTACCTCAAGCAACTGCTGGCCGCCGGAAGCAACCATGTCCCGCGATGCTTTCTCGGCCATCGACGTGAAAAGGCGAAGGTCTGACTCGTTCGCATCGACCACGGTTCGCGTTTTGACAGTAGGCGGAGACTTGCTCGAGATGAGCAGGCGTGGTCCGTAAGTTGCCTTAGACGCTTCGACCTCCAGTAGCGAGGCGGTGCTCAGTTCCCTACGGGCAATGAGGCCTACGTATCCGCCGCTGGCCGTTCGTCGGGCCATGTACGCACCTCGCAGTTTTGGGTCGGCTGGCAACCAAGCGTCCGGCACATCGACGTGCACCCCACGGTCAAGGTCTACCCGCACGAACTCGGTCGTGCGCTGTTGAGGGACGGTCCCGCCGGCAACATCTGTGGGCGAACTAACCGAGGCTGAGACCGCAGGTGATACTTGTCGAATGAGGGGACCGTAGCAACCCGTTGCGGCATCCGTTCCGCATACCTGCGTTCGGTTCTTTGAAGTGTCTAAGACTATGAAACGGACGTCCTGACGGCCTGTGTCGTTCTGAGAAGACCCGGCACAGTCCATGCCAAGGTTGTCCTTCTCGATGCTGCGTGCAACCTTTGCGGAAGCAGGCCGCCCCGCAATCTCCTGAACTGAGTACCGGCCGTCAAGACGCTCGTTTCTGCTCGCGCTGGAAAAGGTTCCGTCAGCGCGAAACTCATACTGCTCGGCGCATCCCTTGGAAACAATCGACCACCGGCCGACCATGGTGGATTCGCTGGCGCTGTCGCGTCCACTTGTGGCGCACCCCGCGGCTAAGGCAGCCACACAAAGCGCGATGCACAGCCCAAACGAAGGCTCTCCTATTCGAGCGTTCCGTTGCCCCAATCCTGCCGCCATCTACCCCTCCGTAAGGATTTTTTACAATGTGGAATACTACCAGCGGGCCCGGCGGTACAGGGGGAGTGAGTGCTGTGCGACGAATTGGAGGTCGGCGGCGAAAGACGGGATTTGGCCGTACCCAGTCTTACGGCTTCGACATGAAGCACTCGGACTGCTCATGACTCCAACTGCCCCCGCGATCCAAGCAGCTATCGATTGACAGCTCGCGGCCCAGCCACAGGCCAGCAGTGATGAAGGCTGCTGTCAGCAGCAAGGCGATTCCAATGCGTGATCGTGTGCTCATGATGAAAGGCCCGCCGCCGTCAGACGTCTTTGCCGACGAGCGCAGATACGCGATCCGTGTCAGCGTTCTTCATCTTCCGCTACTCGGTCCAACCAGTGAAGAAAAATGCTTGCGAGGCTTGGGTCCGAATTCGGCATCATCCTGACTGAACATTGGACCAGCCGGCGCGCGGTGAGGTTGTAGCGGCGGCGAATTCACCACTGTTGTACTGCACACCATGTCCGTCACGGTCTGACGCAGTGGGTGAAAAGACAGAAGGACCGTGTCGATGACAAGGGGAAGAAAGAGAAACATAGGCTGGCGAGTGAAGCCAGCTGCTAGCCCTCCTGTCAGAAGCCAGAGCAGTCTTATGCTGGGTCTTGCTATGCGCTGCAGGGCGGAGAGTTCCGGGCCAGATTTCAGCGAGATCACGGTGATGGAAGTGATCACTCGGCCAATTGCGTAGTTTCTGTTGGAGAGTCCGGCCCAGTGATATGCGACAAAGAGCAAGAGTGCCACCATCATCGTGATAGTGGCTGCGTATGAACGACCTTCTATGGCCACGGTCAAAACAAGTACCACCGCAAGCAGTATCAAGAAGTCGACGGCAAACGCAATCACACGACGCTCCATTGAGGCTAGATGTGTCCGAACGGTCATTGGAACGTGTTGCTCTTGGTGAGGGGAAATCGATGCCGTACGAGATTGATCTTGATGCTGCTCGTCTACTCGTGAATGACTGGTTTCGGGTGGATTCTGAGCGATCCTCGAACGACTGGTTCTGGCCGAATTCTGCCGCACGGCCGCACGGCCGCACGGCCGCACGGCCGCACAGCCGCAACGCCAAAGCGGCAACATCCCCGTCCATTTCCGATCGCTACCTCACGCGGCGCCGGCAGGCGGAATTCAGTTAATGATCTCTCCTATGCCTGTGCGTACGCGCTCCCTGAGTTGCCGGATGTACTCCGCGTCAAAGGGTTCCCAGGTCTCGAGTTCGCCGACGATACGAAGCGGCTCCCGGCTGCGATACGAGCGTGTGGGATTGCCCGGAAACTTCTTGTCGGTGACGTTGGGGTCGTCCTCGAAGGCGCCCGTGGGCTCGACGATGTAGACGCGGCAACGCCCGTCGCCCTTCGCCATTTCGGCGGCCAGCCCGGCGCCCTTTGGCCAAGCGGTGAAGTAGATGTGGTTCATGACGACGTCGCCGTCATAGTTTGAGCGGAACCCTGCGGTGAGCAGGTCGCCCACCTGGAGGTCCGCCCGCGTGCCGTGGAAGTAAGGGCCGGTGTCCGAGACAGCCATCGCAGGTCGCTCCTCTGCAGAAACGAAAAGCCGCGGAGTTTACTCGGGTGGATGTTCTTCACCGGCAGCCGAAGCAAGCTCGCAACGCTGCTCAGCGCGCCAACGATTTCTTCATGGAGACCAGGTAGAAGCCCGGTGCATAGTCGTCGATGCGCGCGTACTCCTCATAGCCATGCTTTCGGTAAAACGCGGGCGCTTGCCCAGTAGAGAAACACGAAGCCTCGCAGGCCGCCGAGCAATCGGCCGTTCTCATCTCTGGCGCTGAGCCGGATGTACTGCTGCTCCGGATACTCGCCGACGACGCCATAGTTGTAGTGGCGCAGCTTGCGGCCGAGTTCGCCGGAGCGGAGTTCCTCGAGCGAGGCGGCGGTGATGGCGATGTTTTCCATTCGGGAGAAGGGCAACGGAGGCGGGCCGCGAAGATCGGCTTTTTGGCCGACTGTAGCCGGTCGCGCCGCTGGCGCGGAAGGGCCCCAAGCAGACGTACAACGGCGCTCACCTGGTGTGCGCGTGCCACTCGTCAACGCAACGCCCCACATCACTCGCGCTCCCCCGCCTCTGCGCCAGGCTCCGTCTTGACCAATCCGCGGATGTTGAGCACGGCAAGGCAGGCCTGCAGCGCGATGAGCGCCATAGCCGAGGTGTGAATGCCCCAGACGGTCCAGAGTACGTTGCTCAGAAGGAATACCCAGAAACCAAGGTTGCGGCGGCGTTTGTCGAGCGAGGCGACCAGCCACGCTGCAGCGACCGAGGCCACGAATGCCGGCCATTGCACCAGATCAAGCGCTTCGCTCATGGCAAACAGGGTGGCGTCGGCTGCTTTGCCGATTCGTCAGGCGATATAGAACTCCGATGTAGGCGGCGCGCGCGGCAACTGTGCAGCCTCGCTGACGGACGGGCCGCAGGCTCCACTCACGCGCCGAGGATTCCCCCGCGGCGATCGGCGGCATATTTAAGCTGCGGTCGCCGAATGCCGGGTCGTGCTGTCTGTGCGGAATACGGCAATTGGCATTGCGCAGGCCGACCAGCGCGGGCTCTCTCGAAGTTCACCCAGCTTGCGCATACCTGCCCGCCTTCCCGGAGGTAGTTTGGCCCGGGCGGATGGGCAGCAAGCGCGGTGCCGCAATCGCCGCATAGACTCGGCCGATGCGCTGCGTTTTCATTCCCGGTGTCCCATCGGCTGCACTTCGAGGGATGCATGCCGGCGGCTGGCCGGCAGCTGAAAGCGTTCCATGACGGCCTGCTGCGGGGAGCGCCGGTGGATGGCCCATTGGTTCGCGGTGCTGTGGCTGGCCCTGCCGGTGGCAGCCCCGCTGTGTGCGGGCGCAGCGCAGCCGCCCTTTGCGAATGCAGCAGTGCCAGAGTCCGATGGCGCTGTCCACATCACGCGGGCCGAGCTGCTGTCCATCACGGGTACGGGCTATTCAGCCCCGCCGCGACGCATTGAGGACGCCGGGCTGCCGGTCGACGGATGGCAGGAAGTCAGCCTGCCGCACACGGCCGAGCGCGAACTGGTTCCCACGCCGTCAGGCGGTGTGAACACCATCACTGATTGGTATCGCATAAACCTGGCCGGCTTGGCGCCCTCGGCGGAACAGCCGCGCCTTCTCTACCTACCGCGTTGGAAGACCTTGGGCCGCATCGCGGTGTACGGCGACGGCGTGTTGCTCTACCAATCGCAAGGCAGTGCCGTGCACAACGGCTACAACCAGCCTCTGCTTGTGCCGCTGAACGCGGCGGCGAGCACGCCTTCTCCAAGTTCGGTGCTGATTCGGGTCGATCGTCTGCGAAGCAGCGGCAGCGGCTTTTCGACGGTATGGGTGGGTGACCGAGCTTCGCTGGGTTGGCGCTACCAGGTTCGCCAGTTGCTGCAAGTGCAGTTGCCGTTCATGGGCAGCGCCGCGTTCCTGGCGGTCGGCGCGTTCGCGTTCGCGGTGTGGCTGGGCAGGAGGCGCGAATTGCTCTACCTGCTGTTCTTTGCCATCTCGGCGCTCGCCTACTTGCGCACGCTCCATTATTTTGTGAGCGGCGATTACCTGCCTATTTCGGACGAATGGTTTGAATGGGTCACCGTTGTCTCGCTGCTCTGGCTGATCATCCTCATTCACCTGTTCTTGCAGCGCTTGCATCAGCAGCGATCGGCCTGGCTCACCCGCTTGTCGGTCGCCCTGGCGCTGGCCTGCAGTGTCGTGACGCTGCCGCACGCATCCAAGGCGATGCCAAGTCTCTACCTGCTCACGCCCCTGCTCAACCTGGCAGTGCTGCCCGTTGCGGTGCTGATCTTTGCAGTGAACCTGCACAAGGCACTGCGCGCCAAGATGCCCGAAGGGCGACTGGTGGCGTGCTGGGCGGTGGCGGCCGTCGCATTCACTTCGTATGACGGGCTGCTGCAAAACAACCTGGTCAGCCCGGAGAGCGTGTACACCTCACCCTACGCCATCATCAGCCTGTTCTTCATCTTCTCGTACATCATCTTCCAGCGGTACACGGGCGCGTTCGCCGAAGTGGGCCGGCTGAACAAGGGCCTGGCGCAGCGACTGCAGGCGCGCGAGACCGAGCTCGAGCAAAGCTACCAGCGGCTGCGCGCGATCGAGAACGAGCAAATGCTGGGTGCCGAGCGCCGGCGCCTGATGCAGGACATGCACGATGGACTGGGGTCGTCACTGATCAGTGCCATCCGTTCGGTCGAGCAAGGCGCCATGACCGGCACCGAGATCTCCGGCGTGCTCAAGGGCTGTATGGACGATCTGAAGCTGGCCATCGATTCGATGGAAAGCGTGGATGCCGATCTGCTGCTGTTACTGGCAACCTTGCGCTTTCGCCTGGCACCGCGCATCGAGAGCGCCGGGCTTGCGTTGCGCTGGGAAGTGCAGTCGGTGCCTGCGTTGCCCTGGCTGAACCCCGGCAGTGCACTGCACATCCTGCGCATCATGCAGGAGTGCGTGGCCAATGTGCTGCGTCACACCCGGGCCACGACCATCCGCTTCAGCACCGCGATGGACGGGCGCGGCGTTTGCGTGGTGATCGAAGACAACGGCGAAGGCTTTGCCGTGGAGGAGGTCTTGCTTCGAAGAGGCCGGGGACTGCGCAACCAGCAGCAGCGCGCAACGGCCATCGGCGGCACCGTCAACTGGGTATCCGGCAGCGCCGGAACCCGCTTCACGCTCTGGTTGCCGCTTGAACAGGTCGCCGGCACCGAATCCGTTCCCCAGTGATGCGGCCGACTTCGGCAGCTTTTTCAAAACCGGTATCGTTCTCAAATGCTGAACACCCTTGGCCCCGACTGCCACTTCGGACAACGACTCGCATCGCAGTACGGCATCGACGCGGTTCAGTCCTTCGTGAGCAGGTCGCGCCGCGGCTGCGAATTGGGCGTTGCGCGCATGCGCTATGAGCTGCCGCACCTGTTCGTGCTGGCGCCCCTGCCCACCGAAGAAGCGTTCCTGCTCAGCGTGGAGATCAATCCGGGCGGCAGCCGGCGCGTCATCCGGGACGGTAAAAGCCGGCAACTGGGCCTGCAGCAGGAGGGCGCTTTTCACATTGCCGATCTTTCACAGCGCGCCTCGGCCTATGTGAGCAGCCCGTTCCATTCGATGTTCTTCCACCTGCCGCGCGCAACCATCGACGCGTTCACCGAAGAAATGGAGATGCCGCGTGTCGACCGGCTGGGCTGCGCCGCGGGCACGCTCGATCCGGTGGTCGCCAATCTGGGCCGGGCCATGCTGCCGGTGCTGTTGCATCCGCAGGATGCGAGCCGGCTGTTCGTGGAACACCTGGCGTTGGCGCTGAAGGCACATGTGGTGCATGCCTACGGCGGCGTGGCCGGGCCGGCGCCGGCGCAGGCCCGAGGCCTCGCACTGTGGCAGGAGCGCCGCGCCAAGGCGTTTCTCATGGAGCACCTTGCCGACGACGTATCGCTGGGCGATGCGGCGCGCGAATGCGCGCTGTCGCGCAGCCACTTCAGCAAGGCGTTCAAGCAGACGACGGGGCAGACGCCGCATGCATGGCTTGTAGCGCAGCGCGTGCAAGCGGCGCGCCGCCTGCTGGGGCAGCCGCATCTGCCGATTGCGGAGATTGCCACGGCCTGCGGCTTTTCCGACCAGAGCCATCTGACGCGGGTGTTTACCGCGCACACAGGCACGTCTCCCGCGCGCTGGCGGCGCATTAACGCGGGTTGATTCGCGGGTTGATTCGCGCACCGCGCGGATGGTTCAGAGCGACCTCGGCAGCAGCGCCGGAACCAGCTGCCGGTTCAGCTGCTTCACCCACCACTGGAGCGCCTTTCCCTTGGCGCCGGTCTTCCACGCGAGCCAGAACGCCTCGGGCGCGCGCGGCTCTTCGGTCTGCAGCTCGATGAGCGTGCCGCGCTTCAGTTCGCCCTCGATGCAGGCCCGGGGCAAAAACCCGTGCCCGAGGCCCGCGGCCTGGCAGGCGATCTTCGCGGCCATGGTAGGTACGGCCACGCGGTGCTGGCCGGCCAGAAGCCCCACGGTACGGTCGGAGAGGATGCGCGCACTGTCGCTCACCACGATGGCGTTGTGTTCGAGCAGGTCGCCGCGATGCAGCGGCCGCTCCAGCCGGGTCAGCGGATGCGTGGGCGCGACGCAGAAGGCGAACTCGAGGCTGCCTACCATCACCGCCTGGTAGCCCCCGCCGGCCGGCCCTTCGCCTGCGGCGATGACGATGTCGGCGCGTCCCTCGCGCAGTGCCTCCCAGCTGCCGGTGAGCGCCTCGCACCCAATGCGCAGCCGCGTGCCGCAGCGCAACGCCTCGAACGCGCGAATGTCGTCGATCAATGCCTGTGTAGGAACCAGCGAGTCGTGCACCAGCCGCAGTTCCGACTCGAACCCGGTGGCGATCTGCCGCATGCGCGATTCGAGATCGCCGGCGGCGCCGAGCAGCCAGCGGCCTTCCTTCAGCATTTCTTCGCCGGCCGCGGTGAGCGTCACGCGCGGCCCGTTGCGCACGAACAGCAGCATGCCCAGCTGCTCCTCGAGCTTGCCCACGGCGTACGAGATGGTCGAGGGCACCTTGCTCAGGCGCGTGCCCGCGGCGGCGAACGAGCCGTGGCGTGCGATGGCGTCCACCAGTTCGATGGCTTCGAGACTGAGCTTGAGCACGGCAAGTCCTTCAAGAATTGAATCATCGAAAAATTCGATGATTGACGGCTAAAAGTTTCGTCAACAGGCCTTGGTGAAAGAAAGATGATTCAGCCATGCCTCAGAGATTCTTCTCCGAAGCGATTGTGAATCACATCGAACCAAACAACCACCAAGGACCTCAATCATGTTGGAAATTCGCAGCGCCAATGACCGCGGACTTGCAGACTTCGGCTGGCTCAAGTCCCGCCACACCTTTTCTTTTGGCCACTACCACGACCCGGAGCAAGAGGGCTTCTCCGATCTGCTGGTGATCAATGACGACCGCGTGCATCCCGGCCGCGGCTTCGGCACCCACCCGCACCGCGACATGGAAATCTTCTCGTACGTGCTCGACGGCGCGCTCGAGCACAAGGACTCCATGGGCACCGGTTCCATCATCCGCCCCGGCGATGTTCAGATGATGAGCGCCGGTACCGGCGTGCGCCACAGCGAGTTCAATTCGTCCGCCACCGATCCGCTGCATTTCCTGCAGATCTGGATCGTGCCGAACGCCAAGGGCGTTGCACCGCGCTATCAGCAGGTGCACTTTGCGCCCGAAGAAAAGCGCGGCCGCCTCCGGCTGATCGTCTCGCCCGAGGGCACCGACGGTTCGCTGGCCGTGCACCAGGACGCCCGCGTCTACTCCGGCCTGTTCGACGGCGATGAAGCCACCTCGCTCACGCTCGGCCCCAATCGCCACGCCTATGTGCATGTGGCGCGCGGCAGCGTCGAAGTCAACGGCCAGCGGCTGGGCGAGGGCGACGGTGCGCGGGTGCGCGGCGAACAGCGGCTCGACCTGGCGCGCGGCCAGGGCGCCGAGGTGCTGGTGTTCGACCTGCGCCCGAAAGAGTTGCCTTCCTTCTGACATCGCACAGGCGCCCGTGGCCGGCGCGGACGGCAAATGTCCAAACGGCCTCACTAATCGACAAGACACGCATCGGCGCCGAAACGACGATGCATGACAACGCAAGACCCAATTTTTTCACCAACTCACGGAGAGTTCCATGTCCATCAAAGCCACCCCCACCGCCGGTTCCAAGCTGCTGACTCCCGCCGACCACACGCTGGTCATGATCGACTTCCAGTCGCAGATGGCATTTGCCACGCACTCGATCGACGCGGTCAACCTGCGCAACAACGCCGCACTCGTGGCCAATGCGGCGGCCGGTTTCGGCGTGCCGACTATCCTCACCACCGTGGCCGAGAAGAGCTTCTCGGGCCCCATGTTCAGCGAGATAACCGATGCCTTCCCGGGCCAGAAAATGCTCGACCGCACCTCGATGAACACCTGGGAAGACGCCGCGGTGATCGACCGCGTGAACGAGATCGGCAAGAAGCGCATCGTGCTGTCCGGCCTCTGGACGGGCGTGTGCATCGTCGGCCCGGCACTGTCGGCCATCGACCAGGGCTTCGAGGTGTTCGTGATTGCCGATGCGTGCGGCGATGTGTCCACCGAGGCGCACAACCGCGCCATGGACCGCATGGTGCAGGCCGGCGCGCAGCCGATGACCTCGCTGCAATACCTGCTCGAGCTGCAGCGCGACTGGGCCCGCACCGACACCTACGAACTCACCACCGGCATCGCGAAGAAGTTCGGCGGTGCCTACGGCTTGGGCGTAACCTACGCCAAGACCATGTTCGGCGCCCACGAAGGCTGATGGCCGGGTGAACGGAATGAAGCCCTACGTCCTGTCGCTCGCGCTCGGCCTGCTGGTCGGTGTGATTTACGCACTGTTCCAGGTGCGCTCGCCGGCCCCGCCGGTCATCGCCCTCGTGGGGCTGCTCGGCATCTTGCTCGGCGAGCAGATCCCGCCGCTCATCAAGAGCGTGATCAAGCCCGATGCCGTGGCCACCTCGTGGCTGAGGCACCAGGTCAAGCCGCATGTGTTCGGCGAACTGCCGCAATGCGCCAAGGCCGAGACCGGCACCTTGGCCGGAAAGAAGGACACCTGACATGGCCGGCACCACCGCCCCTCAACTGATCCTGCACAACGGCCGCTTCACCACGCTGGACCGCGCCAACCCCGTGGCCGACGCCGTGGCCATTGCGGACGGCCGCTTCACCCGCGTGGGCCGCGCGCAAGACATCCTGCCGCTGGCGGACGGCAGCACCAAGGTCATCGACCTGCAGGGCAGGCGCGTGCTGCCGGGCCTCATCGACAACCACCTGCACATCATTCGCGGCGGGCTCAACTTCAACCTCGAACTGCGCTGGGACGGCGTGCGCAGCCTCGCCGACGCCATGGCGATGCTGAAGCGCCAGGTCGCGATCACGCCCGCGCCGCAATGGGTGCGCGTGGTGGGCGGTTTCACCGAACACCAGTTCGTTGAAAAGCGCTTGCCGACCATCGAAGAGCTCAACGCCGTGGCGCCCGACACGCCGGTGTTCCTCTTGCACCTGTACGACCGCGCGTTGCTCAACGGCGCGGCGCTGCGTGCGGTGGGCTACACCAGGGACACGCCCGCACCGCCCGGCGGAGAAATCGTGCGCGATGCGGCCGGCAACCCGACCGGGCTGCTGCTGGCCAAGCCCAACGCGAGCATCCTCTACGCCACGCTGGCCAAGGGCCCCAAGCTGCCCTTCGAATACCAGCTCAATTCCACGCGCCACTTCATGCGTGAACTCAACCGCCTGGGCGTGACCGGCGCCATCGACGCAGGCGGCGGGTTCCAGAACTTCCCTGAGGACTACCAGGTGATCCAGCAACTGGCCGATGCCGGCCAGCTCACCATCCGCCTGGCCTACAACCTGTTCACGCAAAAGCCCAAGCAGGAGAAGCAGGACTTCCTCAACTGGACCGCCAGCTCCAAGTACAAGCAGGGCGACGACTACTTTCGTCACAACGGCGCGGGCGAGATGCTCGTGTTCTCGGCGGCCGACTTCGAAGACTTTCGCCAGCCGCGGCCCGACATGGCGCCCGAGATGGAGGGCGAGCTCGAAGAAGTGGTGCGCGTGCTGGTGCAGAACAAGTGGCCGTGGCGCATGCACGCCACCTACGACGAAACCATCGACCGTGCGCTCGACGTGTTCGAGAAGGTCGACCGCGACACGCCGCTCGCGGGCCTGAACTGGTTCTTCGACCACTGCGAGACCATTTCCGAAAAATCGATCGACCGCATCGCCGCGCTCGGCGGCGGCATTGCGGTACAGCACCGCATGGCCTACCAGGGCGAGTATTTCGTCGAGCGCTACGGCGCCGGTGCGGCCGAAGCCACGCCGCCGGTCAAGCGCATGCTCGAAAAAGGCGTCAAGGTGTCCGCGGGCACCGACGCCACGCGCGTTGCCTCTTACAACCCGTGGGTATCACTCTCGTGGCTGGTCACGGGCAAGACCGTGGGCGGCATGCAGCTCTACCCGCAGCGCAATTGCCTGGACCGCGAGGCCGCGCTTCGCATGTGGACCGAGAACGTGACCTGGTTCTCGAACGAGGTCGGCAAGAAGGGCCGCATCGAAGCCGGCATGCTGGCCGACTTGGTGGTGCCCGACCGCGACTTCTTCGCTTGCCCCGAGTCCGAGATTGCCGACACCACCGCGCTCATGACCATGGTCGGCGGCAAGGTGGTGTATGCCGCGGGGCCGTTCCAGCCGCACGACGAAGGCGCGCCGCCGCCTGCCATGCCCGACTGGTCGCCGGTGCGCAGCTTCGGCGGCTATGGCGGCTGGGGCGATGCCGAGGGCGCGCCGCTGCAAAAGGCAATGCGCCACGCGGCCATGGCCTGCGCGTGTGCCAACAACTGCAGCGTGCACGGCCACCAGCACGCAACGGCCTGGAGCAGCAAGCTGCCGATTGCCGACCTGAAGAGCTTCTGGGGCGCGCTGGGCTGCGCCTGCTGGGCGGTGTGATGGCCATGCGCTGGACCACTTCACCCGCGGTGCGCTGGGTCGCCTTGCTGATGCTCTGCGCGGCCTACCTGCAGGGCGGCATCAACAAGGCCATGGACTTCGACGCGGCCATTGCCGAGATGAACCACTTCGGCCTGTCACCCGCCGCGCCGCTGGCGGTGGCCGTCATCGTTCTCGAGCTGGGCGCCTCGGCGCTCATTCTCACGGGCTTCCTGCGCTGGCTCGGCGCGCTGGCGCTGGGCGGCTTCACGCTGATGGCGACCTTCGTCGCGCTGCGCTTCTGGGAGATGCCGCAGCCCGAGCGCTTCATGGCCGCCAATTCATTCTTCGAGCACCTGGGCCTGGTCGGCGGTTTTGTGCTCGTGGCCTGGCTCGACCTGAAAGAGCGCACCCATGACTGATTCCCCCAAGGTCGCTGCCGCTTCGCCCTCCGGCGCCTTTGCGCCGCTGCGCCAGCCGGTCTTTGCCGTGCTGTGGGCGGCCACCGTGCTCGGCAACATCGGCAGCTTCATGCGCGACGTGGCGAGCTCGTGGCTGGTGACCGACCTCTCGGCCAACCCGACCGCGGTGGCGCTGATCCAGACCGCGGCCACGCTGCCGATCTTTCTGCTGGCGATTCCGGCGGGCGTGCTCTCCGACATCCTCGACCGGCGGCGCTTTCTCATCTTTGTGCAGCTGGTGCTCGCAGCCGTGAGCGGTACCCTGCTGGTGCTCTCCCATACCGGCGAGCTCACCGTCGAATACCTGATTGCGCTGACCTTCGTCGGTGGCATTGGCGCGGCGCTCATGGGCCCGACCTGGCAATCGATCGTGCCCGAGCTGGTGCCCCGCAGCGACCTGAAGAGCGCGGTTGCGTTGAATTCGCTCGGCATCAACATCGCGCGCTCCATCGGCCCGGCGGCGGGCGGGCTCATTCTCGCGAGCTTCGGCGCAGCCGTGACCTACGGCCTGGACGTGCTGAGCTATGTGTTCGTCATCGCGGCGCTGATCTGGTGGAAGCGCCCCGCAGCCGTCGACACCGGGCTGTCCGAAAACTTCTTCGGCGCCTTCCGCGCCGGCATCCGGTACACCCGAGCGAGCAAAGAGCTGCACGTGGTGCTGCTGCGCGCGGCGGTGTTCTTTCTGTTCGCAAGCTCTGTGTGGGCGCTGCTGCCGCTCGTGGCGCGCCAGATGCTCGGCGGCACGGCGGGCTTTTACGGCGTGCTGCTTGGCGCCGTGGGCGCGGGCGCCATTGGCGGTGCGCTGTTGATGCCGCGACTGCGCAAGCGGCTCGATGCGGACGGCATGCTGCTGCTGGCTTCGCTGCTCAGCGCGGCCGTAATGGGCGGCCTGGTCTTTGCGCCGCCGCAGTGGCTCGCGGTAGCACTGCTCTTGCTGCTGGGACTGGGCTGGATCATTGCGCTCACCACGCTGAACGGCGTAGCGCAGTCCATCTTGCCGAACTGGGTGCGCGGCCGCGGGCTGGCCGTGTACCTCACGGTGTTCAACGGCGCGATGGCGGCCGGCAGCCTGGGCTGGGGCCTCGTCGCACAGCAGATCGGCGTGCCTTACACGCTGGTGGCGGGCGCCGTGGGCCTGGTGGTGGCCGGCCTCATATTCCACCGGGTGCGCCTGCCCGCCGGCGAAGCAGACCTGCAGGCGTCGAACCACTGGCCCGAGCCGCTGCTGGCCGAGCCCGTGGCGCACGACCGCGGGCCGGTGATGGTGCAGGTCGAGTACCGCATCCGCAAGGAAGACCGGCCTGCGTTCATGGAGGCGATGAGGCGCTTGTCGCTCGAACGCCGCCGAGATGGCGCCTACGCGTGGGGCGTGACCGAGCACACCGCCGATGCGGAGCGCGTGATGGAGTGGTTCCTCGTCGAGTCCTGGGCCGAGCACCTGCGCCAGCACCAGCGCGTGTCGCATGCCGACGCCGACCTGCAGAACGAAGCCGTGCGCTTTCACATGGGGCCCGGAAAGCCCGAGGTGCACCACTTTCTTTCCCTCTGAATTTTCAAGGTTCGTCTTCTTTTTCCTTCCTCCTTTCCCTTCACTACCACTGAAAAAACCATGACCACACTGACATTGCGCGACGGCACCGAGCTCTACTACAAGGACTGGGGCACGGGCCAGCCCATTCTCTTCAGCCATGGCTGGCCGCTCAGCGCCGACATGTGGGACGCCCAGATGCTTTTCTTCGCGGAACGCGGCTACCGCGTCATTGCGTTCGACCGCCGCGGGTTCGGGCGCTCGAGCCAGCCGTGGACCGGCTATGACTACGACACCTTTGCCGACGACATCGCCGAGCTGATCGAAAAGCTCGACCTGAAGGACGTGATCCTGGCCGGCTTCTCGATGGGCGGCGGCGACGTGACCCGCTACATTGCGCGCAAGGGCAGCGCGCGCGTGGCCAAGCTTGCGCTCATCAGCGCCGTGACGCCGCTGTTCATGAAGACCGACGACCATCCCGTGGGGCCCGACGCGTCGCTGTTCGCGGGCATTCGCGCCGGCCTGGCCGCCGACCGTCCGCAGTTCCTCGACGACTTCAGCACGCTCTTCTACGGCACCAACCGTCCTGGCGCCACCGTGTCGCAAGGCGTGTTCAAGCAAACGCTGCAAATCGCGCTGCAGGCATCGATCAAGGCCACGATCGACTGCGTGACCGCCTTTTCGGAAACCGACTTCCGCCCCGACATGGCCAGGATCGACGTGCCCACGCTCGTGATCCATGGCGACGACGACCAGGTGGTGCCGATCGATGCCACCGGCAGGCTTGCAGCCAAGATGATCAAGGGCAGCCAGTTCAAGGTGTACGCAGGCGCGCCGCACGCCACCTGCACCACGCACAAGGATCAGGTGAACGCCGACCTGCTCGCGTTCATCCAGGGCTGATCGCTGCACGGATCATCAAAAGCCTGGCCGCGGCGGCGCTGTGTCTGCAATCCGCATCCTGCGCCGCCAGATGCCTGGGGGAACGCCGGAGTGCTGCGAGAAAACACGGGAAAAGTGGCTTTGATCGGCAAACCCGCACGCCGCGGCAATGTCTGCCAGCGAGGTGCCGGGCTTCATGAGGAGCGCGCGCGCGTGCTCCAGCCGCTGCGCAATCAGCCATTGATGAGGCGTGCAGCCGGTGGTCTCGCGGAAGGCATGAATGAAATAGCTGCGCGAAAGGCCGCACGCATCGGCGATCTCGGTGATTGAAATGCTGCCGTCGAACTTGCTGCGCAGCATTTCCTTGGCACGTGCCTCGTGCGATCGCGACAAGATCCGGTTGGTACGGGGTGCAGACGTTGCCGCGCCGCCGTAGGTTTCGACGAGATAGCTCGTCATGGCAACACTCAGCTGCTCGAGGAACAACATGCTCGCGCAGGCGGGGTTCTTGAGCGCTGGGGTCAGCGCTTCGGCAAGATTGAGCAGCACCTCGTCCCGTACGCCGGCCACATGGGCAAGGCTGCCGATGCGCTTGCCCGGCTTTTCCTCGATGGCCCGCTCGAGGCTGGCCTGGGATATTTCGAGCAGCACAAAATCGAAAGGGCGCTGTATGTCGGCACGGTAGCGTTCGGAAAAACCGCGGATGTAGATCGATCCCCTGTCGAAGTCGTGGCACGAGGCATGCCTCCCGGCCACGATGCGCCGGCTGTGGCCATCGCGCATCGAGATACCAAGCAGCACGCCGCGAGCGCTGGGCTCCGTCTCTACATGGTGAAGGTGGGGCAGGGCCATCGTCTTGCGATGGATTCCGACTCCGTTCGCGCAAAGTCCCTGATCCCGTTGAAGATGGCCGGACATGCACCCCAGCGTGTCTTTGGGCGCGAGCGCGACACGCAGCGGCGCCGCTTGCCGAGCCGGCGGGAACTTGATTCTGCTTTGCGCCAGACGGTCGCTTTCAACGTGCATGGGAGGGTGGAACAGGGAAAGAGAGTTGGCGAGAGCCTGTTTGCCGCTTCGCACCGGTTGCAGCCGGAGGTTAGCGCGCTTTCTTGAAGATTTTGCTGCAAGCCGGGCCAGTCGATCTCGACAAAGGTGCCAAGTGCAATGGCTACTCTCCGTCCAACCGGTCCCGCCGCATGGCACGCCACAGCGCGAGGTCGTAGCCGATCTTCAGCAGCCCGCAGGCGATGAGCGGCAGCGAGATCCATCCGGCTGCAAACAGCGCACCGCTGATCGTCGGGCTGATGGCCGCGGCAAGGCTGCGGGGCACGGCCGTGAAACTCGCCGCGGCGCTGCGCTCCGCCGGCGTGACCACCGCCATCACATACGCCGTCCGCGTGGGCACGTCCATCGACGACAGCGCACTGCGAACCATCAAAAGGCCGAGCGCGATCGGCAAGCTGGGCGCCAGCGCCGCAAGTACCAGGCAGACGTTCGCCGGCAAGTGCGTGAAGACCATGGTGTTGAGCAGGCCGATGCGCCGGGCGACCACCGGGGCGGCAAGCTGCGACGCGGCACCGAGCAGGCCGGTCCAGAAGAAGAACACGCCAGCCTGGGTCAGCGAGAGGCCGAACCGCTCGAGCAGCCACAGCGACATCAATGCGTTGATGGCCAGTCCACCCGCAAACGAATCGACGCTGAAGAGCGCCGCGAGCCGCATCACCACGCGTCGCGATGGTCCGAGCGGCGCCGGTGCTGCAGGGGCGTTGTCCGCGTTGTCGCTGGTGCCGGTGTGGGCGGGCAGATTGCGGTAAAGCCAGAACACAACGAGCCCGATGGCCGCGTAGACCACGAACATTCCGCGCAGTGCGTCGAGCCGAGCGACCTCGCTGTGCCGAACCAGCCAGTCGGGCACGGCCGCGGCCAGTGCACCCAATGCCGCACACAGCGCACCCAGGAGGCTGTAGCGCGCGAACAGCGCCGTGCGCGCATGCCCCTGCGCCGCCGCGGCCAGGCGTGCATGCTCCAGCGGAAGGAACACGCTGACGTCGCCCGAGCTGGGGTTGAGCGTGCCTACCAGCGCGACGATCAGCAACGGCCAGAACGACGTCAAGCCCGCAAAACCCAGGCCCGTGGCTGCCATCAGCAAGGCGGCGGTGCGAAGCAGCCGGCCGCCCGCGAAGCGATACCCCCAAGCGCCGACCGCAAGGGTGGCGAGCGCCGAGCCCAGCATCGTTGCCGTGGCGACGATGCCGACCTCCAGCGTACCCAGCCCGATCGACAGCAGGTAGGCCGGCAGCAGCACGGCCATGTAGCCGTCGCCGAACGCGCGCAGCCCGCGTGCGGCAAGCAAAGGCACGGCGCCCGGATCGACACCGGCCGGCAGCAGGCTCGCGAGACCGCTGCGCGGCCCAGGCGAAGGCGCGCCGCTCATCTGCTTGGCCTGGGGAGCTTGGCCTCGACTGGCCGGCCCGCGGCCTGCCAGCCGTCGAAGCCGCCGCGCAAATACCGCGCATCGAGGCCCATGGCGCGCAGGCGCAGTGCGGTGCTTCGCCCGACCTCATGGCCGTAGACGCAATAGACCACGACGCCGCGGCCCGCCGGCAACTCGGACGCCCACTGCTCCACGGCCGACGGATCGCGCCACGTGGCGCCCGGGATCATTGCGGTCGCCTGCTCGAACACACCGGCCCGGTGAACGTCGAGCAGTACCCAGCCCGAACCTCCGTCATGGGCCTTGCCCATGGCCGCGAACTCTTCGCGCCATCGTTCGGCACTGCCGAAGCTGGCCGCGAGGGCCAGCGTCATGGCCGGCTCCATCGGTTCGCTGTTGCCGCCGAGCGAAGCAAAGTACAGCTCGCGCAGCAGCACCGGGTCGAAGGGGGAAAGCTGGAGGGGAAAGGGCGCAGAAAGCGCGGGAGATGATGCGTCAGGCAAAGTGGTGTCCACGGAGTGCTCCGTTGTGAGTCACCAGCGCTTGGACGGGACACCGTCTAACTTTGCAGAACGGGAGGCTGTTTTCCCGGTGCAGTCATCGTACACCGGCTTTGGATGCCTTGCGCGCCATGGCGCCGAGCGTGCGCAGGCCCTTGTCGATCCGCGTGTCCCAGCCGTGGCCGCCGCTCAGCCGCAGGCAATGCGCGTATTTGCCGCTGGCCGAGAACACGACCCCTGGCGCGAAGCAGATACCTTTCTCGAGCGCCTCTGCAAACAGAAGGCGCGTGTCGGCCGGCTCGGGCAGCTCGACCCACAGCACAAAGTTTCCTTCGGGCCGCGACACCTTCGTGCCCGGCGGAAACGTCTGCTCGATCACCCGCGTCATGCGTTCGAGGGTGTCGGCAAACTCGCGCCGAATACGGCGCAGGTGGCGGTCGTAGTCGCCGTTGGAGAGAAAGGTGGCCAGCGCCACCTGGGTGAGCACGGGCGTGGCAAGGCTCGTGGCGAACTTGGTTTCGAGCACCCGCGCCATGTACCGGCCGGTCGAGATCCAGCCGATGCGGTAGCCGGGCGCGAGCGTCTTGGAAAAAGAGCCGCAGTAGATGACGTTGTCGTGCGTGTCGAGCGCGCTGAAGGGCAGGGGGCGCTCCTCGCCGAAGTGAACGTCGCCGTACACGTCGTCCTCGATCAGCGGTACGCCATGCTTCGCGAGCAGGCGCAGCGCGGCGCGCTTGTTCTCTTCGGGCATGGTGCAGCCCAGCGGATTGCTGAAGCTCGACGCCAGCACGCAGGCGCGCACCTTGCCCGAGGCGACGATGTCGCCCAGCGCATCGACGTCTACGCCGGTGACGGCATCGGTCGGCAACTCGACGACCTTGAGCCTCTTCGCGCGCAAGACCTGAAGCAGCCCGAAGTAGGTGGGCGATTCGATCGCGACCGTGTCACCGGGCTCCGTGACCGCGCCGAGCGCGAGCGCCAGCGCCTCGGTGCAGCCGCAGGTAATGGCAATGTCGTCCGGCGACAGCGCCTGGCCGTAGCGCAGCGCGCGCCGGGCAATCTCCAGGCGCAGCGACACCTCGCCGCGCGGCGGCGAGTAGGTGTTGCACTGCCCGCCCTTCACGCGTGCCGTGCGCGCAAGCACGAGGTCGAGCTTGGACGAAGAAAGCAGCCGCTGGTTGGGAATGGCGCAGCCGAGCGGCACTAGGCTGTCGTCCGACGCGTGCTCCAGCAGGTCGAGCATGAGGCCCGAGAGCTCCACCTTGGCGGGCCGGATCGAATGCCGCGTGGTCGTTGGAACGGGCAAGGCGGGCGACGCCTTGGCAACGTAGTAGCCCGACTGCGGCCGCACCTCGAGGATGCCGCGGTCTTCGAGCAGGCGGTAGGCCTGCACGGCCGTGCTGAGGCTGGTGCGTTGCTGCGTGCTGATCTCCCGCAGCGACGGCGCCCGCATGCCGGGCCGCAGCGCGCCGCGGCCGGCCAGGCCGGCCACGAAATCGGCGACTTCTTCATAGCGAAACCTGGAAGGCTGTGACACGGCTGGATCCTGCTTTCATGAACGGCACGGCACTCAACTGTACTGCACCAAATTTCAAGAAATTGTGGCTGTTATCGAAAGTCATGAAACGGCAATATCAATGCCGAGCCACACCAACCGATCAAGCAGCAGTACATGGCACGGTTTCCGGACAACGAGATCATTTCCCTGGTCAGCAAGGCGCCCCGATTCGACCTCGCCGAAAGCGTGGGACCGAGCGTGCGGCTCGCGGAACTGATCGGCATGGCCTTCGGGGACGACGCCGATTTTTCGCTGGACTACGGAACGGCGGCGGGCAACCCGGAGCTGCGGCAGGAGATTGCGAGCGAAAGCGGCGTGCACGCCGACGACGTCGTGGTCACGGTCGGCGGCATGCACGCGCTCTTTCTCATCGCCTTCACGCTGTGCCAGACGGGCGACGAAGCCATCGTGGCCGAGCCGGTATTTCCGCTCGCACGCAACGCGTTGACCGCGGTGGGCGCCGTGACGCGCCCGCTGCCGCTCAGCTTCGACACGGGTTACCGCATCGACCTGGATGAACTTCGAAAACTGCTGTCCCCCAAGACGAAACTGGTGAGCCTGGCCTCGCCGCAGAACCCCTCAGGCGTTGCGATTCCCGAGCGGACCCTGCGCGAGATCGTGGCGATGCTGGCCGCGCATGCGCCAGATGCCTGGCTGCTGATCGACGAGACCTACCGCGAGGCCGCCTACGGCGAAGATGCCGCCGCGCCGAGCGCCGCATGCCTCGGGCCGAAGGTCATCTCGGTTTCTTCGCTGTCCAAGTGCCATGGGTCGGCGGGCTTGCGCATCGGCTGGGCTATCACCCGCGACACGGCACTGCGCCAGGCGCTGGTGACGGCAAAGTTCAGCACGGTGATCTCGTGCTCGCCGGTCGACGAGGCGCTTGCACTGGCCGTGTTCAGGCAGCGCGAGCGGATCATTGGCGAGAGGCGCAAGCTCCTCGCGCAGAACCTGCAGCTGGTCGAGAACTGGGTGCTGCGCCATCCGGGCCATATCGATTGGGTGCGTCCGGATGCAGGTGCGTTGTGCTGCGTGCGGCTCAAGCCCGGAGTCTTCGACGCCGCGGCGGTCGAACGCTTCTATGCGACGCTGGCGAGGTACAGCACGCGCGTCGCACCCGGCGCGTGGTTCGGAGACGATCCGCTGGTGTTCCGGCTCGGCTTCGGCTTGCCCACGCTCACGGCGCTGGCCATTGCGCTGGAGTGCGTATCGGTGGCCTTGACCGAGGCCACGCGGGCGCCGGAGGGCGCGGCCGCTTTCTAGCCCGTGCTTTGCCCGCGCTGCGTCCAGCGCAGCGACACCCAGGTGCCTTCGCCGCGGCGGCTCTCGATGCGCAACCGCGCGCCGATCGCATCGGCCTGCTCGCGCAGCCCTACGATCCCGTAGTGCCCTGCGGCCCCCGCGCTCGGCTCGAAGCCGATGCCGTCGTCGCCGATCTCCAGTTCGACTTCATCGCTAGCGACGCTGTGCAGGCGGATCAGCAGGCGCCGCGCACCCGCATGGCGTTCTACGTTGCGCAGCACTTCCTCGCACATGTGAAACACGGTTTCCGCCGGCTCGGCCGCCAGGTCTGCGAGCGCGGGGTCCATCTGGCAGTCGAGTTCGACGCCGGTGCGCTCGCTCTGGCTCTTGGCCAGCTCGGCCAGCGCCGCGCCCAAACCGATGTCGCGCACCGGGTTGCTGCGCAGTTGGTCGATGGCACGGCGTGCCTCGTCCAGCCCGTCGCGCGCCGCGCGCTCGGCCCTGACCAGTTCGTCCGGCAGCGCATCGGGCCGGCTCGATGCAAGGTGCTTGAGCACGCGGATCTCGGTGAGCATTGCCATCATCGAATGCGCCAGCGTGTCGTGCAGCCCGCGCGCCAAGCGCAGGCGCTCGCGCACCACTGCGGCATCGCGTGACTCCTGCGCGAGCCGGCTGATCTCCTCGGTGCGCTGCCGCACGCGCTCGTCCAACTCGGCATTGAGCCGGCGCAACTCGTCGCGTTCGCGCTGCAGCGTATTCAGCAAACGGTCGAGGGCGCTGCCCAGCCGCGCGGCTTCGTCGGCACCTTGCGGCACCTGGATGCGCGTTGCGCTTCCGGCCAGCACCGCGTCCGCCGAATGGGCGATCACGCTCACGCGCCGCGTGAGGCGGTGCGCCACGATGATGCCGGCGACAGCGGCCGCCAGACCCAGCAGGCTCAGCACGATCGAGATGCGCCATTCGATGGCCGTGGCAAATGCCGCGACCGATTCGACCGGCTGGATCACCACGGCCTGCCAGCCGAGCCGGCGCAGCGTGCCATCGCGGGCGTTGGGCGGAGCGGCGATCAGGTAGGGCCGGTTGTCCAGGAGCCGGCGGGTGCGGATGCGCGTGGGCAGGTCGGATCCGTCGTTGCCCAGCCCGGCGACGACAGGGTCGAATGGCGTGATGGGATCGCCCACGTCCTGCCAGCGCTTGCCCAGCAGCACGCCCGGCCCGTGGCGCACGACGCCGTCGCGGTCGATCAGCAGCCATTCGCCGGGCGAGGCGCGGATTTCGGCCACCATCTGCTCCACCCAGCTCCAGCTCAGGTTGGCGGCTACCACGCCGATGATCGCCCCGTCGGCATTGCGCACCGGTGCGGTGAGCTTCAGGAAGCGTTCGCCCGGCGAGCGGCCTTCCTCGATCCATGCGGCGTTCAGGCCCTGCGAAATCCAGGCGTGCTGATTGACGTTCTGGCCGACCACCTGCTCGTCGGTCGCCGCGACGATGAAGCCGTCGGCATCGGTCACCGCCAGCCAGATCAAGTCGGGCACCCCGCGGCGCACCGCCTCGAGTGATCGCTTCAGGCGTGCACCTTCGCTGTGCTGCACGTCTTCCGACAGCATGGCCGCCACCACGCTGACCGCTTGCAGGCGCAGCAGCAGCGCGGTGTCGAGCTCGGCGTTGACGTGCTCGGCCGCGGCTTCCAACCGCTGGCCGTGCTGCTCGAGCAGCGTTGCACGCACGAAGCTGCGCAGCCACAGGTTGGCCACCAGCGCAAGGCACAGGGTGAGCGCAATCAGCAGCCAGCCGATCGCGGCTGCCATGGAGCGCCGTGGGTCGATGCGACGTGCGAGGTTCATTGGCTGCGGATTCTCGCAAACGGCAGCCGTGACTTTCGGCATGGGTACTTCCCCTGAGTCCTCGGGGTTTGTCTCGATCCGCCGCGTGACTTCCGGCAGGCGCGCCGGCGGCGGTTTGCGGCAACAGTTGCACCCATCGCGATCCGTGCCCCCAGCGCGACTGAATTCCCAACCCTGCAACGTGCCGCGACGCGATCGGCGCGACAACGAATGGAGACGAAGCGAATGACCCCCACTTCCCCGACATACATCTCGTCCGGCGCGCCGCCGCGATTGATCGACAACCGCTGGCTGCAGCTGGTAGTCGGCATCGTCTGCATGATCGCCACGGCCAACATCCAGTACGCGTGGACTCTGTTCGTGCCGGAAATCCAGGGCAAGTTCGGCTGGGAGCGTGCGTCGATCCAGGTCGCCTTCACCATCTTCGTGCTGGTGCAGACCTGGCTCGCGCCCATCGAGGGCTACTTCATCGACAAGTTCGGACCGCGCCTGATCGTGGCCTTCGGCGCGCTGTTCATCGGCGCGGCCTGGGTCATCAACTCGCAAGCCACGACGCTGTTGGGCTTCTACATTGGCGCGGCCGTGGGCGGCATTGGCGTGGGCTCGATCTACGCCACCTGCATCAACAACGCGCTCAAGTGGTTTCCTGACCGCCGCGGCCTGGCCGTGGGCCTGACGGCCGGCGGCTACGGTGCCGGTTCGGCCGCCACCATCCTGCCGATTGCCGCGATGATCGAATCGTCGGGCTTCCAGCAGGCCTTCCTGTTCTTCGGCCTGCTGCAGGGTTCGCTGGCCTTTGCCGCGGCCTGGTTCCTGCGCCCGCCAAAGGGCAACGAGGTACGCGGATCGAGCAAGGTGGCGCAGAGCCGCCGCGACTACACGCTGGGCGAGGCGCTTCGCACCCCGCTGTTCTGGCTGATGATCGTGATGTTCTCGTGCGTGGTCACCGGCGGCATGATGGCCGTGGCCCAACTGGGCGTGATCGCACAGGACCTGGGCGTGAAGAACTTCAAGGTCGACCTGTACTTCGTCACCATGGCCGCACTGCCGCTCGCGCTGATGCTCGACCGCGTCATGAACGGCATCTCGCGTCCGCTGTTCGGCTGGATCTCCGACCACATCGGCCGCGAGAAGACGATGGTGATCGCGTTCACGCTGGAAGGCATCGGCATCATCGCGCTGGGCTACTTCGGCCACAACCCGTGGGCCTTCCTGATCCTGTCGGGCGTGGTGTTCCTGGCCTGGGGCGAGGTGTATTCGCTGTTCTCCGCACTGGCAGGCGATGCCTTCGGCACCAAGCACATCGGCAAGATCTACGGCGTGCTGTACTGCGCCAAGGGCATCGGCGCGCTGTTCGTGCCGCTCGGCAACCTGATGATGGAAGCGACCGGCACCTGGTCGACCGTGCTCTACACCGTGGCGGGCCTCGACCTGTTCGCAGCATTCCTGGCGATCGTCGCGCTGCGGCCGATGCTGGCAAAGCACACCGCCAGCAATATCGCCGCATCGCATGCGCCTTCGCCGGCGCCTGACCTTGCGATGCCGGGCGGCCTTGCGCCCGCAGGCCGCACGGCCTGACCGGCACCGGCTTCGTTTTTTTCAATGCACCCGTGGAACCGGCTTCGCCGGGGCTACCGGGTGCATTTGCATTTGCGAAGTTCAGAAGGCGCGACGGGCGCAGCGCCTTATTTCTTGAGCACGAGCACCGCCAGTTCGGTGCGGGTGTTGGCGTGAAGCTTTTGCATGATCCGGCTGACGTGGTTCTTTGCCGTTCCCTCGGCCAGGTTGAGGGCAGTGGCAATCTGGCGGTTGCCGTAGCCCTTGGCGATCAGCTCGAGCACGGCGGCCTCGCGGTCGGTCAGCGGCTTGGTTGCCGCGTCGGGCCCCGACAACTCGCCGGGAACAGTGGCCTGCGGCTCGGCGCGCAAATCCGGCGCAGGCGCGGGCGGCGGCTCCTGCGCAACGCGGTCGGCCAGCAGCCGGAACTGGTCCATCACCTTGCGCGCGATCTGCGGCGTGAGCCGTGATTCGCCGCGATGCACCGCCCGCACGGTGTCCAGCACTTCTTCTTCCGAGGCGTCCTTGAGAAGATAGGCTTGCGCGCCGGCGCGCACCGCGTCGAAGACCAGGTCGTCGCGGTCGAAGGTGGTCAGCACCATCACGCGCGTGTGCGGCAAGGCGGCGGAGATTTCGCGCGTGGCGAGCACGCCGCCCTTGCGCGGCATGTGCAGGTCCATCAGTACTACATCAGGCAGCAGGCGGCGTGCCAGCTCCACGGCTTCGATGCCGTCGGCCGCCTGGCCCACCACTTCGATGTCCGGCGCGGCATCGAGCAGCATGGCCATGCCGCGGCGGATGAGCGCCTGGTCGTCGGCGATCAGCACGCGGATCCGCGGCGCGGCATGCGGCGCGGGCGCCGACGGCTCGGCAATGGTGCTCATGGCAGGGCTCAGACGCCTTCGATGATCCGCAGGTCCCGTTCGGCGCCGCCGGCGAGTGCCGCAAGCGCGGCCTGGTAGTCGGGGCTGTCATGCACGGCACGGGCTTGCTCGACGCTGTCGAATTCGATCAGCACGGTGCGCTCCGGCAAGCCGTATTCATAGACCTGGGCGGGCATGCCCCGCGCCAGAAAACGACCGCCGCCCGCAGCGATTGCGGGGCCGGCGAGCTTTGCATAGGCCGCGAGTTTGTCGGCATCCTTGACGGCACGGTACGCGCTGACCCAATAGGCTTTTGCCATGGTGATTTCTCTCAGTTGCAGAGCGAGCAATATAGCTTGCTCGCCGCTTCACCGCTTGGCTTTGCAACTCAGGATGTGCAGGCGTAGTTGGCCGCCAACCTGGACGCCGCGGCATCGTTCGCCGGCCCGGTGTACCGCGGATATTGCGGGTACTGGCACAAGGGCCGGCTGAGCAGAACCGATCCATCGGTATCGCGCTTCTCCGCAACCAGCGTCGCCGGCGCGGCGCTCTTCGCCACCCATTGGTCGAGGGCCGTCAGCAGGTCGGCCGTATCGGCGCCTGGTCCTCCGGCGCAGTGGTTTACCCCCGGCGCAATGTAGAAACGCGTGGATGCATCGGCGGCCGGAGCGCCCACCGCGTTTCGCATGTTGGCGTGGTATTCGACCGTCGACCGGGCGCTGAGCGCGGAATCGTTTCCGCCATGCCACAAGATCAGCTTGCCGCCGCTGTTGATGAACGGCCGAATGTCCGCGTTGGTCGCGTCGTTGAGTGCGGCCATGGCATAGAGCGCGTTCTGGTTCTGGTCCCAGGGCGTGTAGGCCAGCGAATCGACGGTCCTGTCGCGCGCCAGGTAGTTTTTGACGGTCGTGTCCTGAAACAGAAACTGCAGCGCCATGGTGACATTGCCGTCGCCGGTGAGCCAGGTCCGCCAGGCACCGGGGTCGTCCTCATTGCCTGTCAGGTTCCAGCCCGCGTTGCGGAAGGTGGTGCTGCCCGTGAAGGTGGCTTCGGTGGTCCACGAGGTCACCACGTCGAGCTGTGCGTCCGACAGGCAGGTGTCCCCGGTATCGGTTCCGCCGGCGCAGCGCAGCGCGGCTACGTTGGCCACTGCCGGCGTGCATGCGGCCTGGTTGGACACAACGCCGTCCGCCACGCCGTCGAGCCCGTCGCACGCGTCTCGCACATGCTTGCTCAGCAGAGCCGTTTTCGCAGCGCTGAATGCACCGCCTGGCGCGGCAAGCGCCCGCGAATTCCGGTTGAACGCTCCCATGAAGCCGACCCAGTTGTAGGCCGGTGCACGCGCAATGACACCATCGAAAAGGTTCGGTGAGCGCTGCACTGCCATCAGTGCTTCCCGTCCGCCGTTGGAGCAGCCCTCGAAATACGACTTTGCGGGCAAGGCCCCATAGGCGGTTGCCAGGGTCTCCGTTGCGGTCGACATCACCGTGGGTACCGAGAGGCTGCCGAACAGTTGGGCGGCGAAGGTATCGGTCAACGCAAAGTTCGCGCTCAGTCCGTTGTCCTGGTGGCCGGAGTCGCTGGCGACCACGGCGTAGCCTTGGCTGAGCGCCGGTGCGCCGGGCGGTGTGATGGCGCCGTTGTAGCCGCCTCCGCCCTGGTAGTAGAGCTTGCCGTTCCATACCTCGGGCAGGGAGATCTGGAAGTTGAGCGCCGGCGCTATCGTGCCGGTGACCTTGCAGTACACGGGCGTGCCTGCCGACGCCGCCTCCATGGCGGCCGCGAGGGTAGCGCCCGCGACGGTCTTTCCGTTCAGGTCACCGCAGGCCTTTTGAGCCGTGACAGCTGGGGCGGGCGGAGGACTTGCCGGTGGTGCGGCTGGAGGGGCGGGGAGCGGCAAGAAGGGCGTACCGTTGCCGGAGTCACCGCCGCCGCAAGCCGCCAGCATCGCCACGCTGACAGCAGCAGCATGGAGCTTCACGCGAGGCAATGATGCCTTTGAGAGTAAGAAGTGCATGTCTCTATTCCTTTGTCAGTTCTCTGCCGGCGCACCGCATCGGGATTGAGCGATGCCCACCAGATTCTGAAAGGCGAGAACTTGGGCAACTGTTCCAGGACGGACATTCGGGCCGTTAATTTCTAAGGAAAAACCCTCCGGGTTTCAATGTCCGGCGGCCTTGTCAGGGATACCGGGCAAGTGCCTGCCGGTCCATCACGGTGATGTAGCCGTAGCCACGCTGGATGAGGCCCGCGGTTTCGAGTTCGGTCAGCGCCATGTTGACGCGCTGGCGCGAAATGCCCACGAGCAGCCCGATCTCCTCCTGGTTGATCCGCAGCGTGGAATCGGTATTCGGATAGAGCACCGGATGAAAGAGGCTCGAGATTCCACGCGCCACGCGCGCAGTCGGTTCGAGCAGCCGGTCGAACTTCACCATGGCAATGAACTGCCCGAGCCGCTCGTTCAAGTGCGAAAGCATGAAGTGGTTGAACGGAATGCTCCGCTCGAGCAACCATGAGAACGTGGCCCTCGGCAGGTGGACCGTGATGGTCGGACGTGTTGCCATGACCTCGTACCTGCGGTGCTCAGGCTTCAGCAGCGACCCTTCGCCGATCCATCCGCTGGCCGCGACCCCGGTGAACATGATCAGGCGGCCGTCCACCGTGGTGTCCTGAACCCGAAGAAAGCCTTCCAGCACGCCAATCCAGCTGTCGGCCATTTCGTCGCGCTGGCATACATAGGAGTGCGCTTCATGATGGCGGACGTACAGTGCCTCGAATGCCTTCGTTCGCTCTGCCTGCGTGAGTGCGCGCGGCCAGATGCACCGTTCGAAGAAAGCATTCAGTTCCTTGGCCGGCAGCATGCGTTACCACCACGCCAGGCGAGAGATATTGGCGCGGGCAAAGAACGAACCAGAGCGGACTCTCATTGCGAATTTCCTTGAGCTGCCGAATCCTATGAGTGCTGGCTTGCCGAGTTTGTAGCGTGGACGACATTTAGGTCCTTGCGCCGCTGGGACAAACCCTGACGGGCAAAAAGAAAAAGGGGCGCCCCTCGCGGAGCGCCCCCTTGTTCGTTCAGTTGAGCCTCGAGCCCTTCGGCAGCCGGCTCGCGAGCCACTCGTGCACGTCGGCTCGCACGTTCCGGCCTTCCAGGAGAAAGTCTTCCCAGCGGCTTGGCACGTACGGCAGGTAGACCAGCTTCATGCCCGCTTCCTCGGGCAGGCGGTCGGCCTTCTCCGAGTTGCAGGCGCGGCAGGCCGCGACCAGGTTCATCCAGTCCCAACCGCCGCCGCGGCTGACGGGAAGAATGTGCTCGCACGTGAGGTCTTGTTCGCGAAAGTGCTGCGCGCAGTAGGCGCAGGTGAAGCGGTCGCGCACGAAGAGCTTGCGCCGGCTGAAGGCCGGCGTGTGATCGAACAGGTTCACCTTTGCGCAGCCCTTGAGCGCGATGATCGGCGAGATCTCCAGCCGGGATTCCGCGCCGCGCGCCACGTTGAAGCCCCCGCGCATCGTCGCCAGCGGACCTGCGCCGTCCTCCCACACAACGGAGTCCGTTGCATAGTGAGCGGCAGCGTGCTCAAGCGAGATCCAGGCCTGCGGCGTTCCCTGGACGTCGAGCTGAAGAACTTGGGGTTTCATGATGACGGCCTCCTTTCATGGCCGAGCGCTTTTTTTGAGGGGAATCTCCTGTTTGTTGGCTGTGGCTCCTCGACCTGGGTTCGAACCAGGGACCTTCGCATTAACAGTGCGACGCTGCTACCAGCTGAGCTATCGAGGAAAAAAAGAAATTGTTCGATCGAGTGGGCGCCGGCAGCATTGCCGCGGCTGTTACCACTCGCCGATTTCGCGCACCCGCTGATCGAAGTCGAGCTTCTCGAACCGCTCGCGTGCGCGTTCGGCGTCCCGCTGGCGCTGCCCGGTCATTACACCGAAGCTGCGTGTGACCGCCTGCACAAGAGCGTTGCGAGGCCTGGGTTCGGACACCGTGATGCGGGTCGCCGGCCGGCGGTGGCTGGTGGTGAGTCGCATGGATGTCCTCCTGTTGGTCGCGCTGGGCGGTGGTGAATGATCTCTGTATATCGGCGGGTGCCGTGAAATATTGAGCGGCTGCTCGCACTCCGGGTGTATGGCCCCACGCACACGATTCGAACGTGCAACCCCCGGCTTCGTAGGCCGGTGCTCTGATCCAGTTGAGCTAACGCGGGAGGGGAGAAAGGCCTCTTGGCCAATCCTCCAATGGTGTCCGGTTACGAGTTCCGGCGCCTCCCAATCTTTGAGGCCGGTTTCCACGAGAGGACGATGTGAATCGCCCGGTCTCGCTCTTGTGTGGTCGGGGCGGCAGAAATCGAATCTGCGACCTGATGCTCCCAAAGCAACCGCGCTGCCAACTGCGCTACGCCCCGAAACCTTCGAGTGAATCTGGTGGTGCCCCAAGAGAGCCTCGAACTCTCATGACTTTCGTCCCCGGCTTCTGAGGCCGGTGCGTCTTTCAATTCCGCCATCGGGGCATTCCATTTCGGTTGTGTCTTCACGCGATTCGAGCGCTTGCGCGCCCACGTCGGCATCGCTGCACATGGCTGGGTCCAGACCGTGCACATCCCTCCAGGCCGCCGGCGCGGTTGGCCTCTGGAGGTGCTGCAAAGGCACACCCGAAATGGAGCAGCAGGAGGGCTTCGATCCCTCGGCCTCAACGTTGGCGACGTTGCGCTCTACCTGGCTGAGCTACGGCTGCATGTTCTTGCGGATCGTCGGCCCACCAGTGAGGGGCGCGATCCGCGGCAAATTTTTAAAGAGCGTTCACCGGCGCCGCTCGGCGGGTGAATTCACGGCAGCGCGATCACTGCAGTGGCGGCAGGCAACAGGTGCCGTTCGCGGTAGATGATGAAAAAAACAAAAAGGCCCGGATCCATTTCGGAATCCGGGCCTCTGATGAGAGAGCTTGGGAGGTATGCGCCTACGCGCTACCTCCACCCGGGTGCGGCTGATCCTCGTACTGCTGTCCGAGCCACAAGGTGGCCGGCGCTGCGGGAAGGGAGCTCAGCTGCGAATGCATGTTGAACGCCGCCAGACTGCGACCGCCGCGAAACGAGACGCGCACGAACGTACGGCCCGATGCCGGTCGGTTGTTCAGTGAGGTCATGTTTGCTTTCACGATGGTTTCCAGTGCTTGGCGAAGAAGTTCTCGATGATTCGAAGTTGGTTGCGGATGAAACGGGGACGAAGCAATTTCGTCGATGGGATGTACTGTAAACTCGGTTTACTATTTCACGCAACACTTTTTTTGAGTGTTGTGTTTTTTTCTCACCAAGCATGTCTCTTCCAGCTATCCGTCGCAACAACGTCCTGGTTCTCTTCGGCGAGTTTGTTGCGGAGCATGCGGCCAACGGGGCGGAGCCGCTCGGCTTGGCGGCCAGGTTTGCACAGAAGCTGCAGATCTCGGCCAGCATGTGGAGCCAGATCAAGAAAGGCCGAGTGATCTCGGACAAGCTGGCACGGCAGATCGAGTCCCATTGCGGAAAGGCCCCACTCTGGCTTGATGCGCCACAAGCCGCCGAGCCTTTGCCGGACGCGGGGGAGGAGCGGTTCGTGGAACTGGCGCGCCAGGCCTACAGGGCGCAGAACGCGCGTGGCAAGCGCGCGCTGCGCACCATCTTGCTGGAGCACGCGAACCCACCAGAGGGCAAAAGCCCCCGGTAGATTGCAAGTGCCGCAGCCCGGCTCAGGCCACCGGCGGCAGGCGGTCCAGCAATTTGTCGAGCGTGATCGGATAGTTGCGCACCCGAGCGCCCGTGGCGTTGTAGACGGCGTTGGCCACCGCGGCCGCAACGCCGCACATGCCGAGCTCGCCCACACCCTTGGCCTTCATCGGCGACGAGATCGGGTCTGTCTCATCGAGGAAGATCACCTCCTGGTGCGGAATGTCGGCGTGCACCGGCACCTCGTAGCCCGCAAGGTCGTGATTGACGAAAAAGCCGTGCCTCTTGTCGAGCGCCAGTTCTTCCATCAACGCGCCGCCAACGCCCATCGTCATGGCGCCGATCACCTGGCTGCGCGCCGACTTGGGGTTGAGAATGCGGCCGGCCGCGCATACAGCGAGCATGCGCCGGACGCGTATCTCGCCCGTGACGGCATCGACGCCCACCTCCACGAAATGCGCGCCGAAGGTGGATTGCTGGTACTTCTTGTCGAGGTCGCCGTACTCGATGCCGTCCTCGGCCACCAAGCCGTTCGTGCCCGCCGCTTCTGCAATGGGCACCACGCGTTCGCCGGACCGCACCATGCCGTCCGAAAATTCCACGCCCGCCGCCGCAGCAAAGCCCAGCTTGCTTGCAACGGCTTCGCGCAGCTTCATGCAGGCCGCATAAACGCCCGAGGTCGAATTGTTGGCGCCCCACTGCCCGCCGGACCCGGCCGAAACCGGGTAGGCCGAATCACCCAGGCGCACCTGAACCTTGTCGAGCGTTACGCCCATCGTTTCTGCAGCCGTCTGCGCAATGATGGTGTACGAGCCCGTGCCTATATCGGTCATGTCGGTCTCGACGGTGACCATGCCGCGGTTGTCCAAACGCACGCGCGCGGCCGACTTCGTCAGCAGGTTGTTGCGGAACGCCGCGGCAACGCCCATTCCCACGAGCCAGCGCCCGTCGCGCTGCCGGCCCGGTGACGCGTTGCGCTTGCTCCAGCCGAAGCGCTCGGCGCCCGTGCGCAGGCACTCGATCAGCTTGCGCTGCGAGTAGGGACGCTCCGGTTTTTCAGGGTCGACCTGGGTGTCGTTGAGCACGCGAAACTCGACGGGGTCGATGCCGAGCTTCTCGGCCATTTCGTCCATGGCAATCTCCAGCGCCATCAAGCCCGGCGCTTCACCGGGCGCACGCATGGCGTTGCCTTCGGGCAGGTCCAGCACGGCAAGCCGCGTGGTCGTCAGGCGGTTGGCGCCCGCATAGAGCAGCCGGGTCTGATTGACCGCGGTCTCCGCCTGGCCGCCAGGCAGGTCGCCGGACCAGCCTTCGTGCCCAATGGCCGTGATCTTGCCGTCCTTTCCGGCGCCGATGCGAATGCGCTGGATGGTCGCTGGCCGATGCGTGGTGTTGTTCATCATCAGCGGCCGCTGAAGTGCCACCTTCACGGGCCGCTTGGCCGCCCTCGCACCCAATGCGGCAAGCACCGCATCCGCGCGCACGAACAGCTTGCCGCCAAAGCCGCCGCCCACAAAGGGCGACACCAGGCGCACGTTGGTCTTGGGAATGCCGAGTGTCTTGGCGACGTCGCCGACGCCCCAGTCGATCATCTGGTTCGATGTCCAGATGGTGAGCTTGTCGCCCTTCCACTGCGCAATGGAAGCGTGCGGTTCCATCATGGCGTGCGACTCGTCGGGCGTGGTGTAGGTGGCATCGAGTTGCACCGGGGCCGATGCGAACGCGCCAGGGAAATCTCCGGTCTTCGTTTCAGGCTCGCCGGAAAACGGGTTGGGCTTGGGCAGTTGCGCCCCACTCATTTCTGCCGACAGGTCGAAGCGGCCCGCTGTTCGCGTGTACTCGACGCGCACCAGCTGCGCCGCGGCACGCGCCTGCTCGAAGGTGTTGGCCACGACCACTGCGACCGCCTGGTGGTAGTGATCGATCTCGGGCCCGCCCAGCAGCTTGGCCGTATTGAAGTCGCCCTTGCCGAGCTTGCCCGCATTGCGCGCCGTGACGATTGCCAGCACGCCCGGCGACGCGCGGGCGGCGGTCAGGTCCATCGAGGCGATGCGGCCTTTTGCGATGCCGGCGCCCACCACGTAGCCATAGGCGGCATTGGGCACTTCGGAGTTGCGTTCATAGGCATAGCGCGCGGAGCCCGTGGTCTTGACGGGGCCATCGATCCGGTCGGTCGGCTTGCCGATGATCTTGAGCTGGTCGATCGGGTTGGTGGTGGCGGGTGTGTCGAATTTCATGATGGTCAGCTCCTCGCTTGCACCATCGCCGCGGCCAGTGCGCGCTCGGCCAATGGCAACTTGAATGCGTTCTCGTGCGTCGGCTGCGCGCCGGCCAGAAGCTGCGCAGTCACGGCCTTGGCGCCTTGCGGCATCGAGGCTTCCGCGGACTCCAGGCGCCACGGCTTGTGCGCCACGCCACCCAGGGCCACGCGGCCGGAGCCGTCGCGCTGCACGATAGCCGCAACGGACACGAGCGCGAAGGCATAGGAGGCGCGGTCGCGCACCTTGCGGTAAACCTGCGCGCCGCCAATGGGCTTGGGCAGCGTGACGCTGGTGATCAGCTCATCCTGCTCCAGCGCCGTTTCGATGTGCGGCGTGTCGCCGGGCAGGCGATGAAAGTCGGCAATCGGGATCACGCGCGTGCGGCCATCGGGGCGCACCGTTTCCACGGTCGCGTCGAGCACGCGCATGGCCACTGCCATGTCGCTGGGGTGTGTCGCAATGCAGGCCTTGCTGGCGCCGACCACCGCATGCTGGCGGGTAACGCCGCCAATGGCGCTGCAACCGCTCCCGGGCTGGCGCTTGTTGCACGGCTGGTCGGTGTCGTAGAAGTACGGGCAGCGCGTGCGCTGCAGCAGGTTGCCTGCCGTCGTCGCCTTGTTGCGCAACTGGCCGGAAGCGCCGGCCAGCAGCGCGCGCGACAGCACGCCGTAGTCGCGGCGCACGCGCTCGTCGGCCGCCAGGTCGGTGTTGCGCACCAGTGCGCCCACTCGCAAGCCGCCATCGGCCGTGGGTTCGATCTTGTCCAGTGCAAGGCCGTTCACGTCGACCAGGTGCGGCGGCGCTTCGATCTGCAGCTTCATCAGGTCCAGCAGGTTGGTGCCGCCCGCGATGAACTTGGCACCCGGGTTGCGCGCGATGGCCGCCGCGGCCTGTGCCGGAGACTGCGCCTTCTCGTAGGTAAACGGCTTCATGCTCTGCTCCCCGCCACTTCGGTGATGGCCTCGACGATGTTGGAGTACGCGCCGCAGCGGCAGATGTTGCCGCTCATGCGCTCGCGCAGCTCATCGGCCGAGAGCATCGGGCGCGCGGTCAGGTCGGCGCTCACGTGGCTCGGAATGCCGCGCTTCACCTCGTCGATCACGCCGACCGCCGAGCAGATCTGGCCCGGCGTGCAGTAGCCGCACTGGTAGCCGTCGTGCTTGACGAATGCCGCCTGCAGCGGATGCATGTTCTGCGGCGTGCCCAGCCCTTCGATGGTGGTGACCTGCCCGCCATCGTGCATGACGGCGAGCGTCAGGCAGGAGTTGATCCGCCTTCCGTCGGCAATGACCGTGCACGCGCCGCACTGGCCGTGGTCGCAGCCCTTCTTGGTGCCGGTCAGGTGCAGGTGTTCGCGCAATGCATCGAGCAGGGTGGTGCGCGTATCGAGGTCGAGCGAATGCGCTTTGCCGTTGACGGTCAGCGACAGCTTCGCGCGGGGCACCGCACCTGCCGCGGAAGCAGCAGGCGCAGCGGCAGCAGGCGCGGAAGATGACACCGCCGCGGCAGTGGCGGCGGTTGCGGCGCCGACAATGAGCGCATCGCGCCGGGAGATCAGGTGGGTCGTGGGACTGTCCATATCGGCTCCTGTTGTTCGAGGTTCGTGGGTTCGTGGGCGATCACCGCTGATATCGCGAGCCATCGGCGATGGCAATAGGAGACCGGCTCTTTGTTGCCGGATGAGTTCCCCGACAGCAAAAAGGCCTCAGCCCGCGAGGCGTGGCCGGATCACCATTCTTCTGGCGCCACGCGCGGAATCGATAGAGCATTCCGCTTCATTTCTTGCTTGATCCTCTGTGCGCGCGAGCGCCGGCAGAGCAAAGGCTCAATCGTTCAGGGCAGGGCGGCGTCGAACGAAGTCTTTTGCATGCGTTTGCACGTTGGCGCCACGCGCGCCGTCCCGCAGCACATCGATGTCTCGCTTCGGCGGTGCTCCGAACAGGCGGCTGTATTCGCGGCTGAACTGCGAGGGGCTTTCATAGCCGACCTTGAAGGCGGCGCTCGCCGCATCGGAGTGCTCGCTCAGCATCAGCCGCTTCGCTTCGTTCAGCCGAAGCCACTTCTGGTACTGCAGCGGGCTCATGGCGGTGAGCTGGCGAAAGTGGTGATGAAAGGTGGGCGCGCTCATCTGCACGCGCGCTGCGAGTTCATCGACGCGAAGCGGCGAGGCGTAGTTCAGCTTCAGCCAATCGATGGCTCTTGCAATCCGGTAGCCCTGTCCGTCCACGGAGGCAATCTGCCGCAGCTTGGGCGCCTGGTCGCTCATCAGCAGCCGGTAGTGAATTTCCCGGTGGATCAGGGGCGCGAGAACGGGAATGGCCGCGGGCTCGTCGAGCAGCTCCAGCAGCCGTCCGAACGGTGCCAGCAGCGCGGGCGTTGCCGCGCCGATTCCCACCCCCACGCCGGGCGAGCGATCGCGATGCGGCGGCAGGCCGCCCTGCGCGACCAGCTCGGCCAGCACTCGCACGTCCAGCTTCAGCACCAGGCCCAGGCAGGGCCGCTCAGGGCTTGCCGCCAGCACTTCGGAATTGGCGGGCACATCGAGCGACGTGACCAGAAAGCGCGAGGTGTCGTAGGGGTAGGCGTCGCCGCCTACCCACATCTGCTTTGCGCCCTGCGCAACAAGAACGATGCTCGGCTCGACCATGCACACGACAGGCGAGGCCGGAGCTTCGCGCCGAAAGAAGCCGAGGCCGGCGATGGGCGTTTCGAAGTCGCCCGACCCCGTTGTTCGCGCGCCGATGATGCGGACCATGGCCTCCTGCGGCGGAACGGGTTGGGCGGCCGTGTCGTGGGGTCTGAGTGCCATGTTGCTGGAGCCTCCGCGAAGCACTCTAATGTGCGAGCCGATCTTCGTCCGAAAAACAGCGGCAGCACCAGAGGATCAGGCAAGAAATCGAGCGGAATACGCAAACGATTGGCGGGGCGCCCCTTCGGAACGTGCACTTGTCCAGCTTGCCGCGGACGGAGCGTACCCCTTGATTCAACTGATGAAAGGAGAACCACGAGATGAAAGCCGATCCAGCACGCCGCGAAAGCTTCGATATTGATGGTTGCAGGATTTCCGCCGTGGTGGGCGGAAACCGGAGCCACCCGGCTGTCTTGCTCCTGCACGGGTTCCCTAGCTCGTCGCGTACCTTCAGGAACATCATCCCGCGCTTGTCTGAAACATGCTTCGTGATCGCGCCGGATCTTCCGGGTTCGGGCGAATCCGATCTCGTTCCCGACGCGACCTTTGCCCGCTTCGCCGACCTGATCGAAGGCCTGCTGGAAAAGCTTGGCATCGCGAATGCCTATCTATATCTGCACGACTTCGGCGCGCCTGTGGCCTTGGAGCTGGCAATGCGCCATCCGCACCGCGTGCTGGGCCTGATCGTCCAGAACGCCAACGCGCATCGCACGGGCATGGGGCCGCAATGGCGCGGCACGATCGACTATTGGAGCGCCCCCTCGAAAGAAAACGAGCAAGCTGCCACTGCGCATCTCACCTTCGAAGGCGTGCGAGCCGAGTATGTCGGCGGTATACCTGACGACATTGCCTCGCGCATCTCCGCCGACAACTGGATCGAAGACTGGCGCACGATGAGCCGGCCAGGCCACCTGGAAGTGCAACGCGCCTTGGTCAAGGACTATGGGAACTACGTTGCCCGCTTCGACGACATCGCGCGGTATCTGCGCGACCACCAGCCGCCAGCGCTCATGCTGTGGGGGCGGCATGACAGCTACTTCGATTGCGCCGAGATCCTTTCCTGGCTGCAGGACCTGCCGCGCATGGAAGCGCATGTTCTGGACGGCCCGCACATGCTGCTCGAAACCCATGCCAAGTACTGCGCAGAACGGATCGCCGATTTCGTGCGGCGATCGCATCCCGTTCCCGCCTGAGCCAGCGCTACGCAGTCTTCCTGTCCTGCTCCGCGACCAGGTCGTCGTCGATGTCATCCAGCATGTCGCACAGGTCGCCCGAGACACCGCTTCCCACCTTGCGCACGAACCACCTCTCCGACGCGACGATCTCCTCGTAGTCGGCCGCGTGAAACCAGCGCGACAGCGAGGGATCGATCAGGTGCAGGTTGGCCGCGTCCCACACGCCCGACCCACTGACGCGCTTCACGCTGTGCCGCAGCGGAGAATGTGCAAGCAGGGTGTGGAAGTAGATTTCGTCCGGCGCCTTGGAGAACCGCAGAAAGCGCTTCACGGGTTCTTCGAGCGGATGCGACACGAGGTACCCCACCGCTTCGGGGGTGAGCGCCCACCATTGCGAGCCGAAGTGCCATTGCGGAAAAAGCGAAAACGAACGGCGGCCGAGCTTGCCGGTCAATTGCAGCAGGCCACGCGCCAGCCTTACGAGCGTGAACTTGCGTCCATCGACCGGCAGGTCTTCGTAGAACCAGAAATGGCGAACGCGCTCGTGCAGCTTGCGCGTGCTTGCCAGGGGAATCATCTTGATGAAGTTCATGCCCGCATGCGAGCGCGAATAGGCACCAAACTCCTCCATCGGACGCACCGGATAGCAGTTGCCGGAGAGAAGCACGAAATGGCTCACCTGCGACGCCTCGCATCTTGCGAGCGCAGCGCGCATGAGCTTCAAGGTGGCCTCAACCTGCGAAATGGCGCCCCAGCGCACGTCGACGCGGTCGTGCAAATAGGTCACGCGCGAGTCTTCGATGCGGAACGCCGCGAGATCGGACTTTGCATCGACATGAACAAAGCAGCGGCCCACGGACACGAGCCGCTGCAGCAGCCGTTTGACCTGCTGTGGATCTGCATGGACAAGCAATAGAAATACCGGGCTCATGTCGCGGTGTGCTCAGTGCGCAGTGCTTAGGGGCTTTCAATGATGCAAGAAGAATGCCCCGGGAACCAGCGCATGCCGCTACGGGGTACCTTGCAGGCTGCTTCGCAGCGCCAGCTTGCGCACGATGGTCGAGAACGCGCGCGTGGCCGCCGCGTCGCGCGCCACGGGCGACCACAGCATGCCGGGCGTACGCACCGGCGTGGGGCTTTCGAGCCGCACGACAACCAGGCCCGACTGAGCAGTAACGACATTGGCGGCCATGATGGAAGCCAGCTGCGTCTTGGCGACCAGGTCCATCATGGGCGCCAGCGTGTTGATCTCCGCGACCACATGCGGCTGCGCACCGCAGGAGCGAAAGCACTCGTCCAGCATCTGGCGGGTGGCAAAGCTCCCCGGCAACAACACCATGGGCAGCCGATGCAGCTCCACCATGCGCACCCGTTTGCGGCGCGCCAGGGGGTGCTTCTTCGCCACCACCAGCACCATCTCCTCGTTGTAGAGCGGTTCGAACTGCAGCGGCCCGGGCGCATTCGGCCGGTAGGCAATGCCCAGGTCCAGCGTGCCCTGCTGCAACCGCGCGGCAATCTGGTCGGCCGAGAGTTCTTCCACCACCACCTTCACCTGCGGGTGCTTTCCGTGAAAGCTCGCAATGCAGTCGGGAATGAAGCCCAGGTTGAAGGTGTGCGTGGAGCCCACGCGCAGCTCGCCCGTCACATCGGAGCTGCTCTGGCGCAGCGCACCCAGGCCCAGGTCGATCTCGTGCAGTGCCTTGGTGCAGTAGTGCAAAAACTCGTCGCCGGCTTCCGTCAGGCTCACGCGCTTGCCGATGCGGTCGAACAGCGGCTGGCCGACTTCTTCTTCGAGTTGCTTGATCTGGTGCGACAGCGTCGATTGCGTCACGTGAAGGCGCTCGGCCGCCCGGGTGAAGTTGAGCGAGCCTGAAAGAGCGATGAAGTAGCGCAGGTGCCGGAGTTCCATGGTGCTTCTTTTTGGTGCCGATGATCGATGGCATCGATGCTAACGATGAAAAACAATCATTTTCGGGAACGACCGCAGCCGCCTACAGTTTCTTCCAGTCCTTACAAACAACTAGCAGGAGACGCCTCGGTGCAAAAAGTCCTCAGCGGCATCAAGGTGCTGGAGCAAGGCACGTTCATTACCGGGCCGGCCGCGGGCATGTTTCTCGCGGACCTGGGCGCCGAGGTGGTGAAGATCGAACAGCCCGGCGCGGGCGACCCGTTCCGCGCCTTTCGCGGCGGGCTCTACAGCCCCCACTTCCAGACCTACAACCGCAACAAGCGCAGCATTACGCTCAACCCGAAGCTGCCTCAGGATGCGGCCGTGTTCGACGAGCTCGTCAAGGATGCGGATGTCTACATCCAGAATTTCCGCCCCGGCGCGGCCGATCGGCTGGGTGCAGGCGAAGCACGGTTGCGCGAGCTCAATCCGCGGCTGGTGTATTGCGCCATCAGCGGCTTCGGACAGACGGGCCCGGCCGCCGGCCGGCCGGCTTACGACACGGTTGCGCAGGCCGCGAGCGCCTTTCTCAAGCTGCTGGTGAACCCGGCCAACCCACGCGTGGTGGGGCCCGCACTGGCGGATGCCATGACCGGCTTCTATGCCGCCTATGGCGTGCTTGGTGCGCTGGTCGAACGTGGCCGCACCGGCCGTGGGCGCGCGGTGGAAGTGTCGATGCTGGAGGCCATGTGCCACTTCAACCTCGACGCGTTCACGCACTACTTTTCGGAGAGCGAGGTCATGGGCCCGTTCAGCCGGCCGAGCGTGTCGCAGTCTTATGTGCTGGAGTGCGCGGACGGCCTGTGGATCGCGCTGCACATGTCATCGCCCGAAAAATTCTGGCAGGGCTTGGCCAATGCCATCGAGCGGCCGCAGCTTTTTGCCGACCCGCGCTTTGCCTCGCGCGAGGCACGCATCGCCCACCAGGAAGACCTGATCGCGCTGCTTGGCGATCTGTTCCGCCAGCAGCCGCGCGCCACGTGGTGCGCCCGGCTCGAGGCCGAAGACGTGCCGCACGCCCCCATGTACGACACCCGCGAGGCCATGGAAGACCCGCAGGCGCGCCATCTGCAACTGGAGGTGAGCGCGCCCCACCCCGAGGGCGGCGAATGGCGCACCATCCGCTCGCCCGTGAGCTTCGACGGCGAACGCGCGCTGGAAGTGACGGCGCCGCCCACGCTGGGCGCCGACAACGCATCCATCGTCGATCCGATCCGCGCACGCCTGGGGCAGCCGCCGGGCGCGAGCTGAGGTCCCTCAAAGTAGCCCTCGATCAAGACACAAAGCCAGGAGACAAAAGAACATGACCCCATCAAACGAAAGCGAGTTGACGCAGGCCGTGCTGCAGCGGCTGCAAGGCGCCGGCGATGCGCGCTTTGCAGAGATCATGCAGTCGCTCATCACCCATCTGCATGCCTTCATCCGCGAGGTGGACCTGAAGCCCGACGAGTGGATGAAGAGCATCGAGTTTTTGACAGCGGTGGGCCAGACCTGCACCGACAAGCGCCAGGAGTTCATCCTGCTGTCGGACACGCTGGGCGCCTCGATGATGGTGGTCATGCTCGAGCAGCTGCGCGCCGCCGCCGGCAAGCGCGGCCGCGACGGCAGCGGTGCCACTGAAGCCACTGAGCTGGGCGAGGCCACGCACGCCACGGTGCAGGGCCCCTTTTATTGGGAAGGCGCACCTGATCTCCCGCTGGGTGCCGACGTGGCGCAGGGCGCCCGGGGCGAGCCGACCTTCTACAGCGGCCGCGTGACCGACACCCACGGCCAGCCGCTCCAGGGTGCGCTGCTCGACATCTGGTCCGGCGACGGAGAAGGCGTGTACGACATGCAGATCGAGGGCGCCGCCATGGCCGCGCGCGGGCGCATCCGCACCGACCATGAAGGCCGCTATTGGTTCTGGTCGATCCGCCCGACCTTTTATCCGATTCCGGTCGACGGACCCGTGGGCCGCATGCTGGATGCGATGGGCCGCCACCCCAACCGCCCGGGGCACATCCACATGATGGTTTCGGCGCCGGGCCATGTGCCGGTGACCACGCACCTCTTCGTGGCGGGCAGCCCGTACATCGAATCCGATGCGGTGTTCGGCGTGCGGCCGAGCCTGATCGTCGACTTCGAGTCGCACCCCGCGGGCCGCGCGCCCGACGGCAAGACGCTGGAAACGCCTTACTGGTCCGCGCACTACGACTTCCGCCTCGAACCCCAACACGCCTGAAAGACGCTACCCATGAAGATCGGAAAGTCCACCGTCCCGAGCACCGCCATCTGCACCTCGGACGAACACACCATCGTCGTGCGCGGACAGGACCTGTGCCAGGAGCTGATCGGGCACCTCTCGTTCGCCGACTATTTCTTCTTGCTGCTCACCGGGCGCCGCCCCGATGCGGCGTGCAGCGCCGTGCTCAATGCCACGCTGGTGGCCATTGCCGAGCACGGCCTGGTGCCGAGCGTGCAGGCCAGCCGCATGACCTTTGCGGCGGCGCCCGATGCGCTGCAGGGCGCGGTGGCGGCGGGCATCCTCGGCTGCGGCTCGGTGATCCTCGGCGCTTCCGAAACGGCGGGTCGCCTGTTCATGGACGTGGCCGCGCGCGTGGATGCGGGGGCCACGCTGCCCGATGCAGCCACGGCAGCCATCACCGAGCTGAAGGCCGCACGCGCGGCCATTCCGGGCTATGGCCATCCGCTGCACAAGGAGCGCGATCCGCGCGTCGACCGCCTGATCGAAGTGGCCACAGAGGCGGGTGCCGACCTGCGCTACGTGCGCATTGCGCAAGCGCTTGAAGAAGTGATCCCGGGCATTGTCGGCAAGGACCTGCGCATGAACGTTTCCGCGGCCATTCCGGCGGTGCTGCTGGGTGTGGGCTTTCCGGTGGCGTCGCTGCGCGGCGTGCCGATCCTCGCGCGCACAGCGGGGCTCATCGCGCACCTGGCGGAAGAGGCTGAAACGCCCAGCGGCTTTGCGCTGTCTTACCAGGCCACGCGCGAGCTCCAGTACAACGGCACCGTGCCTGCGGGCTTCGGGAAAGCGGCATGAAGCGCCGCGCGATCCTGGCCGCGGCAACGTTTGCCGCCACGCTGCTTTCGCAGGCGGGCGCATGGGCGCAGGGCGGCCACACCAGGCCTATCAAGCTGGTCGTGCCCTTCGCTGCCGGCACTTCGACCGACATCGTGGGGCGCGTGCTGGCCGAGGCGCTGGGGCGCCAGCTCTCGCAGGTGGTCATCGTCGACAACAGGCCCGGTGCGGGCGGCGCCATTGGCAGCGAGCTGGTGGCCCGTTCGGGTGCGGACGGGCACACCGTGCTGCTGGGCACCGTGGGCACCCACGCCATCAACGCCTCGCTCTTCAAGCGGCTCTCCTACCAGCCGCAGCGCGACTTCGTGCCGCTGGGTTTTGTCGGCGCCACGCCCACGCTGCTGGTGGTGCCGGCCGCGGCGCCGTGGAAGACCGTGGCGGACATGCGCCAGGCCAGCGGCAAGTCGGTGAGCTTTGCGTCGGCCGGCAACGGCACCTCGGGCCACCTTGCGGGCGAGCTGCTCAACCTGCGGCTGGGCAAGGACTTCGTGCACGTGCCTTACCGAGACGGCGCGCAGGCGCTCACCGAGGTGATGGCGGGCAACGTGCAGTTCATGTTCTATCACCCGGCCGCGGTGCTGCCGCAGGTGCGCGCCGGCAAGCTGCGGGCGCTCGGCGCATCGAGCGCCCGGCGGAGCATGGCTGCGCCCGATGTGCCGACGCTGGCCGAGCAAGGCATACCCGACTTCGACCTGGTGGCCTGGTTCATGTTGTATGCGCCGGCCGACATGCCCGCCGCGCAGCGCGACCGGCTGCGCGAAGCAACGCAGGCCGTGCTTGCCCAGCCCGCGGTGCGCGACAAGCTGGCCGCGCAGGGCATCGAGCCCATGGCGATGACCGCGGCGGAGATGGCGGCCTTCGGCACGTCCGAGATCGCGAAATGGGGCGAGGCCGTGCGCCGTTCGGGCGCACAGGTCGATTGAAGAAAAGACAAGAAGCGAAATTACCAAAACACGGGCACGCAGTGGCCCAAGGAGACAAAGAATGCGTTCGACGACCCTCAAGAAGATGCTTGGCCTGGTGCTGGGCATTGCCGGCAGCGTGGCCTCGGGCCTCGCAGGCGCCCAAACACCGGAATGGCCGAGCAAGCCGATCAAGATCGTGGTGGGCTTTGCCCCCGGCACGCCGCCCGACATCTTTGCCCGCATGTACGGCGACTACGCGAGCCGCAAGCTCGGCGTGCCCGTGCTCATCGACAACAAGCCGGGCACGGCCGGCAATCTTGCGTCGGACACGGTTGCCAAGGCCCCGGCCGACGGCTACACCTTTCTCTACAACCTCTCGACCGCGTTCACGATCAACCCGTACATCTACAGCAAGCTCCCGTTCGATCCCGACAAGGACCTGGTGCCCGTCGCGACGACGATGCGCCAGGGCCTGGTGCTGATCGCCAACGCCAAGTTCCCGGCCAAGACCATCAAGGAGCTGGTGGCCGCGGCCAAGGAGAAGCCGGGCACCTATTCGCATGCCTCGTACGGCGCGGGCAGTCCGTCGCAGCTGATCGTGGAATCGCTGAAAGACGAGGTGGGCATCAACATGCTGCACGTGCCTTACCGGGCCAGCCCGATCGCCGACCTGGTCGGCGGACAGGTCGATACGCTGATGGAGCCCATTGCCACAGGGTATCCGTTCATCAGCAGCGGCCGTGTGCAGGCACTGGCCTATTCGGGCCCCACGCGGCACCCGGCCTTGCCCGACGTGCCCACGCTGTCAGAAGTGATGCCGGGCTTTTCGATGATGTCGTGGCACGGCATCTGGGCGCCCGCTGCGACGCCTGCCGCGGTGCTCAACCGCTTCAACGCCGTGTTCGTGGAGGCCAGCAAGGACCCGGACCTCGCCAAGCGCATCAAGGACCTCAACAGCGAACCGCTGGGCGTCACGCGCGGCGAGATGAGCGCCATGGTGCGCCGCGACGCGGAAATCTACAGCAAGGTGGTGAAGGCCCGCAACATCCGGGTGGACTGAAGCAGGCAGCCGCCGGCGCGCCTCAATCTGCCTTGCGCTCTTCGATGCCGCGCGCCAGAAAGCGCCAGATCCGCTCGTCCTCGCTGAACGCCACATTGAAGCGCAGCCAACCGGTGGGGCGCGGATTCACGAGAAAAAGCTGTCCCGGGCCGAGCATGATTCCTTCCGCCGCCGCCAGCCGGGACAGCTCGGCGGTGTCGGTCAGGTCGGGGTGGCGCGCCCACAGGTACAGGCCTGCCGCGGGCTCGTGAAAAAGCTCGAAGCCCTGGGCTTCGAGTCGCCTGGCCACGTTCGAGTGCGCCTCGGCCAGCCGCTCGCGCAGCGACTTCAGGTGCTTGCGCCAGCGCCCGTCGGTCACGGCGCCGAAGGCCAGCCGCTCGGTAATGTCCGACGAAGTGAGCCCCGAGACCATCTTCAGCTGGGCCAGGTCTTCCATCAGTTCGGGCTGTGCCACCACGTAGCCGACCCGCAGGTTCGGCGAAATGGTCTTGGAGAAACTGCCGACGTAGACCACCTGGCGCAACTGGCTCAGGCTGGCGAGCGAGGGCCGCGACGAGGCGTCCATGTCGGCGTAGATGTCGTTCTCGACCAGCGTGAACTGGTGCTCCTGCGCGAGCTGCAGCAGCCGCACGAGCTGCGGCATCGACGCCAGCGAGCAGGTGGGGCTTTGCAGCCGCGGCTGCGTGAAGAAGGCCTTGGGCCGGTGCAGCGCCAGCAGCGCCTCCAGCGCCGGCAGGTCGTAGCCGGTGGGCGTGCGCGGCACGCCGATGATGTTCACGCCCAGGAAGCGCAGCATGAACATCAGGTTGGGATAGCCGGGGTCGTCCACCAGCACCTCGTCGCCCGGCTTCAGCAGCTGGCGCGCCACCAGGTCGAGCGCCTGGCTCGAGCCCTGGGTGAGCAGCACCTGGCCCGCCTCCACCGCAATCTGCCGCTCGCAGAGCGAATCGGCCACCGCCATGCGCAGCGCCATGTGCCCGAACGGCAGGCCGTAGCCGCCGATGTCGGTGCCGCCGGCCGCAAGGCTGCGCAGGCTGCGGCGCATGCCGTCCTCGAACAGCCAATCGTGCGGCAGCCATCCGCAGCCCGGCTTGAGCGGCAGGTTGCGGTTCTCGAAAATCTGCCGCAGGTACCAGCGCGCGTCGAAGCGCGGGTCGGGCTGGGCCGCGGCAGGCCCGCTGCCGGCCGGGTTGTCGTCGCTTCGCCGCTTGACGAAGAAGCCCGCATTGGCGCGCGACACCAGAAGGCCCTGCGCTACCAGCCGGTCGTAGGCCTCCACCACCGTGAAAACACTGACGCCATGGGCCGCGGCAAAGGCGCGGATCGAAGGCAGCTTGCTGTCCGCCTTGAGTTTCTGGGCGCCGATCAGCCCGCGAAGCCCTTCCACGATCTGACTCACGAGCGGAGTCGGCTGTTCGGGATGAAGAATGAGCATCAAAAGGGGGCCCGGCAGGCCGAATCTGCACCATATTGAGGAAAGTATGTACAGGATACAAGACCAGCACAGTCCGCCGATCCACGGCTCGGGGTGTACATGGTCAGGCCCGGACCTGAAACCTAAAGTGCCAGCATCTTCTTTCAGGCACAGGTCGTATCCATGCAGCGCGAACCCCATCTCAGCAACGCCGCCCTCATGGCCCGCCGCGGCGCGGCCGTGGCCCGCGGCGTTGGCCAGGCCCATGAAATCTTCGTCAGCCGGGCGGCCAACGCCGAGGTCTGGGACGTGGAAGGGCGCCGCTACATCGACTTTGCCGGGGGCATTGCGGTGCTCAACACCGGCCACTGCCACCCGGAGATCAGCGCGGCCGTCAAGGCGCAGGTCGACCTGTATTCGCACACCTGCTTCCAGGTGCTGGCGTATGAGCCCTATGTGGAACTGGCCGAGCGGCTGAACGCTCTGGCGCCGGGCAAGTTCGCGAAGAAGTCGATCTTCCTGAGCACCGGCGCCGAAGCCGTCGAAAACGCGGTGAAGATCGCCCGCGCCTATACCAAGCGGCCGGGCGTCATCGCCTTTACCGGCGGCTACCACGGCCGCACGATGATGACGCTGGGCCTCACCGGCAAGGTGGCGCCCTACAAGATCGGCTTCGGCCCGTTCCCGGGCGAGGTGTTCCATGCGCTCTATCCGAACGCGCTGCACGGCGTGAGCGTGGACGACGCCCTGCATTCGGTCGAGCTGCTGTTCAAGAACGACATCGAGCCCGAGCGCGTGGCGGCCTTCATCCTGGAGCCGGTGCAGGGGGAGGGCGGCTTCTACGTTGCGCCCAACGACTTTGTCGAAGGCCTGCGCGCCCTGGCGGACCGCCACGGCATCCTGGTGATTGCCGACGAAGTGCAGACCGGCGCCGGCCGCACCGGCACCTGGTTCGCCAGCGAGCAGTGGCCCGTGGCGCCCGACCTGATCACCACCGCCAAGTCGATGGCGGGCGGCTTTCCGATCTCCGGCGTGGTGGGCCGCGCCGAGGTGATGGACGCGCCCGCGCCCGGCGGCCTGGGCGGCACCTATGCCGGCAGCCCCATCGGCTGCGCCGCGGCGCTGGCGGTGCTCAACGTATTCGACGACGAGCAGCTGCTGGCGCGCAGCAGGGCGCTGGGCGAAAGGCTCACGGCGAGCCTGCGCCGCATGGCGGCCGAAGTGCCGGCCATTGGCGACGTGCGGGGCCTCGGCGCCATGGTGGCCATCGAGCTGTTCGAGGAGGGCGACACGGCGCGGCCCGACGCGGCGCTGACCCGCCGGGTGGTGGCAGAAGCCGCGCGGCGCGGGTTAATCCTGCTGTCATGCGGCACCTACGGCAATGTAATTCGCGTGCTGGTGCCGTTGACGGCATCCGACTTGCTTGTGGACGAAGGCCTGTCGCTTCTCGCGGACAGCTTCGCCGCACTGCGCTGATCGGTCCATTTTTTCTCTTGAATGCCTCCATGACAGCAGAACCCCTGGTGCGTTTCCAGCGTGTCCAGAAAACCTACGACGGCGAGCACCTGGTGGTCCGCCAGCTCGACCTGGACATTCACCGCGGCGAGTTCCTGAGCCTGCTCGGCCCGTCGGGCTCGGGCAAGACCACCACGCTGATGATGCTGGCGGGCTTCGAGTCGCCGACCTCCGGGGAGATCTTGCTGAACGGCAAGCCGATCACCGGCACGCCACCGCACAAGCGGCACTTCGGCATGGTGTTCCAGAACTACGCGCTGTTTCCGCACCTGAGCGTGGGGCAGAACGTGGCCTATCCGCTCACCGTGCGCAAGGTGCCGAAAGACGAGCAGCAGCGCCGCGTGCAGCGCGCGCTCGACATGGTGCAGCTGCGCGGCATGACCGATCGGCTCCCGGGGCAGCTCTCGGGCGGCCAGCAGCAGCGCGTGGCGCTGGCGCGCGCGCTGGTGTTCGAACCCCAGCTGGTGCTGATGGACGAGCCGCTCGGCGCGCTCGACAAGCAACTGCGCGAACACATGCAGATCGAGCTGAAGGACCTGCACCGCCAACTGGGCGTGACCTTCGTCTACGTGACGCACGACCAGAGCGAGGCGCTCACCATGAGCGACCGCGTCGCGGTGTTCAACGAAGGCGTGATCCAGCAGCTGGACACGGTCGACCGGCTGTACGAGAAACCGTCGAACCGCTTCGTGGCAGGCTTCGTCGGCGACAACACCGTGCTCAAGGGCCAACTGAGCCGCGCCGGCGAGCACGCCGAAATGACGCTACCCGATGGCCGCGTGCTCAGCGGGCTCAACGTCGGCGGTGCCGCCGCTGGCAGCGCCGTGGAGGCGTGCATCCGCCCCGAGCGCGTGGTGCTGCACCGCGGCGCCGAGGCCCAGGGCTCCAACATGCTCCAGGCCGAGGTGGCGCGCGTCATCTACTTCGGCGATCACCTGCGGCTGCTCTGCAACGTGGGCGGCGGCCAGGCCGAAGCCACCGTGAAGCTGCCGCTCACCGGCCTGAACGGCGCCGCCGCACCGCAGGGCGGCGAATCGGTGTCGCTCGAATTTCCGGTGGCGCATGCGCGCATGTATGCGTCGTAACGTGCGCTCTGACATGCACTCTGAATCCCGTTCCGTTTCTCGTTCCCGTTCATCACCCAGGACCCGCACCACCATGAAAAAGACACTCCTCGCCTGCACCGTCGTTGCCAGCTTCGCGCTGCCGGCGCTTGCCCAGCAGCAGCTCACCGTCGTCAACTTCGGTGGCGCCAACGCCAACGCGCAGAAGAAGGCCTACTACGAGCCCTACGAGAAGACCGGCACCAAGATCATCCCGGTCGAATACAACGGCGAGCAGGCCAAGATCAAGGCCATGGTCGAGACCAAGAAGGTCACCTGGGACGTGGTCGAGGTCGAATCGCCCGACGCGGCGCGCGGCTGCGACGAAGGCCTGTTCGAGAAGCTCGACTATTCCAAGATCGGCAGCAAGGCCGACTTTCTTCCGGCTGCGGTCACCGATTGCGGCGTGGGCCTTTTCGTATGGTCGACCGTGATGGCCTACAACGGCGAAAAGCTCAAGACCGCGCCCACCAGCTGGGCCGACTTCTGGGATGTGAAGAAGATCCCGGGCAAGCGCGGCATGCGCAAGGGCGCGCGCTACAACCTGGAGTTCGCGCTCATGGCCGACGGCGTGAAGCCGGCCGACGTGTACAAGGTGCTGGCTACCAAGGACGGCGCCGAGCGCGCGTTCAAGAAGCTCAGCGAGCTGAAGCCGAACATCCAGTGGTGGGAAGCCGGCGCGCAGCCGCCGCAGTTCCTGGTGGCCGGCGACGTGGTGCTTACCACCGTGTACAACGGACGCATCGACGCTGCCAACCGCGAAGGCCGCGACCTCAAGATCTTCTGGCCGGGCGGCATCTACGACCTGGACTACCTGGTGATTCCGAAGGGCGCACCCAACAAGGAAGCCTCGCTGAAGTACATCCAGTTCGCAATGCAGCCGGCCAACCAGTCGGTCTACGCGCAGAACATCGCCTACGGCCCCACCAACACCAAGGCACTGGCTTCGCTCAGCCCCAAGGTGCTGGCCGACCTGCCGACCTCGGCCACCAACGCCAAGGAAGCGCTGCAGTTCAACGTCGGCTTCTGGGCCGACCAGGGTGAAGCGCTGGAGAAGCGCTTCGCATCCTGGGCCACCCAGTAAACGGCGCGCGAACGAACGAAAGAGGCCATGCACGCGGCAACGACTGTTCCCCTGGTTCCGGCGGAGGCACCCCCCGTTTCGCTGCGGCGTGCGCTGGCTCGCGCCGAAGCGCGCCGCAAGTGGCGGGCCTTCGCGCTCACGGCGCCGCTGCTGGTCTTTCTGTTGTTGACGCTGCTGGTGCCCATCGTCACGCTGCTGCAGCGCGCCATCGAGAACCCGGAAGTGGCCAATGCGCTGCCGCGCACCGTGCGCGCCCTCGACGGCTGGAACCGCAAGGAGGCGCCCGCACCCGCGGCCTACGCCGCCATGGCGGCCGACCTGGGGCAGTTGCCCGACAGCTCCGACGCCGGCGCCCTGGCGCGCCGCCTCAACACCGAAATTGCCGGCGCCCGTTCGCTGGTGATGGGCACCTTCAGGGCACTGCCGATTGCCGGCACGCCCGAAGAAGTCAAGGCGCGCATGCTGGAGCTCGATCCGCGCTGGGGCGAGGCGCCCTACTGGCAGGCCATTGCCAAGAACGGTTCGCGCTGGACGCCTGACTACCTGCTGGCTTCGATCGACCTGCGCCGCAACGTGGCGGGCGAGGTGGAGCGCATGCCCGACGACCAGCGCGCCTTTGCGAACATCCTGCTGCGCACCTTTCATATCAGCGCGGTGGTCACCTTCTTCTGCCTGCTGCTGGCGTATCCGCTGGCATGGTGGCTCTCGACCTTGCCCGCGCGCAAGGCCAACGTGCTGATGATCCTGGTGCTGGTGCCGTTCTGGACTTCGATCCTGGTGCGTGTGGCGGCGTGGATCGTGCTGCTGCAATCCGAAGGGCTGGTCAACCGCGGCCTCATGGGCATTGGCCTGATCGACCATCCGCTCGCGCTCCTGTTCAACCGCACCGGCGTGATCATCGCGATGGTGCACATCCTGCTGCCCTTCATGATCCTGCCGCTGTACAGCGTGATGAAGAGCGTGCCGCCCACCTATCTGCGCGCGGCCGTCTCGCTGGGCAGCTCTCCACTCGCGGCGTTCTTTCGCGTGTATGTGCCGCAGACCTATCCCGGCATCGGTGCCGGTGCGCTGCTGGTCTTCATCCTGGCCATCGGCTACTACGTGACGCCGGCGCTGCTCGGCGGCGCGGACGACCAGATGCTGAGCTATTACATCGCGCGCTACACCAATGTCGAAATCAACTGGGGCATGGCCTGTGCGCTGGGCGCCGTGCTGCTGGTCGCCACGCTGGTGCTCTACGCGGTGTACCGCCGCATCGGCAGGGCCGAGCTGAGCCTCGGCTGAGCGGCACGAAGGACACACACGCATGTTCAAGCTCCCTCAATTCCCGGCCTACGCCACCTTTGCCGACAAGCTCGGCTGGTGGCTGGTGCGCGCCGGCTGTGTCGCGGTGCTGGCTTTTCTGCTGGCGCCCATCCTGGTCGTGATTCCGCTGTCTTTTTCGGACAGTTCGTTTCTGGCCTACCCGATCCGGGGCTGGTCGCTGCAGTGGTACCGCCACCTGTTCGAATCGCCCGAGTGGGCACGCGCAGCGCGCAACAGCTTCATCGTCGCGCCGGCCGCGACGGCGCTGGCCACCGTGCTCGGCACCTTGGCGGCAGTAGGCTTGTCGCGCACCAACTTCGCGTTCAAGGGCTTGCTCATGAGCGTGCTGATCTCGCCGATGGTGGTGCCGATCGTGGTTGTGGGCGTGGCCGCGTACCTGTACTTCGCGCCCCTTGGCCTGGCCGACACCTACTTCGGGCTGATCGTGGTGCATGCGGCGCTCGGCGCGCCATTTGTGCTGACCACCGTGCTTGCCACGCTGGCGGGCTTCAACCACAACCTGGTGCGCGCATCGCTGAGCCTGGGCGAAACGCCATTCAGGACTTTCATGCGCATCACGCTGCCGGTGATTGCGCCGGGCGTGATCTCGGGTGCGCTGTTCGCCTTTGCCACGTCGTTCGACGAGGTGGTGGTCACGCTGTTTCTCGCGGGGCCGGACCAGGTGACCTTGCCGCGCCAGATGTTCACGGGCATTCGCGAGAACATCTCGCCCACGATTGCGGCAGTTGCAACGCTGCTGATCATCTTCACCACCGCGCTGCTGCTTGCGCTCGAATGGCTGCGCGGCCGGCAGCGCTGAGGCCAGGCTCCCATGACCACACCGAATCAGCCGCTTGGCGGCAACAGCATGCCGCGCTTCGCCGGCCCGGGCACCATGATGCGGCTGCCGGCCGCGGCGTCGGCGCAGGGGCTCGATGCAGCGTTCATTGGCGTGCCGCTGGACATCGGCACCTCCAACCGGCCGGGCGCACGCTTCGGGCCGCGCCAGATCCGCGCTGAATCGGCGCTGCTGCGGCCCTACAACATGGCCACCGGCGCGGCGCCGTTCGATAAGCTGAACGTGGCCGACCTGGGCGACGTGCCCATAAACACCTATTCGCTCGACAAGTCGGTCGAAATCATTTCGGCGTTCTACAGCGCGGTGCTGGCCGCCGGTTGCGCACCGCTCACGCTCGGAGGCGACCATACGATTGCGCTGCCCATCCTGCGCGCTGTGGCACGCAAGCACGGCCCGGTCGCGCTGGTGCATGTCGATGCGCATGCGGACGTGAACGACGACATGTTCGGCGAGCGCATCGCGCACGGCACGCCGTTCCGCCGCGCGGTGGAAGAGGGCCTGCTGGCCTGCGACAAGGTCTGGCAAATCGGCCTGCGCGGCACCGGCTATGCAGCCGACGATTTCGACTGGCCGCGCCAGCAGGGCTTTACCGTGGTGCAGGCGCACGAGGTCTGGTACCAGTCGCTGGCACCGCTCATGGCCCAAGTGCGCGAGCGCATCGGGCCCACGCATCCGGTCTACATCAGCTTCGACATCGACGGCATCGATCCTTCGTTTGCCGGCGGTACGGGCACGCCGGAGATCGGCGGCCTCACGGTGCCGCAGGCGCTGGAGATCGTGCGCGGGTGTCGGGGCTTGAACGTGGTTGGGGCCGATCTGGTGGAGGTGAGTCCGCCTTATGACGTCAGCGGGAATACCGCGCTGCTGGGGGCCAATCTTCTCTACGAGATGTTGTGTGTGCTGCCGGGTGTGCCTTATCGGTGAGTTGTTCAGGGCGTGTGCACAGGCCACCGGGTACTCCCCTCCGCGAATGTCCCCCGGCCTTCGGCCTCCTCCTTTATTTCGCTGCGCGGAGCACCCGATGCCCTGTGCACTTGGGCACGCTCGTGGTGTACCGCTGATCAACGACCAGCGCGTATGACGCACACGTCGATGGGGTGCCTTGCGCAGCGAAATAAAGGAGGAGGGGCGCAGCCCCGGGGGACATTCGCGGAGCAAGGTACCCCGTCGGCGGGCGCGCCGCCCTGAACAGCAGCGTCACCAAACAAGCCCCTTCAACCAAACAGAATCGCAAACAAAACTCGAGAGCATCGACATGAAAACATCCCCCCTTGCATTGCTGAACGACCCGACCCTCCTGAAGACAGATGCGCTGATCGCCGGCGAATGGATTCGAGGCAAAAGTCGCTTCGACGTGAACGACCCGGCCACCGGTCAGAAACTGGTCGACGTTGCCAACCTCACGCGCGCGGACGCGGCCCTGGCTATTGCCGCCGCCAACAAGGCGCTTGCTGCCTGGCGCCGCAAGACCGGCAAGGAGCGCAGCATCGTGCTGCGCAAGTGGTTCGACCTGCTGGTTGCCAACACCGAAGACCTGGGGCGCCTTATGACCGCGGAGCAGGGCAAGCCCTTCGCCGAGGCCAAGGGAGAGGTGGCCTACGGCGCCAGCTTCATTGAATGGTTTGCCGAAGAAGCCAAGCGCGTCAACGGCGAAGTGCTGCCGCAGTTCGACAACAACCGGCGCTTGCTGGTCATGAAGCAGGCCATTGGCGTGTGCGCCGCCATCACGCCTTGGAATTTTCCGCTGGCCATGATCACGCGCAAGGTGGCACCGGCACTGGCGGCGGGCTGCACGGTCGTCATCAAGCCGGCCGAGCTCACGCCGCTTACCGCGCTGGCCGCGGCCGAGCTGGCTATGCGCGCGGGCATTCCGGCGGGCGTGCTCAACGTGCTCACGGCTGACAGCCAGAACAGCATTGCCGTTGGCAAGGAACTGTGCGAGAGCGACATCGTGCGGCACCTGAGCTTCACCGGCTCCACCGAGGTCGGCCGCATTCTCATGAGCCAGTGCGCGCCCACGGTGAAGAAGCTGTCGCTCGAGCTGGGCGGCAACGCGCCCTTCCTGGTGTTCGACGATGCCGATGTCGATTCGGCGGTCGAGGGTGCCATGGCCAGCAAGTACCGCAACGCGGGCCAGACCTGCGTGTGCGCGAACCGGCTGTATGTGCAAGACGGTATCTACGACAGCTTCGTCGAGAAGTTCGCGGCCAAGGTCAAGGCGCTGAAGGTGGGCAACGGCTTTGAAGAGGGCGTGGTGCAAGGGCCGCTCATCGAAGATGCGGCTGTGGATAAAGTGCAGCGGCACGTCGACGACGCGGTTGCCAAGGGCGGCAAGCTGCTGGCGGGCGGCCACAAGATCGAGGGCCAGTTCTTCGAGCCGACGGTCATTGCCGATGCCACGCCAGACATGCTGTGCGCGAAGGAGGAAACCTTCGGCCCCTTCGCGCCGGTGTTCCGCTTCAAGACCGAGCAGGAGGCCATCGACGCGGCCAACAACACGGAGTTCGGTTTGGCAAGCTACTTCTATACGCGCGACGTGGGGCGCATCTTCCGCGTGGCGGAGGCGCTGGAGTACGGCATGGTCGGCATCAACGCCGGCGTGATCGCCACGGAGCACGTGCCCTTCGGCGGCGTGAAGCAATCGGGCCTGGGGCGCGAGGGTTCGCACCATGGCATGGACGATTACGTCGAGATCAAGTATTTGTGCCTGGGCGACATCCAGAAGTAGACGGCGCCGCATCGTTGCGTTGAGGCCGCTCCAGGTTCTCGGCAAGTTCCCACAGCGATCCCATCTGCCCTGAGTGGAAAAGCAAGGGCGGCGTGTCGGTTCGCGAGAACCGATCCACACGGCCGAGGATGATGGTGTGGTCGCCCTCCTGATGGCGCGAGTAGGTCGAGCATTCGAAGGTCGCGACGCTCTCGACAAGTCTTGCGCATCCGTTGGGCGCGAGCTCGAATGCTTCGGCAAAGCGTTCGAACTTGTCCGCTGCGGGTTTCGCAAAATGCCAGGCCAGGTCCCGCTGCGAGGCAGTCAGCACGCTGAGATTGAACGGCCGCGCCGCAAGGAATGCCTCGGCGCTGCGGGTGTCGTCGCGAATGCTCCACAGGATCAATGGCGGATCCAGCGACACCGAAGCAAACGAGTTGATCGTCATCCCCTCGCGCTTGCCCTCCGGCGTGGTGGTGGTCACGAGGCACACCCCCGTGGGAAAGGCGCCGAGCGCCTGCCGCAGCTGGCGGGCATCGACCGTTTCGGCCGCATCGCCCGTGATGAGAGCCCAGGAATACATGGTGCTGCTCCAGTCAGTACTGGCCCTTCGGCTCCAGGCCGAGCAGGTATTGGCCCACCATCGAAGAGACGGCGTCCCAGTTGAGGCTGATGTGGCGCGAGATGGCGTTCGTGTCGCGCCACATGCGCTGGATCGGCTGGTTCAGCGACAGCCCGGCACCTCCTACGCTGGCAAATACCGCTTCGACAGCATCGCGCGAGAGCCGCGCGGCAAACGCATGGTCGCGCCGGTTCCGGATTCGCTGCTCGATGCTGATGACCTGGCCGTCGAGCGCCATCTGCTCCACCTGGGCGGTGTCGCGATAGAGCAGGAGCCGCGCCGCGTCGACGCTGGCCGAGGCTTCGGCAAGCCGCGACTGCACTGGAAAGAACTCGCTCAGCCTGCTGCCGCCTCCGGCAACCGCCCCTCGGGTGACGCGCGTGCCGGCCAACTCGATCAGCTCGTCGACCGCGCCTTGTGCGGTGCCGATGATCGGCGACACAAGGCAAACCGGTACTGCCGAAAGAAAGGGAATGCGGTAGATCGGATTCGTGTTGACCACGGCGCCGGGTGGGCTGTTGGACGAAGCTTCCGCAAAGGTCAGCTTGCGGTGTCCCGGAACGAACAACGGCTTGTCGATCACGATCGCCTTCGAGCCTGTACCTGCCTGGCCGGCCACATGCCAGTTGTCCTCGATGGCCCAGTCTGCTCGCGGCGCGAGCAGGAAGCCGGCACTGGGTGGCGCGCCTTTTTCTTCAGGCGGAAACTGAACGCCCAGCAGTGCCCACTGGGAGTTGTCCACGTTGGATGCGAAGAGCCACTTGCCTTGCACGAGGTAGCCGCCGTCCACCTTCTCGGCCATGGTCGCGGGCGCATACGAGCCGCAAACGATCGCACTCGGGTCCTTGCGCCAGACGTCGTCCTGTGCCTGTTCCGGAAAGATCGCGACCAGCCATTGGTGAATGGCGCCCAGTGAGCAGCCCCAGGACGACGATGTGCAGCCCCGCGCCAATTCGCTGACCACGTCGATGAACGCGGTAAAGCCGTACTCGTAGCCGCCGTAGCGCGCAGGCTGCATCAGCCTGAAGAAGCCTGCCTCGTGAAACGCGCGCGTGGTTTCCTCGGAAACGCGTCGATCCTGTTCGGTACGCTGCGCACGCTCTCGAAGCATTGGAACCAAGTTGCTTGCGGACGCAACTATTTTTTCGATGGGAGGTGCATCCCTCACGGGTGACTTGCGGCCCGGAGCGGGGAGGTCGACGCGGTCCAGGCGGGCGAAGGGGTTCACGGCTTCAGTCATGGTTGTCTCCGGATAAGGTGGGTGGGGAACTCGGCAGGCAGGCCTTGATTGAAGCTCATGAAACTTGCAAATGCAAATAATAAATGCTTGGGGTTTACGCTATATCCATGACGCGATTCGCTTGTAGCATTCGTCATGGCTAAAAGAAAGTTATCCGAGCAGGGAGCTCGCCCAGCACGTGGAACACGTGCCGAGACCCCTCAAAAATTGAATGCAATCGCAGATAAATCAGCGGATCACGATCTGGAGCGGGCCATTCCGTACCTGCTTGCACGCGCAGGTATGCGAATGGGACAGTCATTCAGCAAGGAGCTGAAGCAGTTCAAGCTCTCGCTCACCGAATGGCGGGTTTGCGTCGCGCTGCACCACAAGGCGCACCAGCGGCTCTCCGATCTTGCGCTGCACACATCCACGGACCCTTCCACGCTCTCGCGGGTGGTCGACGGTCTTTTGCAGCGCGGCGTGCTGGTGCGCGACCGGTCGGACGAGGACGCCCGCGCGCTCGCGCTGAGCCTCACCGATGCGGGGCGCGATCTCACGTTGCGAATCATCCCGCTGGCGCAGGTGTACGAGCGCATATCGTTGTCCGGACTGACTGCCGCACAGGCCGAATCCCTGCGCGACATGCTTCGGATGGTCTACGACAACCTGGCGGTCCTGGACAACGAGTAACGCTCGGTAAAGGAGGCGGCGCGGTGAACATCAACTCCATTGACCTGAATCTCTTCCTGGTGTTCCAGGCGATCTACGCCACGCGCAGCGTCACGCTCGCGGGCGACCGCCTCGGCATGACGCAGTCCGCCGTGAGCAACGCACTCAAGCGCATGCGCGAGCGGTTCAACGACGCGCTCTTCGTGCGGTCGGCGGATGGGATGGTCCCCACCCCAGTGGCCGAGCGGCTCATCGCCCCCATCGAAGAAGGTATCGCCTGCCTGATGCAGGCTGTCGATCAAGGCCGGACCTTCGAGGCGGAGACGTCCGGCCGCATTTTTCGCATTGCGGTCAACGACATCGGGCAGCTGGTCATGATGCCCGAGCTGCTTGCCGTCGCGCGCGGCGTCGCACCCGCGGTGCGCTTCGAAACCGTGGACGTCTCCATGGCCGACGCGCGGCAGCGAATGCTCCATGGCCAGGTCGACATCGCGCTGGGCAGTTGGGAGTCGATGGGCCCGTCGTTCTATCAACAGCGGCTGTTCGACGAGACATTTGTCGTCCTGATGTCGAAGGCATCGCCCCTGGGCACCCGCGAGCGCATCGAACTGGACGACTATCTTGCGGCCGAACACATCGCCTACCGCCCGCAGGGAACAACCGATTCGCAGCTACAGCAAACCCTGGAGAGGGCGGGTGCGCTCGACCGGCGGCGGGTCGTCCTGACCGCCGCCCACTCGTTGGGCCTGGCGACGATCGTCGCCACCTCGGGCCTGTTGCTGACCGCACCGGCCCGCCTTGCCAAGGCGATGGTGGCGTCACGCGCGGACCTGCACAGTGTCGAGGCTCCCTTCGATGTCACGCCCTTCGAAATACGCCAGCAATGGCACGAGCGTTTTCATCAGGACAGCGGCAACCGCTGGTTGCGTGAGCTGATATTCGGTCTCTTCCACGAGCGGTCGAGCCGCGAGCTTGTGTCGCCGCAAACGCGGAGCAGGTGATGCTCAAGGCCTTGGCGGCGCGCCATCCATGGCGCGGTCGAGCAGAGCGCGCAGCGCCTCCCTTTCGAGCGGGCGCGGATTCGGATATTGGTTCGAAGCCGCATATTCCGCGGCCTTTTCAAGTCCATCTGCCGGCATGCCGAGCGCCTTCAGCGAAACGGGAGCGCCATGGGTTCTTGCCAGTTCGAAAAGGCCCATTGCCGCATCCTCGACGCCCAGGGCTCTTGCGATGCGCGCCATGGCGTCCGGCGCCGCGGCGGCGTTGTACCTGAGCGCATGCGGAAGAACCACCGTATGCACTTGCGCATGCGGAAGGTCGAAGGTGCCGCCCAGGGTGTGGCACAGCTTGTGGTGCAGGCCCATCGACACCGCGCCCAGCACCGTGCCGCAGAGCCAGGCGCCGTAGAGCGCCAGGCTGCGCGCGGGCAGGTCGTGCGGGTTGTCCTGAAGCGGCTGCAACGATGCTGCGCACGCGCGGATGCCTTCTTCGGCCATCAATGCGATTACCGGATTTCCGTCGTGCGCATACAGGCCTTCTGCCGCGTGGGCCATCGCATTGATCGCGCTCGTCACGGTCAGATCTAAGGGCAGCGACAGCGTGAGCCTGGGGTCGTAGACCACCACGCTCGGAAGCACGCGCGGATCGCGCCCGGTCTTCTTCAGGCCGTCTTCGGTAATGCCGTAGATGGGCGTTACTTCGCTGCCCGCGTAGGTCGTGGGCACAGCAATGATGGGGAGGCCGGACTCCAGGGCAATGGCCTTTCCGAGGCCAATGGTGGATCCGCCGCCGACAGCCAGGGCGCAGTCCGCCTTCAGCTCCGAAGCGACCGTGCGTGCCTTGCGCGCAATCTCGATCGGCACATGCATGGCGGCTTCGTCGAAGATGAATGCAACGCGGCCGGGAAGCCGGTCGGCAATGGCCTCGGCCTGGCCGCGCTGGTTGGGCGTGCACAGGACGAGAGCGCGCCGGGCGCCGACGCGATCGATCTCCGCCGGAAGCTGGTCGATGCTGTCCGCACCGAAGACGATGCGCGAAGGGCTCGCGGTGTAGACGAAGCGGTCCATGCTTCTAGTCCTGCGCTACGGGGTTCAGCACGAAGTCGTAGTCGAGCGTGTAGAACGGCACATCCATGCGCTCTCCGTCCGGCGCGACGCCGGGCTCGTGGCGCTTCCAGTCGGCGATGAGCGAAGAGCGCACGCCGAATACGGCGTCCGAGCCCAGGTAGCTTCCGCCCGAGCGGAACACGTGGGTGATCAGAGTCTCGTAGCCCGGCGCCTTGATCATGAAATGCAGGTGCGCGGGGCGCCACGGGTGGCGGCCGAGTTTTTGCAGCAACTGGCCCACCGGCCCGTCGTGAGGAATGGCATAGGGCACCGCCACGATGGACTTGAAGTGATAGCGCCCGTCGTCAAGGCTTCTCAGATGGCCCCGGCCCTGCGCATGGTCCAGCTCAGGGCGCTGCACGTCGTACCAGCCTTCATCGTCGGACTGCCATACGTCGATGCTTGCATTGGCTATGCGCTCGCCGCCGATCCCGCGGATGCTTCCGCCGACGAAGCAGGGTTCACCGCTCGCACCGTTGGAGATGTCGTCGCCGTTGCTGTACTCGGGCGCGTCGGGCACGTAGAAGGGGCCGAACACTGTGGCCTCGGTGCAGCCCGCGGGGCGCCGGTTGCACTGTGCGGTGACGAGGGTCGAAAGGCCCAGCACGTCGGACAGCAGGATGAACTCCTGGCGTTTGTCGTCGGTGATCTTTCCGGCACTCGTGAGAAAGTCGATGCCCAATGCCCACTCGGCTTCGGTGAGCTGCACCTCGCGTGCGAAATCGTGAAGATGCCGCACCAGGCTGTCCATCACGGCCTTCAGGCGCGGGTTGGGTGCGGCGCCCTGCGCCTTCAATGCAGCGCCGGTGATGGTCCACTCGTCGATATCGATCATGCGTGCCTGCCTTTTCGCGTGGCTCAGGAATGGGGCAGCTTGAACAGCGACAACGCGTTGGTGCGGCCGATCTTCTTCCGGTCGGCCTCGCTGATGCTCGTGTCGTTGAACCAGTTCGACGCATGGTCGACGTTCTCGAAAGGCCAATCGGTCGAAAACAAGATCCGGTCCGATCCGACTTCCAGCATCGCATCGATCAATGTCTGGGTGCGGAAGTTGCCCGAGGTCGTGAGATAGAAGTTCTCGTGGAAGTAGTCGCAGAGCTTGCGCTTGGCCGGATAGCCCTTGGGAGATTCGACCCAGGCGTTGCGGTGGTCGACACGCCACATGTTGTAGGGCAGGCCTTCGCCCAGGTGGCCAAGGATGATCTTGAGCCCGGGGTGCCGGTCGAAGAGGCCGCTTGCCATGAGGCGCAGCGCATGCACAGCGGTTTCTTGCGCAAAGGCCCAGGTGGGGCCGAGCAGCCACGGATGGCCTTCATAGATCTGCGACCAGCTTGCGAGCGGGTTGCGAGGATGCAGATAGAACGGCGCATCGAGCCGCTCCACCGCGGCCCAGAAGGGCGCGTACTGCGGCGCGTCGTAGTAGACGGCGTTGTCGGGCGTGCCGACCTGCGAGAACCCGTTGACCAGCGCACCGCGAAAGCCAAGCACGGTCATGCACCGCTCGAGTTCCTGCGTTGCCTTTTCAGGGTCCTGCATCGGCAACGCGGCAAACGCCTGGAATCGATCGGGCCGCTTCGCCACCTGCTCCGCGAGAAAGTCGTTGGCGCGCACCGCGAGCTCGTACGCTTTCACCGGATCGGGCACCGCCTGAACGGCGGGCGCGTTCAGCGAAAGAATCATCATCTCCATGCCGTTCTCATCCATCTGGCGCAGGCGTCCGTCGTGGATGTCGAGAAGGCGGCTGCTGAGCTCCTTCCAGTAGACGCCGGGCACAAAGCCGGCCGAATCCTGCAGCGTGTCGGGGATCGCGAAATGTTCTTCGAGACCGATCTTTCCTTGCATAGCTATCTCCTTTGTGCGGGCTCGCCGCAAACACCTGACTTACGGCCGCTCCACAGCGGCGCTTGGCCTGCGGTCAATTTATGGGCGCCGAAAGGCACGGTCCAACAAAGATCGGTGATAGCGCGCATTCGAAGATCGTATGAAGGGGCGAGCAGATGCGCCCGGGGAGGGGCGGCCCATGGGTAGACCCGCCCCAACATTCACAGGCCGCATAGAGGGCATCCGAAAAATGCGTTGGACCTGCCAAACCGGCAAGCCCATGATCGCCAGCATCGCCGGTCACCCTGCAACTCCACGCGACACCAGGGCGGCGCACAAGGCATCTTTGCCATTCGAACCGGAGACAAGAGTCATGCGTCAAATCGACCTTCACAAGCTGGCAGACGATGCCCGCTTCAACCGCTTTCATGGGCTGGTGCTGTTCTGGTGCGCGCTGATCATCGTGTTCGACGGCTACGACCTGGCGGTCGTCGGCATCGCGCTGCCTTCGATCATGAAGAAGATGGGCGTCGACGCGACCAATGCCGGATTCATGGTCAGTTCCGCGCTGTTCGGCATGATGTTCGGCGCCATCTTCATGGGGACCATTGCCGACAGGATCGGCCGCCGTTGGGCAATCGCCATTTGTGTCGGACTCTTCAGCGTCTTCACTGCCGCCGCAGGGCTGGCCGAAAGTCCCGTCGCATTCAGCGCGATGCGTTTCCTTGCCGGGCTCGGCATCGGGGGCGTCATGCCGAACGTCGTGGCGCAAATGACCGAGTACTCGCCGAAGAAAATCCGCGCCACGCTCGTCACGCTGATGTTCAGCGGCTATGCCGTCGGGGGAATCATTGCGGCGTTGCTCGGCAAGGGGCTCATAGAGGCCTACGGCTGGCAATCGGTGTTCTTTGCAGCCGGCCTGCCGGTGATCCTCATCCCGTTGATCCTGAAGTCAGTTCCGGAGTCGATGGCTTTCTTGCTGGCCAGGGGCCGGAACGAAGAGCTGAAGAAGATCGCCTCGCGGCTCGAGCCGAGCTACAAGCCGCTGGCGACCGACAGTTTTGCCGTTCCAGCCAAGGACAGGGCTGACAGCGCACCGATCAAGCACCTCTTCTACGACGGCCGCGGATTCAGCACGGTGATGTTCTGGATCGCCTTCTTCATGTGCCTGTTCATGGTCTTCGCGCTGAGTTCATGGTTGACCAAGCTCATGGCGAGTGCGGGCTACAGCCTGGGCTCGGCATTGACGTTCGTTCTGGTGCTGAACGTCGGTGCGATGGTCGGCGCCATCGGGGGCGGGTGGCTCGCCGACCGGTTCCACATCAAGTACGTGCTCGCGGGAATGTACGCACTGGCAGCCGTTTCGCTCACTCTGCTGGGCTACAAGATGCCGACGCCGGCGCTGTTCATTCTCATAGGGTTGGCCGGTGCATCGACCATCGGCACGCAGATCGTGGCCAACGCCTACACCGGCCAGTTCTATCCGATGGCCGTGCGCGCCACCGGGCTCGGATGGGCATTGGGAGTCGGCCGCAGCGGTGCCATCCTCGCGCCGATCCTGATCGGCGTGCTGGTCGGCATGAACCTTCCGCTGCACCAGAACTTCATCGCCATTGCGATTCCGGCGGTCATCGGCATGGTTGCGGTGCTGCTCATCAAGCACGACCGGTCGGCGTCGGCATCGGCATTGCGTGCAGAGGCCGGTTCTGCGTTGAACAAGGTTGCGGCGGGGGTGTCTGTATCTGGAACGCCCGGAGGCTGATCGCTCGCCGCTGATGCGAAAAGGGCCGGGATTGCCCCGGCCCTTGCCTTTACTTGGCCTTGGTGTCGAGGCGCTTCTGCATTGCCGCAGCGCGCTCGCTCGACGGCGGGTGCGAGCTCAGGATCGAGCTGCCCGAACTGCCGCTGCTGAGTGCGGCGAGCTTCTGGAAGCTGCTCACCAGGCCCTTGCGTTCCAGCTTGCGTTCCGTCAGCAGGTCGAACGAGTAGTTGTCGGCCGCGCTCTCCTGCGTTTGGGAGAACTGGGCGTTGATGAACTTCTCGCCGAGGTCGCCGGCCTGCGATTGCGACAGCTGGCCCACGACGCCGCCGGCTGCGCTGGCAAGGCCCCGAACAGCCGAGGCTGCATAGGCGGTTTGCATGCGCGACTTGGAATGGCCCAGCGCCACGTGGCCGATTTCATGGCCGATGACGCCGCGCAGCTCGTCGTCGTTCATCAGGTCCATCAGCCCGCTGTACACGCGGATGCAGCCGTTGGCCATGGCCCAGGCGTTCACGTCCTTGGTCAGGTAGACCTTGTAGTTGGCCGTCTTGCCGTTCACGCTGGTGGGCATTGCGCGCACCACCTGGTTCAGCCGCGTGGTGTACCGGCTGTTGGCGGGTGCGACTTCGTTCTTCTGGTCCATTGCGGCGCAAGACTGGTCGGACATCGTTGCAATGTCCGCATCGGTCAGCGACATGGCCTTGTAGGCCGAGCCGCCGACTTGCGCAAGCGCGCCCGTGTCTGCGCCCTTCATGGCTCCGCAGCCCGCGAGGGCGGCAGCCATGATGACGGAAGCGGCGATACGTAGATTGAGATGGTGCATTGGAGCTCCCCTTCTTATGAATATTAAAAGTCAGTGCATCAAGCTGGCCGCGCTGCTTCGGTCCGACTTTGCATCGGCGCGCTGCGCGGCAGCGGGCGCCATCATAGGTGAGCAAAAGCGCTTGAAGCCACTGCTTTTTTACAGGAGCGTTTCTTGTAATTCTTTCGTTGGATGGGCCGCGAGCCGATTCCCGCATCGGTCTTGTTGCCGTTCGCCCGGCAGATAGGGGGCAAGGTCGATTCCGGCTGCCTGCAGCCGGGTCACCGGGTCAATTGCGACACCGGCGAGAAGGTGCGCTTCCAGGCCGCGAAGATCGACGGCGCGTTCGGCGTGACCGCTATCGAACCCGCGCAGTGAGCGGCGGTTCAACCCGCCATTGAGCGGCACGCTGCCGCGCACTCCCGGCATGCCTTGGCGCATGCCTGGCAGTGCCCGGCCTTGTGTTTGGCGCATTCTTCGCCGCAGGCCTGGCAGATGTCCGCGCACACGGCGCAGATGGACCTGGCATGTTCGCTGCCGCGGGCCATCGCGGCGGCGGCAAACTGGCATGCTGCCGCGCAGTCGATGTCCAGTGCGATGCACCTGGCCATCATGGCGACATCGCTTTCCTTCAGGCAAGAGGCCGCGCAGTGGTTGCACGCCGTGGCGCAGCCGTTGCAGGCTTCAATGCATGCGGCATAGGTTTCATGGGGCATTTGCTGACTCCTTCAGGCGTTCGGAAAAATGCTCTTCCCTCGATCAGCTGCAGATGTAGGAAGAGGGCCCACCGACTCGTGAGGCGGCGGCGATGCATGGCTGCCTCAGCGGCTTGCAACTGCTGGCGGCACCGACGCACGCACCGGCGTTTTTCCTACGCGGCGGCCCACTGCGCAGAAGAGCATCCCGCCTTGACTCGGTTTCTCTCAACGCAGGAGCATTTCGCATGAGCACTACCCTTCGCAGCGACGCGGCACTCGCCAAACACTCTCTCGGCATCGCGGACTGGATCGCGCTGGTCCTGATGATCGTCGGGGCGATCAACTGGGGCCTTGTGGGCGCGTTCAACTTCGATCTGGTCGCCGCCATCTTCGGCGAGATGTCGATGGCCAGCCGTGTGGTCTATGTGCTGGTCGGACTGGCGGGCCTCTACGGCCTGACCATGCCGATGCGGCTGGTGCCGCGCAGTTGATCCGCCATCAGCGCGTAGCCGCAAACGGCATCGGCTTTCACCTGGCGACCTGCGGACCGGAGGACGGGCCCGCGGTGGTCTTGCTGCACGGCTTTCCGGAGTTCTGGTACGGCTGGCGGCACCAGATGGAACCGCTTGCCAGTGCCGGCCTGCGCGTGATCGCGCCGGACCAGCGCGGGTATGGCGAATCGGACAAGCCCGGCGGCATCGGCGCCTACGCGCTCGATACGCTGGCCGACGATGTGTGCGGGATATGCAGTGAGCTGGGGCACGAGCGCTTTGCGGTCGTGGGGCATGACTGGGGCGGCATCGTTGCATGGCATCTCGCCGCACGGGCGCCGGAGCGGCTGAGCCGCCTTGCGATTCTGAATGCACCGCATCCGGCCACGTTGGCAAGCTATGCGCTCACCCATCCGCTGCAGGCCGTGCGCAGCGCCTACGTCGGCTTCTTCCAGATGCCGTGGCTGCCCGAGATGGCGCTGAGCGCAAACGACCATGCGCTGCTTGCGCTGGCGCTCACCGGGCGAAGCCCGCCCGGAACCTTCGACGAGGCAGCGTTGGCCAAGTACCGCGAGGCGTGGTCGCGGGAAGGCGCACTCGGCGCCATGCTCAATTGGTACAGGGCAATGCCGCTGGCGCGGCCGCTGAGCCAGCAGATCGAAATTCCGGCAATGGTGGTCTGGGGCGACGAAGATCCGGCTCTATCGAGCGGCTTGGCCGAAGCGGGCGCGGCGTTCTGCGGCGCGTGCGAAGTGGTTCACCTGCCGGGCGCCACGCACTGGCTGCACCACGAGATACCCGAAGAAGTGAATGCGCTGTTGCTCGCCTTCCTTGCCGCGGACTGAACGATCAGCGCATTGCCGAACCGAGCGATTGCGCCGCGTCCAGATGCGAACGCAGGGCAGGCAAGGTCTTGCTCGCCCAGGCCCGCAACTCGGGGTCGCGAAGCTCGCGGCTTGCGCGCTCGAACAGCGCGATGTCCGCCTGGTGGTCTTCGATGCCCACGATGCGGATGTACATGCGGTCGAACTCGCCGCCGGAGGCCGACGCCAGACGGTCCAGCTTCGCGCCCTTGTCGCGCGGAAGCACGCCGGGCAGACGCATTCCGCGGGCACGCACCAGGTCCATGAGTTCGTTGTTGGCCCGCGTGTGGTGGTCGACGAGCATCTGCGCGTAGCTTCGCACCTGGGGGCTTGCGGCGCGGTACATGGCCAGGCGCGACGCCTGGACTTCGTAGCGGCCGTTGCCCGCCGCCGCGGTGACGAACTGCGGGTCTTGAAGGCCGCCCGGGCGGAGCGTGGTCGGTGTCATGCCCGGGTTTTCCGGAGCGGCACAACCCCCGGCAAGCGCCGCCAGGCACACAAGCATCAGGGCACGCGAGCGCGTTTCGAGCATTTTTTTCATGGTTCTCCTTGCAGCCCGGCAACGGCAGGGCCTTCGCCTCGGCGAGACGGTCCAATCTAAGTTCGCCACCCGGGCGGCCGTGTCGGACGCTACCTGCATCTGTCGCCTGTCAACCACTTGCGGTCGGCGCATGCAGCAGCCCCTTCAGGCCTTCGGAGCGAGAACTGGCGCCTCTTTCTTCAGGCCGTAACTCATCAATTCCCGCGCGTGTACAGTGACATCCCGTGAAATTTTTCACACTAAGTAGCGGTGCCGGGATGGCACTGCGTTGGATCCGCAGAGCACAGGGGCAGCGATGGAGCTCATTCCGCAAGGGCAGTACTTTCACAACGGATGGGAGATCGCCTTCTTCTCCGAAAAGACGGCGAGCGGTGGCCAGTGTTCTGGCGTGGCCGAGGTGCGCAAGGAAGGCGAGCTTCGGTGTTCGCTGCTTTCGACGGGACACTTCGAGAACCGGAACAACCTGTTCGAAAGCCTCAAGGCGCGGGGCATCCGGTGGATCGACGAGCACGAAGCCAGGCGGAACGTTGTCGCCTATTGGGAAGGATCGGAGGGATCCCGCTCATGAGCAAAGACCTGGGTTCGTTGCAGCCATTGACGCACGAAGTCTTGCAGCACCGCGTCGCGCAGAAGCCCGCGGTTCTTCTTGTGCCCGGATGGGACGACAGCAAGCACGAACAATACGACCGCATCAGCGCCGCGCTGCACGAGCAGGGCTGGTTCGCGCGCCGCGTCGATTTTCCGGGAGACCGAGGCCAGGAGGGCTCGCGCAATGAAATGAGCCGCGACCAGCACCTGAAGGAGCTCGTTGCGGCATATGACGACCTGGTGGCGCAGCAGGTGGTCGAAGGGAGGGCGGTTGCCTTCATCGGGTTCAGCTATGGCGGCTATCTTGGCGCCCTGCTGAGCGCCCAAAGGCCGCTTCAGTGGATGGCGCTGCGCTCACCCGCGCTGTACCGCGACGAGGACTGGTTCGTTCCCAAGGAGAAGCTGGACAAGGACGAGCTCGACCACTACCGCCGCAGCGTTCGAAGCCCCGAGGAAAACGCGGCGCTTGCCGCGTGCGAAGCGTTTTCGGGCGACGTTCTGCTGATCGAATCCGAAGACGACGAGACGGTGCCTCATCCCGCAGTGAAGAGCTACAAGGCGTCATTCAGGAATGCACGGTCCTTCGACTACCGCCTTCTCGAAGGGGCGGATCATGAGCTGTCGAGCAAGGCGGCACAGAGCCGGTTCATCGAAGAGCTGTTGCGGTGGATGGACCAGGTCACCGGCGGGGCCGCGGCAGCGGTAGACGACAAGGCCCGCGGCGCTGCATGAGCTTGCGCGGCGTCGCGGGCCCTGTGGTGCCAGCTTCGTCTGTCAGGGCTTCCGGCGCTTGAGGAAACCCGGCGCGTTCTCGCCCTTGCCGGGCTGCGCCTCGTCATCGCCCATGTCTGCCGCCTCTTCCGGCGTCGTCGATTCGTCCAACTCGAGGTCGTTTGCGCGTACCTCGGCCTCGAGCGGCAGCTTGCCCGGCGTGAGGGGCGCGGATTCCGCCGGCGTGGCGGACGTTTGCTTCCGATTCATGACTGGTGCTCCTGCTGTTTCGGCAACGGCCATCCTCCTGCAGCAGGCACGGCGGTAGGTCGGACGGAAAGTGCATGCCGTGCAGGACGGCTTCCACTGCGCGGCCGCAGCTTTTTTGACGGCATCTCTTACCTGCGGTGTACCCGTCGGCCATCGGCTCGGGTCAATAGTTCCGGGCACGCGGGTTGCCGCCTTCCAGCCATCGTCAAGGAAGGAGCCGACATGACGAAGAGCTGGATCGTCGTTGCCGACGAAGCGATTGCGCGCATTCTTGCGCGTTCGAAGAAACCCGACGAGTTGGAAAGCGTCGAAGAACTGACGGACCCCGCGGCGCACGCGCGCGAAGCCGACCTGAACCGCGATGCGCAAGGCCGCCGCGCAGGCAGCGCCACCCACAGCGCACGTCCCAACACGCCGCACCGCCTGCGAAGCACGGCGAACGCAACGGCCTCGGCGGGTGAGAGCGAAAAGCACCTCGAGGCAGCGGGCTTCGCAAGGCGCGTGGCCGAACATCTCGCTCGGGCACGTCAGGCGCAGCGCTTCGATGAACTGCGCATCATTGCGGCGCCGCGCTTCCTGGGCGAACTGCGCAAGGCGTTGACGGCCGATGTGGCCGGCTGCGTGAAGGAAACACTGGACAAGGACCTCGTGCACATGACCAACGACGAGATCGCCGGGCGCCTCTTTCGGCGCCAATCGCAGGCGTGAGGCCATCCCTGAATACGGAGCGCATCGAAATGACGCAACCCTTCAGCGTTGAAGACCTCTACCTCCACCAGAAGGTCCAGGATCTTCATTGCGCGCCAGGCCTCGAGCTCGCTGCCTGCGCCGTCTCCTCGGTCGATCGGGAGAACGACAGCTACATCTCCTGCATCTGGACCTTCGCGCTGGATGGCTCGGCCCCCTTGCAGCTCACGCGCGGCCCCGGGCGGGACGAGTCGCCGCGCTGGTCGCCGGACGGCACACGGCTCGCATTCCTGTCGAACCGCGGCGGCTCGCCGCAGGTCCACCTGATCCGGCGCGAGGGCGGAGAGGCATGGCAGCTCGGAGGCTTTCCGCAGAGCGTTTCCAACCTGCGGTGGGCGCCCGACGGCAAGTCGCTGGTCGTTGCGGCGGCCGTGAAGACAGATCCCGACCTGCGCGGTGCGCGCGCCAACGGCAAACCGCCCGAAACGCGCAAATGCATGCCCGAAGTGGCGTGGCGGCTTCCCTACAAGGAAGATGGCGTGGGCTATCTGCTGCAGCGCGAGTTTCACCTGTTCCGGCTCGATGCGGCGAGCGGGCGGCACACCCAGCTGACGGACGGCGCTTTCGACGTGCTTGCATTCGATGTTTCGCCGGACGGGAAGCACATTGCCTTTTCACGCACGCGCGAAGGGCGCTTTGCGCATTGCAACGATCTCTGGGTGTGCGATGCGGACGGCCGCAACGCGCGGCGACTGACGCATGAGCACGCCATCGTGATGCAGCCTTGCTGGTCGCCCGATGGGCGCCACATTGCCTTTACCGGTGCGCGCGAAGAAGGCGATGCCGAGCCCCGGTTGTGGATTGCCGAAGCGGCCTCGGGAAAGGTGCGGGGCCTCTGCGAGGACACGGTGGACGTGGCCGACCCCGGTTCGGTTCAATGGACCTCCGACGGCAGCTGCCTGGTGTTCACGCGGGCGCATCGCGGGCGACACCAGATCGTCGCGCTCGACGTGGCGCGCGAGTCGCTGCGGGTGCTCGCCGGCGGTGACCGGCAGCTGGGGGTCTTCGGCTGCACCGAGCGGCATTTCGTCTACAGCGTGGACCATCCCTCGCTGCCCAGCGAACTGTGGACGCGGCCGCGCGGCGAAGAAGAAAGCGGCACCGGCGAGCCGGGCCGGGAACGCCAGCTGAGCCGCTTGAATCCCTGGTGGCACGACCGCCCGGGCATCGAGGTGCGCGCAATGGAGTTCGAGGTGCCGGACGGCCTCGGCGGCACCGAACACATCGAGGGCTGGCTGCTTCGGGCGCCCGGCAGCACGCAGCCTCAGCCGTTGTTGAACGATGTGCACGGCGGGCCTGCAAGCTACGCGCTGCTCGACTTCGACACCAACGTCTTCTGGCAGGTGCTGTGCGCCAGGGGCTGGGCGGTGCTTGCGCTGAACGCCGTGGGCTCGGCCAGCTATGGCCGCGAGTTCTGCCGGCGGCTTGCGGGGCACTGGGGCAGGCACGACTTGCCGCAGCACCTCGCGGCGCTAAGGCAGCTGCGCGCCGATGGCGTGTCGGACGGCCGGGTGGCCATCTCGGGCAAGTCGTATGGCGGCTATCTGAGCGGCTTTGCCACCGGCAACTCCGACGCATTCGCCGCCGCGGTGGTGATGGCGCCTGTCGGCAACATCGAGACCCACTACGGCACCTCGGACGGCGGCTACTACGCCGACCCGTTCTACATGGCCAGCTCTCCGGTGTTCGACCGCAAGCTTGCCGCCAGGCTGTCCCCGCTGCAGCACATCGAAAAGTCGGCGACCCCCACGCTTTTCATGCAAGGCAAGGAAGATGAACGCTGCCCGAAGTGCCAGTCGGAAGAGCTGTTCGTGTCTCTTGCGCGCGCGGGCGACACGCCGGCGGAGCTGGTGCTCTACCCGGGCGAGACGCACGGCTTCCTGGGCAGCGGTGCGCCTTCGTGCCGGGAAGACGCGGCAAAGCGGATCATCGAATGGGTCGTTCGCTACACCGAGCCTTTCGACGCGCCGCCGCTCGACGAAGAAAGAGCGCAAGAGCCGGAGGGAGAGAGCCTTCGATGAGAGTTTTCCTGGCGGAAGACGATGCCGCCATGCGCGAGCATCTCGGACAAGTCTTGCGGGCGATTCCGCGGCTGGAGATCGTATTTGCCGCGGCGACGGAAGAAGAGGCCATCGGCTGGCTGGATACGCACCCGCAGGATTGGGACCTGGCGCTGATCGACCTTTTCCTGGAGCGCGGCCACGGCTTCAACATCTTGCGGCGCTGCGCGGTGCGTTCTTCGCACCAGCAGGTGGTTCTGATGTCGAACTATGCGCGCGACCCTGTACGGGAACGTGCGGCCGAAACAGGTGCCGATGCGTTCTTCGACAAGACCACCGAGATCACTGCGCTCATCGACTTTTGTATCGAGGCGGGCAGGTCGTTGCATCCGCACCCGGGGCAAGAAGGGACACACATGCGGTAACCCGGAGCCGGATTCAGCCTACAGCAGAGTGGCGCGCATGCCGAGTCCGGAGTGAACCGGAGCCTGCAACATAAAAATCCTTTTTCAAGGAGTTCACGCATGTTCTCTCACAACAAGCGACTGCAATACACCGTGCGCGTCAGCGAGACCAATCCCGGCCTTGCCAATCTCATGCTCGAACAGTTCGGCGGCCCTCAGGGCGAGCTGGCCGCGGCCTGCCGCTATTTCACGCAGGCCGTCGGCGAGGACGATCCTGGCCGCAAGGACATGCTGTTCGACATTGCCACTGAAGAGCTGAGCCACCTGGAAGTCATCGGCACCATCGTCGCCATGCTCAACAAGGGCGCCAAGGGCCGCCTTGCCGAAGGGGTGGACGCCGAGGCGGAGGCTTTCCGCAGCATCACGGGTGCGGGCAACGACAGCCACGTGACGCAGGTGCTCTACGGCGGCGGCCCCGCGCTGGTCAACTCGGCGGGCGTACCGTGGACGGCCGCCTACATCGACACCATCGGCGAGCCCACGGCCGACTTGCGCTCCAACATCGCGGCGGAAGCGCGCGCCAAGATCGTCTATGAGCGGCTCATCAACCTGACGGACGATCCGGGTGTGAAGGAGGCGCTGGGCTTTCTGATGACGCGCGAGATTGCGCACCAGAAGTCATTCGAGAAGGCGCTCTACGCAATCCAGCCCAACTTCCCGCCGGGCAAGCTGCCGGGCATGCCTGAGTTCACCAAGGTCTACTTCGACATGTCCAAGGGCGGCGAGGTACGCGGGCCCTGGAACCAGGGCGAAAAATGGGACTACGCCAGCGATCCGAAGCAGCAGATGGCAGTGGACGGTGGCTCTGGCGAGCCCAGCGTGCAGCTCACCGCCGAAGACCAGGCGGCGGTGGAGGCCATGGCCACGCGCACGGCTTCAGACCCGACCGGCAATCCGCCAACGGGTGCGGAGCTGGGCATGTCGGACGATGCCATCCTCGACGAGCTGGCCACCGAGCTGGGCAAGCCCAAGGTGTAGCCGCAGGACGCTAAGCCAGGCGGAAGGCGAGCTTCATCGTGCAGGACCATTCCGAACCCATCGCCGATGCGGTCGTTGTCGGCGGTGGGCCGGCCGGGCTCATGGCGGCCATCTACCTGGCCCGCTTCCGGCGCTCGGTGGTGCTGGTCGATGCGGGCCAGAGCAGGATCGAGAAGATCCCGCGCTCGCACAACTATCCCGGCTTCGTTGGAGGAATACCGGGTGCGCAGGTGCGCGACATGCTGCGGGCTCAGCTGCGCAGCTATCCGGTCCGCATCACCCAAGCCTTTGTCGAGCGGGCGGAGCGCACGCCGGACGGTTTTCGCCTGGACACCCAGGAGGGGCCCATTGCGGGCAGGCGGGTGCTGCTTGCCACCGGCGTAACGGATATTCCACCCGCCATGCCGCACGTGCGCGCCGCGCTGGACGCCGGCGCGCTGCGCTATTGCCCGGTGTGCGATGCCTACGAGGTGGTCGGCAAGGCCGTCGGCGTGTATGCCAACGGCCCGGCCGGCGTGGCGGAAGCAATCTACCTTCGGCACTTCAGTGCCGACATCACACTGTTCATGGCGCAGGGCGGACCCGGCCTTGCTGAGGAAGAACGCAGCCGCCTGGCCGAGGCCGGCATTCGGTGGAACGACGCGCCGGTGGACGCCATACGAAGAAGCGGCGAACGCGTCGAACTGACGCATGCAGGCACCCGCACGCTATGCGACACGCTCTACTGCGCGCTGGGCCTGACCGTGCATTCGCAGCTTGCAGTGGCCCTTGGTGCATCGGTCGACGACACGGGTTACGTCCACGTCGATGCCCATCATGCGACGACCGTGCCGGGCCTGTATGCGGCGGGCGATGTGTCCGCCGGCCTCAACCAGATTGCGGTGGCCATGGGTGGCGCGGCCATTGCGGCCTCGGCCATTCACCGCGAACTCGGGCGCGACTGGCCGGCGCGTGCCGGCACTTGACGCAATGTGGGCGCTGTCCGACGAGGCCTGTGGGTCTCTGCTTGCGCGGCGCACTCACCCTGCGCAGATGCTGGCCCCGTAATCAAGAAGGAGCAACCGATGCTGGCAATGAACTACCGCGGCCCCTACAGGATTCGCGCGGTGCACAAGCCCGAACCCGAGATCGAGCATCCCGGCGACGCCATCGTGCGGGTGACGCGCTCATGCATTTGCGGGTCCGATCTGCACCTGTACCACGGCCTGGTGCCAGACACGCGCATCGGCTCCACCTTCGGGCATGAGTTCACGGGCGTGGTCGAAGAGGTGGGCTCGGCGGTGCAGCACTTGAAACCGGGCGACCACGTGCTGGTGCCGTTCAACATCTTCTGCGGCAGCTGCTACTTCTGCCAGAAGGAACTGTACGGCAATTGCCACTCGACCAACCCCGAGGCCACGGCGGTGGGCGGCATCTTCGGCTACTCGCACACGGCGGGCGGCTACGACGGCGGGCAGGCCGAATACGTGCGCGTGCCCATGGCGGACGTGGGGCCCACCGTCATTCCGGCCGACATGGACCTGGATGATGCCGTGCTGCTGACCGACGCATTGCCCACCGGCTACCAGGCCGCCGAGATGGGCGGCATACGCGAGGGCGACACGGTGGTGATCTTCGGCGCGGGGCCGATCGGCATCTTCGCGGCCAAGTCGGCCTGGCTGCTGGGCGCGGGCCGCGTGATCGTGGTGGACCATGTCGAGTACCGGCTGGAGTTCGTGCGCTCGTACGCGCAGTGCGAGGTCATCGACTTCAAGCAGGTGGGCGACATGGCGATCCACATCAAGAAGATGACCGACGGCCTCGGTGCCGATGTGTGCATCGACTGCGTGGGCTGCGAGGCGGCCGGCAACTTTGCGCAGACGCTGCTGGGCGTCAAGCTCAAGCTGCAGGGCGGTGCGGCCACGGTGCTGCACTGGTGCATCAATTCGGTTCGCAAGGGCGGCACCGTATCGATCGTCGGCGTCTACGGGCCCACCTTCAACGCGGTGCCCATCGGGAACGCGGTGAACAAGGGGCTCACGCTGCGCATGAACCAGGCCAGCGTGAAGCGGCATCTGCCGCGCCTCATCGAGCACATCCAGGCCGGCCGGCTGGAGCCGCGCCGCGTGATCTCGCACCGCATCGACCTGCGCGACGTGGCCGACGCGTATCACATCTTCTCGAGCAAGCTCGACAACTGCATCAAGACCGTGCTGGTGCCGCCGGGCATGGTGCGCGAAACCACCACCGCGGCCGCAAGCCTTTGATCGACTGGAGCGCACCAATGAACATGCCAGATCCTTCGAACACCCGTTCGCCGTCGCCCAGCCATGCGCACATCATCGGCTGGGGCGCCGACCTCGACCCCGCCATGCGCCCGGCCTACCCCAAGGAGCGCACGCCGCCGCGGCTGCCGCACCCGGTGGAGCCACCAGAGCAGCAGCACTCGCATGCGGAGGTGCTTCATTCGACCGAGCGCCCCGGCATCACGCCCATCTTCGGTAGCACCTTGCCGCCGTCGGGCCTGAGCGGCCGACTGCGGCGCCTGGCGTTCCGGCATTCGGAAAACGACCTTCGGCACTGGCTCATGCTGCTGCTGGCAGACCGGGTGCAGATGGGCGAGGGCCTCATTGAAGACATCTCGCGCGGGCACGTGCCCAACATCTATGCCGAAATGGGCGGCCGAGCCGAGCTCAGGCATAACCCGATGGGGGCCGCACGCAAGGTGGCGATTGGCGTTGCGGCGCTGGCGCTCGTCGCCATGGCGCTCAAGGGCCGGGGGCGGACTCGGCGCCGCCTGCGGGGCTAAGCCGCTGCTTCGGAAAATCAGGGCGTTTCCTGCCCTTCGGCCTGCAGGCTCCAGAGCTCGGCGTACACGCCACCGAGCTCGATGAGTTCGTCGGGCGTGCCGTCTTCGACGACGCACCCGTTGACCAGCACGATGATCCGGTCGAAGTTGGCCACGGTCGATAGCCTGTGCGCCACGGCCACCACCGTGCGGCCATGCATGAGCCGCCCCAGCGCCGCCTGTATTTCCGCCTCGGAGCGGCTGTCGAGTGCCGACGTGGCTTCGTCCAGCAGCAGCACCGGCGCATTCTTCAGCATGGCCCGCGCAATGCTGATGCGCTGGCGCTGGCCGCCAGACAGGCGCGCGCCGCGTTCGCCCACGACGGTGTCGTAGCCGTGCGGCAGGGCGCGTATGAAGTCGTCGCACAAGGCATGGCGCGCGGCGGCCACGACCTGCGCATTGGTCGCATCGGGGTTTCCGTAGCGCAGGTTCTCCATCACGCTCCGGTGAAAAAGCGACACATCCTGCGGAACCACGCCGATCGCGTCGCGCAGGCTGTCTTGCCGCACCTGCGAAATGTCGACGCCGTCGACCAGGATGCGGCCATAGGTCGGATCCATGATGCGTCCGATCAGCCGGATGAAGGTGGACTTGCCTGCGCCCGATGGGCCCACCACGCCGAGCCGCTGCCCCGCCGGAATGACGAGGTCCAGATGCTCGAAGACCGGTCGGTCATGGTCATAGGCAAAGCCTACGTCGTCGAAGACGATGGTACCGGCGCGGGGCAGGAAGGGCGGCGCATGCGGCCTGTCGGAAACCTCGTGCGGCACCGTCACCACGCGCAGCATTTCGGCAATCACGCCGAAGTGCTGCGAAGCATCGACGAGCGACAGAGCAAGCTCGCGCGAGCCATGCAGGATGCGAAAGGTCAGCGCGCTGATCAGCACCACGTCGCCCGCCATGTTCTCCCCCGCGCGCCAGGCCTCCACGGCCCAGATCAGCATCGAGCCCGCCATGAGCCACATGCACACGTCGTGGAAGGCGCGGGCCTTTTCCAGAAAAAGCCAGCTGCGGCGCTGGGCTTGAGCCTCCAGGCCGAAGGCTTCGCGCAGCCGCCGGTATTCGCGCTCGCGCGCCGAGAAGGCCATGACGGTAAAGATGTTGGAGACCACGTCCACCAGCTCGCCGCCCACCTGCGATGCCTTTTCGGCAAACGCCTGCTGCAGGGGCCGCACGCGCAGCCCGAAGAAATACATGAAGCCCGCGACCACCGCCACAAAGGCGATCAGCGTGAGCGCCATGCGGATGTCGATGGTGCACAGCACCACGACCGCGCCCAGAAAATCGACGCAGGGCGGCAGGATCTTCCAGATGAGCGTGCCGAAAATGGCGCCGGTGGCGCCGGCAGTCACCGTGATGCGGTTGCCGAGCGAGCCTGCGAGGTGGCGCGAGAAATACTCGAGCGAATGCCCTGAGAGATGCCGGAACAGATCGAGCCGCACGTCCACGCCCGTGCGCACCACGGTCAGGCAGCCGAGCCAGCCGCTCAGCCGCCAGAAGGCGCTTTCGGCGCCGATCAGCACGATGAACAGGCCGAGCCACTGCCACACTGCGCGCGAGGTGCGGTCTTCACTGGCCATCGTGTCGACGATCAGCTTCATGCCGTACTGCACGCCCACCGAGCATGCGGCGGCGGCAACGATCAGCGCGAGCAGCGCACCGAAGGCCCCCCGCCGGCGCTGAACGTAGTGCCACAGGAAAGCGATGGGCCGGCCCGGCAGCGGGGAGGCGCCGGTTGTGGCCGCGGCGTTCAGGCTGCCACCGCCACGGCCGGTGGCGCCGGGTTCGCGTTCAGCCCGAGCGCCGCTTCCGCCGCCTTGCGCCCGGCCACGAAGGCGTGGTCGGAGTTGTAGTACTCCCATTCGCTGTAGCGGCCCGCCAGCAGGATGTCGGCTTCGGCCAGCCAGTTGCGAATGGCCTGCACATGCGCCGCGCGCGCGTGGTCGTACACCACGTAGGCGCAAGGCATGTCGACTTCGTTTGCGGCAAGAAGCTGGTCGTCGGGCCGCAGCAAACCCACGCGCACGCAATCGTCGAAGCAACGGCGCACCAGCGCATCGCCTTCGGCCGGCAGCGGCTTCAACGGCGAATAGGTGATCTCGCAGGTCAGGCCGAAGCCGCCTGGCGCGTTGCAATGCGGGCTGGCATTGCCCTGCACGAAGATGCGGTGGAAGACCGTGTCCTCGGGGTAGTAGATCCAGTGCTTGTCGGTGATGTTCTCGCGCGCCACGCCCAGGTTCACGCAGCGCACCGACACATGGCGCAGGTGGCGGGCGGCTTCGCGCACGAACGCCGGCGCCTCTGCGCCGATGGCCTCCACCAGCCGGGGCAGCGGCATGGTGCTGATCAGCGTGTTGAACGACACGGTCCGTCCGTTGTCGAAAGTCACCGTCTTGCGCGAGGGCGACACGGCGGTGACCCGCGTGCCCAGCGCCATCTCGCCTTCGAGCAGCGGCAGGAAGCCGTTCATCAGCGCCTGGAAGCCGCCGCGCAGCGGGTAGCCGAAGCGCGCGTTCGGGCCCACGGGCTTGCGCACCGGTTGCAGCGCGCCCTCGATCATTTCCTCCAGGTCAGGCAGCGGCACGCGTCCGCCGAGCCAGGAGGTTTCCATTTCGCTGAGCGGCACGGCCCAAAGCTTGCGGTTGTACGGAATGGCAAAGTGCTTGGCCACGCCTTCGCCCCAGACCTTGTAGATGAACTCTTCGAAGTTGCGCGGCGGTGTGGCGGGCGTGGGCGCATGGGGCACCGCCGGTGCGGGGCTTTCCGACGCGGCCGGTGGCGCCGCCGCGCGCGATGGGCCGGTGGGCGACACGCGCCGCTCCGGCTTGCCGATGCTGCCGAAGCGCGCCTCGATGGCGCCGATCAGGCATTCCTTGAGCACCGGCGGCGGCAAGCCGTGCAGCGCGGACTGGAAGGGGTAGCGCGTATAGACCGACTTGCTGTAGATCCATGCTTCGCGGTCCTGCCAGTGCACGTTGTCGCCGAGCAGGCGCTTGTACAAATCGAGCACATACGGATCGTTGGAGAACATGATGTGCCCCGCATAGTCGAAGGTGAAGCCCTTGTCTTCGACGGAGCGGCACCATCCGCCGACGGTTGCGTTCTGCTCGACCAGCAGGCTGCCGCGGCCCGCGTGCAGCGCGGCGGCCAGGCCCGTGGGGCCGGCGCCCAGGATGACGGTGGCATACGCATCGGCCATTCCGTCGGCCTGCTCGTTCGCGGCCGGCGCCAGGGTGATGGGCGCGATCGTGCCGCTGCTGCTGCTGCCGCCGTGCGCCTGCGGCGGCGCTTGCTTCGTGCGCTTCTTTTCGTCTTCCTTGTCGATCAGCGAGGCCATTTCGTCCGCGGTGCGGTCCCATGAGGTGGCCCGCACGATCGCTTCGCACGCGCCAGCCTGCCGCGCTTGCTCTTCAGGGCCGCGCGCGAGCACGGCTTCGCATGCTTCAACGAAGGCCTTGCTGCCCTCGGCTATCGCCACCACGCCCGCATAGGGGCCGACCACGTCATGGATCGGCGTGCTGACCACGGGGCGGCCCGCCGCCATGTATTCGAGCGTCTTGGTGGGGCTGATGTAGCGCGTGGCCTCGTTCAGCGCAAAGGGCATCAGGCACACGTCCCAGCCGCCGATCAGCGCCGGCAGTTCGTCGTAGCCGCGCTGGCCCAGCCAGTGGATGTTGGGCCGCTGCGGCAGCGTGGCGGGGTCGATCTTCACCACCGGGCCGACGGCCACGATCTGCCAGTCGGCATGTGCGTCGGCCAGCGCGGCAAGAATGTCCAGGTCGATGCGCTCGTCGATCACGCCGCAGTAGCCGAGCCGCGGGCGGCCGATGCCGGCCTGGGCCTCGTGCTCCCGGTGGTCGCCGGGCGCGCGGGCGAAGTGGGCCGCGTCGACGCTGCTCGGAAAGCAATGCACGCGCGGATGCCGCTCCCGCTTCGACTCATACAGGCTCTGGCCGCCGGTGAACACCAGGTCGGCCGACTGCAGCAGAGCGCTCTCTCGCTGCAGCAGCTGGCGCGGCGCATGGCGGAAGGCGGAAAGCTCGTCCATGCAGTCGTACACCACGCCGGCGGGAGACAGCCCCGCGGCCAGCGGCATGGCCATGGGCGTGTAGAACCACAGCCAGTAGTCGTCGATGGCCGCTTCACCCAGGTATTCGGCAAGCAGCTTCTGCAGCTGCGGAATGTGGTCGTCGTGAAAGCCCGGCGCACTGGCCGTGAGGTGCGGGCGCAGCACCACCACACCTTCGCAGGGCGACAGCATTTCGAGCACCGGCTGCGCCGCCCCGGGCATCGGCTCTTCGACGAACACCACCGGGAAGCGGTGCCCCAGCCGCGAGAGCAGTTGCTGCGGGCGCTGGTAGACGAAGTTCCAGCGCAGGTGGGAGAAGACGATCAGGTGGGTCATGGGCTTTCCTGGAGTTGAAGGCGATGAAGAAGGAGGTGCCTCGGTGCCGGCCAGCAGCGCCTGCCAGTGCTCCAGGCGGCGCGCCGACGGGCGGTGAAGGGTTCGCGCGCCCGTGCGTTCGTCCACGTCCCACAGGCCGCTGCGGTGCCAGGCGCGGGCGTCTTCCCAGTCGGGGCGGTCGATGAGCGGATACAGGCAGATGCCTTGCAGCGGTACTCCGGCCGTCTTGCAGCGCATGGCCAGCGAGCCCACTTCGTCGATCCACTGCGCGCGCCCGTCGCCGACATGGCCGGTCTCGGCAATGAACACGGGGCGGCCGTAGCGCTCGCACACCTCGGCCACCATGGCCACCGGATCGCGGCGGCGCGCATCGCGCAGATGCCAGTGGAGGCGCTCGTTGGTCGGGTGCTCCCACTGGTTGTTGTGGTAATAGTTGAGGCCCAGAACATCCAGGTAGCGCGGTGCGCCGCCAAGGCCCGGCTCGAGACGGCCGCAGAGCATGTCCCAGGCCTGGTATTGCGCGGCGGAAAGCGCGCGCACCTCCTCGGCCCATTCGGGCTGGTCCCCCGTGGGCACGATGTGGATGATGGGATCGGTGTGCACGATGCGCGCATCCGGGCAGGTGGCCCACAGCGCATCGCACGCCTGCAATGCGGCACGCGCAAGGTTGCACTTGAGCTCATAGCCGCGCTCGGGCGAGTCGGGCTGAAACGGGTGGATCAGCGAGGTGCTGCTCGCGGCCCAGCTCAGGAATGAGATCTCGTTGACGGGCTGGAAGAAAAGCGGCTCGCCCTCGCTGCTGTCTTTCAAGGCGCGCGCAACCTGGTCGCAGAAGCCGGCAAGGCGCGCGGGAAAGTCGCGCGAGAACATGTCCACGCCGTCCGGCACACCGTAGTGGTGAATCGTCCAGATGACCTGCAGGCCGAACTTGCGGGCGGCCTGGGCGGTGCGCGCAAGGCGCGCCATTTCGGCGCCGGGCGCTGCCGCGGCGCATGCGCGCCAGCCGATGCTCTCGCGAATGGTTCGAATGCCGAAGCGCGCGAGCTGGGCGTAGTCTTCCTCCAGCCGCTCCCAGTGGCCGTTGCTGCGGTTCATCAGCACCTGTTCGCCGCGGCTGTTCACATGGTCGGCACCTTCGAAGCCTCCCATCCAGAACGAGCGGAACAGTGGCTTGGCGGAGGGCGGCTGCGGGTCGCTGCGTTCTTGCGAAGGCGGTACGGCTGTGTTCAAGGTGGCTCTCTTCTTGTCGGGGATGAACGCCGTGCTGGCGCGGCACCTGTGCAGGGCAACGGCCATGCCCGCGTGCGCCCGCATCGGCCCGGCCCGAGGGCCAGCGCACGTTCGCAGCATTTGCGGCAATTTGTGCCGCCATGCAGTCAGCGCGCGCCGCGCCGACACGGCGCGTGGGCGCGCTCTCACAAGGAGGCTGCCGTGCGGCAGGCAGATTGACGGCCAGCACATGCAACCGAGGAGAAGCAAACTGGAGAAGAGCACGCAACTAAAAAACCCCAGACGGCCTTCCACCCGCAAGAAACTGCCTGCGCCGACGGCAGAGGCTGGCGTGGACCGGGTGCTTCACGAAGTGTTCGGCCATGAGCGCCTGCGCCCTGGGCAGCGCAGCGTGATCGACAGGGTGGTCGCGGGCGAATCGACGCTCGCGGTCATGCCCACTGGCGCTGGCAAATCGCTCTGTTACCAGGTGCCCGCGGTTCTCGCATCCGGGCAGACGGTGGTGGTCTCGCCGCTGATTGCGCTCATGAAAGACCAGTGCGAGAAGCTCAACGCCAACGGCGTGCGGGCCGTTCAGCTGAACAGCCTGTGTGCAGCCGATGAGATCGATGCGGCGGAAGCAGCCATTGCCGACGGCTCCGCGCGCGTGATCTTCAGCACGCCGGAACGATTGGCGGACGCTGCCTTTCTGAAGCTGCTGCAGCAGCGGCCCACGTCCTTGCTGGTGGTCGACGAGGCGCATTGCATCTCGCAGTGGGGGCACGACTTCCGGCCCGCGTTTCTGGAGATAGGCGCGGCGGTGCGCGCCCTGCGCAAACCGGTGGTGCTGGCGCTCACGGCCACCGCCAACGACGAGGTGGCCGAAGAGATCATGGAGAAGCTCGGCATTCCGCGTGCGGGCCTGATCGACACCGGTGCCTATCGGCCCAACCTGCACTACGCGGTCGAGCCGATGATGCGGGAGGAAGACAAGCTGCAGCGTGCGCTGGCGCTGGTTGCAGGACTTGAAGGCACCGGCATCGTCTACACCGCCACGGTAAAGGCGGCCGAATCGCTTGCCGCCCGGCTGGCGGATGCGGGCGAGTCGGTGGGCCTGTACCACGGCAAGCAGCGCTCGGGCGAGCGGCATGCCGCGCAAGACGCGTTCATGGCCGGAAAGCTACGCGTGATGGTGGCCACCAACGCATTCGGCATGGGCATTGACAAGCCCGACATCCGCTTTGTGCTGCACTACCAGATGCCCTCGAGCCTGGATGCCTATTACCAGGAGTCGGGCCGCGCCGGCCGCGATGGCGAGCGCGCGGATTGCGTGCTGCTCTACCTGCGGCGCGACAAGGCCGTGCAGCAGTTCTTTCTGGCCGGCTGGTTGCCCGAGGTGCCTGAACTGCGCGCGCTTCAGCAGGCATTGTCGAGCCCGCCTCCCGCGGCCGAGGGTTGGACGGCGGCAGAGCTCCAGCAGCGTGCGCGTCTTCCGCGCGGCAAGCTTGGCGTGTTGCTGAGCCTGCTGCGGCAAGAGGGCCTGCTGAAGCGCAACAGAGAGGGCCTGATGCGCTGGGCAAGAAAGCAGCCGCTCGAAGACGCCGAGCTCGACATGCTGCTGAACGGCCACCGCGAAAAGCGCGAGCAGGAGCGCGAGGCGCTGGAGCGCATGACCTTCTATGCGACCACCGGCATGTGCCGATGGCAGGTGCTCCTCTCTGGCTTGGGAAGCGATGAGCTCGCGCAGCGTTGCGGCGCGTGCGACAACTGCGTGCGCCTGGCCAGGCACGAGCGGGTTGAAGCCGCGCGGGCTCTGCAGGCGGAAGCGACGGCCGAAGAAGAAGCCGGCGCTTCGCCGCGCATTGCCTTTGCGAAAGGTGATTCGGTGCGCGTTCCGCGCTATGGCGTCGGGTCCGTGGCAAGTGCCGATGCGGTCTCCGTCACGATCGAATTTGCCGATGGCAGCCAGCGGTGCTTCCAGCCCGGGTTCGTGCGCCCTGTGCCCGCGCGGCGGGCGAGCCGGGCGGTGCAGCGTCTCGTAACAGGCCGTGCGAGCCAGCGGTGAGAATCGATGAATGCATCAAGCAAGCAATCTTTCCGTTCCGCGTTTCAACAGGTTCGCACTCCTGGCCGCATCGGCGGCCGTTGCCGCACTGCTGGCCAGCTGCGCATCCGCTCCACCGGCCGCTACCGCGAAGCCGCCCGCATCGGCAACGGGCGCCCGGCCCGCTGCCGGGCCCACGGCGCCGGGAGCGGTGAGTGCCGACGATGCAGCCGTCGAACAGCGGTTCGCAAAGTGGGTTGCCGACTTCCGCGCCACCGCGCGCGCCGAAGGCATCAGCGACGCCACCCTGCGCAGCGCATTCGACCAGGTTCAATACTTGCCGCGCGTGATCGAGCTCGATCGCGTCCAGCCCGAGTTCACGCGCACCGTCTGGGACTATCTGGACAACGCCGTTACGCCGCAACGCGTGGCAACGGGGCAGGACAAGCTCCTGCAGGTTCGCACCGAAGCGGAAGCGGCCGCTGCGCGCTACGGCGTGCCGCCCGCGGTGATCGTCGCCATCTGGGGCATGGAAAGCAACTACGGCGGCAACTACGGCAATACCCCGATCATCGATGCGCTGGCCACGCTCGGCTTCGAAGGGCGCCGTGAAGACTGGGCCAAACGAGAGTTGCTGGCCGCACTGAAAATTCTCGACAGCGGCGACATCGCGCGCGACCGGATGATCGGCTCCTGGGCCGGGGCCATGGGCCAGACGCAGTTCCTGCCCTCCAACTTCCTGGCCTATGCGGTGGATGCCGACGGCGACGGGCGGCGCGACATCTGGGGCAGCATGCCCGATGTGGTGGCTTCCACCGCCAACTTTCTTTCGCGCTCCGGCTGGCAGGCAGGCGTGCCGTGGGGTGTGGAAGTGCGGCTGCCGCCAGGCTTCGACTACGGCCGTGCCGATACGTCGGTGCGCCAGTCGTCCGCGCAATGGGCGGCCGAGGGGCTGCGCGCGATCGACGACCAGCCGCTGCCGGAATTTGCCGAGGCCACGGTGCTGCTGCCCGCGGGCGCACGCGGGCCGGCTTTTTTGATCGGGCCGAACTTTCGTGCCGTTCTGCGCTACAACAACTCGACCAACTACGCGCTCGCGGTCGGCCTTCTTGCGCAGCGCCTGGGCGGCGGGCCGGGCGTGCAGGCGGCTTGGCCGCGCGACCTGCCCGCGCTTTCGCGCAGCCAGATGGTCGAGCTGCAAACCGCGCTCAACCGGCGAGGCTTTGCGGCGGGCACCGCCGACGGGGTGATGGGGCCTGCCACACGCGATGGCTTGCGCCGCTACCAGCGCAGCGTCGACCTGCCTGCGGACGGCTACCCGAGCGCCGAATTGCTGCAGCGCCTGCAGCAGCCATAGCCCGTTAAACTGGCATCGGGTGCGAGGCCTTTCTCTGGCGTCGCAGGTTCTAGCGATGGTCGGGCCGCCACGCGGTTCATTCACGTCAGTTCAATGCAAGAACCCACCATCCAGTACGTCGCCGCTGCTCTTTTTGCTGTCGCGCTCCTGCACACCTTTGCGGCCAAGCAGTTCGAGCGGCTGTCGCACCGCTTCCCCCGTCATGCCGGCCTGTTCCACCTGCTGGGCGAGGTCGAAGTCGTCTTCGGCTTCTGGGCCATCGTGCTCGTCATTGCCATGGCCCTGGTGGTCGGAGGCGGTCCGGCGCTCGGCTATGCGGAATCGCGCAACTACACCGAGCCGCTCTTCGTCTTCGTGGTGATGGTGGTGGCCGCTTCAAGGCCCGTGCTGCGCACCGTGATGTCGGGCGTGAGCCTCATCGCGCGGGTGCTGCCGGTGCCCACGCCCATGGCATCGGCCTGGCTCGGGCTGGCGGCCGTGCCGCTGCTGGGCTCGCTCGTCACCGAGCCTGCGGCCATGACCATTGCGGCGCTAATGCTCGCGCCGCAGATCTTCCGGCCGCAGGTGCCCGAAGCGGTGAAGTACCTGGCCCTGGGGGTGCTGTTCGTCAACATCTCGATTGGCGGCACGCTCACGTCGTACGCCGCGCCGCCAGTGCTGATGGTCGCTTCGACATGGCAGTGGGACACCGCGTTCATGCTCGCCACCTTCGGGTGGAAGGCGGCCGTTGCCGTGCTCGTCAACGCGACCGTGGCCACCTTCGTGCTGCGCAAGCACCTGGGCGCCGCGCCGTCGGCGGCAGATGCCGAAGCGCCCGTGCCGCCCACCGTGGCCCTGGTGCACCTGGCGCTGCTCGCCGGCATCGTGCTGTTCGCCCATCATCCGGTGGCGTTTCTCGGGCTCTTCCTGATGTTCTTGGGGTTCACGCAAGCCTACGAACGCCACCAGAGCCCGTTGATCATCAAGGAGGCGCTGCTCGTCGGCTTCTTCCTGGCCGGGCTGGTGGTGCTGGGCGGCATGCAGCAGTGGTGGCTGGAGCCGGTGGTTTCGAGCCTGGAGCCGCTCGCGCTGTTCTTCGGCGCGCTGGGCCTCACGGCCATTACCGACAACGCGGCGCTCACCTACCTGGGCTCGCTGATCGGGAACATCTCGGACGAATCCAAATACATGCTGGTCGCCGGTGCGGTGGCCGGCGGCGGCTTGACGGTGATCGCCAACGCGCCCAACCCGGCAGGCGTGGCGTTGCTCAAGCGCGGCTTCTCGGACGAAACTATCGGCGCGGGCGGCTTGCTGCTGGGGGCGCTCGGGCCGACTGCGGTGGCTGCCGCCGCATTCATGCTGCTGTAGCGCAACGGCCGCCCGGCGCGTGAAGATCGGCAGCGGTGTCTCGCGCCGTGCACGCAGATGAAGGAGGCAAGAACATGTTCATGCGTCGTCGCACGGGCTGGGCCGCAGGCGCGGCGTTCATTGCCCTGGCAACGGCCGGCTGCACCTACCAGGGCGGCGCCGCTTCCATGCACGCCCGCCCGGAGCCGCCGCCCACCGATTGCCGCGCCTGGGTAGGCGCCGACCGCAACCACGAACTGCCCGGCTACCTGCTGCCGCAGCCCGGCGGCCATACCGTGTGCGTGCCGCTCGGCGTTACCGCCCATCGCCCTCCCGCCGGATACAGGGGCGACTACTACGTCGACGAGTTCACCGACGCCCGCCTGAAGGAGCGCTGGCGTGCCTGCAAGGCCGACGCCGCCTGCTTTGCGCGCATCAACGCGCAGTTGCAGCGCTGGCTGCCGCCGAACAAGGCGCGGTCGACCCGCTCGACCGGCACCGTCGACCCGTCGGGAAAAATCGATCCGGATGGCGCGGTGGACCTGCGGCACATCCGCCGCCCGGCCTTCTTCGCGAAGGCGCCTTATGCGGAGGCCATTGCGCGGGCGGACGCCAGCACCTACATCGTCGAGTTCACCGTGCCGCGCGACACCTTCGAGCGCATCGACCTGAAGATGACCGACCCCGTCAAGCTGCGCGGCTGGTACATCGAAGGCCGGGGCGTCGACAACGGCAAGGGCGGCACCACGCGCGCGCTGGTGGTCATGGCACCGGGCGGCGGTGGGCAGCTCACGGCCATCCAGCATCCCCATGAAAAGCCCTACCGCATCGATCCGGCGACGGGCAGGGCAATGGACATCCGCTTTCCGAATGCCACCACCGAAACGATGGGGCAGCGCTGGTGGCGCGAGAACCTCGATGCGCTGAACCAGGCAGGCTTCGACGTGCTGGCCTACGACCGGCGCGGCGAGGGCATCTCGGGCGGGTTCAGCGACACCAACACGCTGGAGCAGGGCGAAGACGTCTTTCGCGTGCTGGCGCAGTTCGACACCGGCAGTGGCTTGCGGCTTCTCACGCCGGATGGGCGCACGCTTGCGGGCGATGAGGCCGCCGGCAAGCTGCTGGGCGGTATGAAGTCGACCCGCATTCCCATCCTGTTGGGCGGCTATTCGCGCGGCTCCATGTCGACGGCCTGGGCCATGGCCAAGAACTTTTCAGGCGCATGCAGCTACGACATGCCGGTGCCCGAATGCGCCCCGCCCAAGGGGCTCGCGAACATCAAGGGCGCGATTCTGCTGGCATCCTTTGCGAGCGGCGCGGGGTACCTGCCGTCGTCGCCCGACCTGGCCGACCGCAACCTGTTTCTCGGCGCCATGGCAGCGGACCATCACATCCTGTTCTATCCCAACTCGGCGCCGCTCGCGGGCATGCACAGGTGGCCGGCCGCCTTCTTCGGCAAGGGCTTGTGGGACCGTGCGGAAACGCTGCAGGGCACCGTAGCGGCCTACGACCGCATTCGCGGTGCGCGCGAAATCGTGGTGGCCCGCGCACCTCACTCAATCGAGACCTGGCCCGAAAGCGAGAGGCAGTACCTGCGCGAGCGGATGGTCGCGTTTGCCAAGGTGGCGATTGCAGGCGGCACCGTTGTGCCCGGCGCCAAGCCGTGGTCGAACCTGAAAGAGCTGGTCGCGACCACGCCCGATTCGTGGGAGCCCTCGTCCAAGCCCTCGGGCCGCTGAGGCAACTCTCATTGCGCCTTGACTTTGCTTCCATCATGTTGGATATTCCTCCGACATCATGGAAAACCAACCCTCCAGCCTGAATGAACGCATCGCGCAGCGCGTGCGAGACCTGCGCGCCGGGCGCGGCCTTTCGCTGGACGCGCTGGCGGTGCACTGCGGCGTCAGCCGCTCGATGATCTCGCTCATCGAGCGCGGCGAAAGCAGCCCGACAGCGGTGCTGCTCGAGAAGCTCGCCACGGGCCTCGGCGTGCCGCTGGCCTCGTTGTTCGAGGCACCCCGGCCCGAGGCAGGGCCGGTGTCGCGGCTGGCCGACCAGCCGCAATGGCGCGATCCGCATTCCGGCTATGTGCGCCGCAATGTGTCGCCCGACGGCACCGCATCGCCCATCCACATCGTGGAGGTGCTGTTTCCGCCCAAGGCGCGTGTGGCCTACGAAACCGCTGCGCGAGAGCCGCAGGTGCACCAGCAGGTGTGGATGCTCGAAGGCACCATCGAAGTCACGCTCGGCGACGAACACCACCGGCTCGGCGCAGGCGATTGCCTCGCGATGGTGCTCGACCGGCCCATGAGCTACTACAACCCCACCCGCAAGATCGCGCGCTATGCCGTCGTGATCGCAACCTTGCCCCTTGTTTCAAGATGATCGTGGAGATGAGATGACAGATACGGCAACACTCGCGCCAAGCATTCGCGCCCTTACCAGCGTCAACGACGCGCACATCTGGCAACTGGCCGATGTGCTCATCGACTGCGTGGAAGGCGGCGCATCCGTCAGCTTCATGCTGCCGCTCACGCGCGATCGCGCACTCGCCTTCTGGCAACGCGTGGGCGAGGGCGTGGCACGCGGCGAGCGCGCGCTGCTGGTGGCCGAAGACGCGCAAGGCATCGTCGGAACCGTGCAACTCGTGATCGACCAGCCCGAGAACCAGCCGCACCGCGCGGAGGTGTCGAAGATGCTCGTGCACCGGCGGGCCAGGCGGCAGGGCATTGGAGCGCTGCTGATGCAGGCCGCCGAGCGGCTTGCCCGTGAAGCGGGAAAGACCTTGCTGGTGCTCGACACCTCGAGCGCCGAGGCCGAGCGCCTTTATGCCCGGCAGGGCTGGACGCGCGTTGGCGTGATTCCGGGCTTTGCACGGCTGCCGGGCGGCGAGCCGTGCGATACCACTTACTTCTACCGGTCGCTGGGCTAGCGTGTCCGGTTCGGCGAGGCCTGTCATCATTCGCGCCTGCATGAACCAGGAAACGACCCTCCCCATGGATCTGTTGAATCGCGCCAGGCAGGTCTTGGCCGCACCCGACGGCACGCTTCCGGGTGCCGCCGCCACACCCGAGGCGGGCTGCGTGGCCTTCGTTGCGCTGGGCGACGGCGCGAGCCGCGCACGTGTCACGGCCGGGCGCGGCGCCACCGCGGAAGACGCCTGGCAGCAGGCGAGCGATGCCGCGCTTGCGCTCGTTCGGCGCATCGGCTTGGAGCCCTGCCGCATGCGAGTGGAAATCGTCGACGAGGTCGAGCCCATGACCTGGGGCGCACTGAAAGAGCGCCTGTCGCGCACCAAGCGCAACTACCTCAACCGGGGCGTGTCGTTCGACGCCAAGTTTGAAGTGGCGCTGCTCGCGCCCGAGATCAACGGCAGCGCGATCTTCTACAACGGCACCGTGGAACATGCGGAGCCCAACCCGGGCAACCTGCGCCTGCACGGACAGAGGCGCTTCGGAAGAGACATCGACTTTCCCTCGGATGACGACGCGCCGGTGTGGTGCTTCACGACCCGTGGCGTCTACGTCGACGCCGAGGGGGCATGGCCCCTTACGGCCAAGGGGCAGGCCGCGGGCTATCGAACGCTGCCCGAGTGGAGCGCAAGCCAGGTGCGCCGCCTGGTGGACACCGCGAGCGACTATCTCGCCGCGCAGGTCAAGCCCTCGGGCGAGTTCTACTACGGATGGTTCCCGTGTTTCGACCGGCCGATTCCCACCTACAACACCTTGCGGCACGCGAGCTCGACCTACGCGCTGCTCGAGGCTTGGGAGCTGACCCGCAGCGACACGCAGAAGGCGGCTATCGACCGCTCGCTGGCCTTCCTGAAGAACCGGCTCATCCGCCAAGTCGAACTGCCCGACGGCACGCGCGCCGCCTACCTGCTGGACGTGGGCAATGAAATCAAGCTCGGCGGCAATGCGGTGTGCCTGCTGGCGCTGGTCAAGTACACCGAACTCACCGGCGATATGCAGTACCAGCCGCTGATGGAGCAACTCGCGCTCGGCATACGTGCCATGCAAGACCCGGCGAGCGGGCGCTTCGTGCACGTGCTCAACCATCCGGGCCTCGACGTGAAAGATGAGTTCCGCGTCATCTACTACGACGGCGAAGCCGCCTTCGGACTGATGCGCCTCTATGGCCTCACGCGCGATGAGCGGTGGCTGGCCGTGGTCGAAAAGGCCTTCGAGCATTTCATTGCCGCGGAGCATTGGCGCGCGCATGACCACTGGCTGAGCTATTGCGTCAACGAGCTCACGCGCTATCGTCCCGAAACACGCTATTACCAGTTCGGCCTGCAGAACGTGGCGGACTACCTCGACTTCGTGCTGCAGCGGATCACCACTTTTCCCACGCTGCTCGAACTGATGATGGCCGCACGCGAAATGGTGGCGCGGCTTGACGCCGACCCCGCGCTGCGACCGCTGCTCGAAGGGCTCGACCGCGACAAGTTCGACCGTGCGCTCGAGCATCGCGCGCGGTACCTGGCCAACGGTTACTTCTGGCCCGAGCTCGCCATGTTTTTCCGGAACCCCGACCGCGTGGCCGGCTCGTTCTTTATCAAGCACCACAGCTTCCGCGTTCGCATCGACGACGTGGAGCACTATCTTTCGGGCCTCGTCGCCTACTGGAAATACCGCCGATGAACAGCAGCATCACCTCGCGTGAGTTCGGCCGCATGCCCGACGGGCGCGCCGTGACCGAATACACCCTCGACAACGGCCGGGGCCTCAGTCTCAGCGCCATCAACCTCGGCGGCATCGTCACCGCGCTGCATGTGCCCGATCGCGAAGGGCAAAGCGGCAACATCGTGCTCGGCCTGCCCACGCTCGAGGACTACCTGAAGCCGCATCCTCACTTTGGCACCATCGTCGGCCGCTATGCCAACCGCATTGCGGGTGGGCGCTTCACGCTCGATGGCGTTGCGCATCAAGTTGCGGTGAACAACGGCGCCAATTCGCTGCATGGCGGGCACAAGGGCTTCGGTACGCGCTTCTGGCAAATTGAAGAAGTGCCTGCCGATGCCGCGGCGGATGAAGTGGCCATCGAGCTGCGCTACACCAGTGCGGACGGCGAAGAAGGCTTCCCGGGCGAGGTGCAGGTGACGGTGCGCTACGTGCTCGGCACCACCGAAAACACATGGCGCATCGACTACCGCGCCGTGGCCGACCGGGCCACGGTGTTGAACCTGAGCCACCACGACTACTTCAACCTGGCCGGCGGCGGCGCCGTGCAAGACCACAAGTTGACCATTCCGGCGAGCCGCTTCTGCCCTGTGGACGCGGGGCTGATTCCCCTTGGCCTCGCGCCCGTCGACGGAACCCCTTTCGACTTTCGCGTACCCACGCAGATCGGCGCGCGCATGGACGAGCCGCACGAGCAGTTGCGCGTGGCGGGCGGCTACGACCACAACTGGGTGCTCGACCGCGAGCCGGCCGGCATGGCGCTTGCGGCGCGCCTCGAGCACGGGCCCTCAGGCCGCGTGATGGAGGTGCTGACGACGGAGCCGGCAGTGCAGTTCTACTCGGGCAACTTTCTCGACGGCAGCCTTCGCGGGCCCAGCGGCGAGAGCTTTCGCCAGGGCGCGGGGCTGTGCCTGGAAACGCAGCACTACCCCGATTCGCCGAACCGGCCGGGCTTTCCTTCGACGGTGCTCCGGCCCGGAGAAACCTTCAGCAGCAGCACGCTGCACCGCTTCGGCGCTGCTTGACTAGCTAGCTGTTGACCACTGCCGCGCCGAACTCCGCGGCGGGCAGGCCGGGGCTCCCGATGCGAACCGAAAACAGCGCGCCGGCCAGTGGCTCCGCTTCGATCTGCTTGGCCGTGAGCCCGCTGCGCGCGGTGGTGATGTAGAGCGTGCACATGTCGTCGCCGCCGAACGCGCAGTCGGTGACGTTGCTCGCGGGCAGCTCGATGCGGCACAGCTCGGCGCCGCTCACCGGGTCATGGCAGCTCACGCAATGGCCGCCCCAGCGCGCAATCCACAGCCGGCCGGCCGCGTCGGTCGTCATGCCGTCGGGCAGGCCGTCGCCATCCGCAAAGCGCAGCCACACCCGCTTGTTGCTCACGGTGCCGGCTTCGCTGTCGAAGTCATACGCATACACGCAGCCTTCGACCGTGGCGTTGAAATACATCGTGCGCTCGTCGAGCGACCACGCGGGGCCGTTGGTGACTGCAAAGCCGTCGTCGTGGCGCGTGCAGCGGCTGTCGGCATCGAAGCGGTAGAGCGCACCGGTCGGCGCCACGCAGTCGAAGTCCATGGTGCCGCCCCAGAAGCGGCCCTTGCTGTCGCACTTGCCGTCGTTGAAGCGGTTGCCGGGCCGGTCGGATTCGGGCTGGTGCAGGTAGCGCGGCGGCACATCGAGTGCGGGGTCGAACAGGGCGAAGCCGCGGCGCATGGTGACGATCAGCCCCGGCGCGCCCGCGCGTTCGGCCAGTGCGGTGATCTCTTCATCGAACTGCCAGCTGCGGCGCGCGCCGCTTCGCGGGTCGTAGCGGTACAGGCGGCATCCGAGGATGTCGATCCAGTAGAGAGCCCGTTCGCGCGGCGACCACAGCGTGCCCTCGCCGAGCGTGGCCTCCGCCCGCCACAGGCATTCGGGCTGGCCGAGGATGGTTGGCGCACCGAGGGGTGCGGGCGTGGATGTGCTGCCGTTCTGGGTCATTTGTTTTTGCGCCTTCGTTGTCTCGGGTCCTTGACGCGGCGGATCGTATCAAGGCATATTGATAATAGAAATCAAAGTTTATGGCATTAATCGATATTGATTTTGCAATGTCATAGCCAAGCCTGGAGACACACACCTTGACGGATTCCCCGAAGTTATCGATTCACCCCAGCCTGAAGGGGCGCGCCGTGTTCGTCACCGGCGGCGGCAGCGGTATTGGCGCGGCCATTGTTGCCGCCTTTGCGGCGCAGGGCGCACGCGTGGCGTTCATCGACATTGCCGAAGGCGCCAGTGCGGCGCTCGCGCAACGGATCGCCGATGAAGGCCATGCGGCGCCGTGGTGGCGCGCCTGCGACGTGCGCGACATTGGCGCCATGCAGAAGGCCATTGCCGACGCAGCCGCCGAGCTCGGCGACTTTGCCGTGCTGGTCAACAACGTGGCGAGCGACGACCGCCACACGCTGGAGTCGGTCACGCCCGACTACTACGACAACCGCATGGCCATCAACGAGCGGCCCGCGCTGTTCGCCATTCAATCGGTGGTGCCGGGCATGCGGCGGCTGGGCTTCGGCTCGGTGGTCAACCTGGGCTCGACGGGCTGGCAGACCAAGGGCTCGGGCTACCCGTGCTATGCCATTGCCAAGTCGTCGGTCAACGGCCTCACGCGCGGCCTGGCGGCCGACCTGGGCCGCGACCGCATCCGCATCAACACCGTGTCGCCCGGCTGGGTGATGACCGACCGGCAGGTGAAGCTCTGGCTCGACGACGAGGGCGAGCAGGCGCTCAAGCGCAATCAGTGCCTGCCCGACAAGCTCATGCCCGAGGACATCGCGCGCATGGTGCTGTTCCTCGCGTCGGACGACGCGAAGATGTGCACCGCGCAGGAGTTCACGGTGGACGCGGGCTGGACCTGATCAGTCCATCTCGAGCTTGCGGCCGTAGACGCTGAAGCTCGCGGTCTTCAGCGCCTTCATCATCACCTTGGCCGCGGGCGAGAGCAGCCGGTCGGTGCGCGTGATGATGCCGAAGGCGTCCATGTGGCAGGGCATGTCCAGCGGCAGCAGCGACACGATGCCGTGCGCCGCGTAATAGCGCGCCACGTCGCTGGCGAGCACGGCGACCATGTCGCTTTGCTGCAGCATGCGCGTGATGAAGAGCAGGGCCGAGCTTTCGATGATGTTGCCCGGCGGCGAAAGGCCTTCCTCCTGGAACATCAGCTCGAAGCGGTGGCGCAGCACGCTGCCCGCGGGCGGCACGATCCAGCCGGCGCCCACCACGTCGCGCAGCGTGAGGCTGCTCATGCCCAGCAGCGGATGGCCGGGGCGCACCAGCGCGCACACCGGCTCCTCGGCCAGCGCCTCGTAGCGCAGCTGCGACTTGTCGTGCTCGGCGAACAGCCGCGCCACCAGGATGTCGAGCTTGCCCTGCTCGAGCCGGTCGATCAGCACCGCGCTGGTCTCGATCTCGAGCGACACGCGCAGGTCGGGCTGTTCGCGCTTCACCATGGCCACCGCGGGCGGCATCAGCGTGAGGCCCGGCGCGGTGATGGCGCCCACGCCCACCTGGCCGAAGCGGCCCGCCTTCAGCGCGGTGAGCTCGTCGTGCGCCTGGTTCAGGCTGGCCAGCGCCACGCGGGCATGGCGGATCATGGTTTCGCCGTACCAGGTCGGGCGCATACCGCGCGGCAGGCGGTCGAACAGCGGCACCTCCAGCACGTCTTCCAGGTCCTTCAGCAGCTTGGACGCTGCAGGCTGCGTCATGTTGAGCACCTGCGCCGCACGGTGGATGTTGCCTTCCTCCGCCAGGGCCACCAGCAAAAGCAGCTGCCTCGTCTTGAGGCGGGCACGGATGAACCAGTGGTTGTAGTTGGTCATTTGTTATTGAAACTTTGGGCTGCCGGGTTTTCCAGAATCCCGCGATTGATATGCATTTTGTCGAAAAAATGATTGGATTGATATCAATTCTGTTTCTAGACTCGCGGCACTTCAAGAAAACGAGAGGCAGAAGCTAGGTGATCCACGGCGAGCTTCATCAGAGCGTGCGGCAATACATCAACGGCCGCTGGGAAACCAGCGCGACCACGGGTGTGAGCGCCAATCCATCGGACACCAGCGAAGTGGTGGCCGAGTACGCGCGCGCCGATCGCCGCCAGGTCGAGTTCGCGATCCGCGCGGCTGCCGACGCCTTTCCGCACTGGAGCCACAGCACCCCGCAGCGCAGGGCCGACGTGCTCGACCGCATCGGCACCGAGCTCCTGGCGCGCCGGGACGAACTCGGCCTGCTGCTGGCACGCGAGGTCGGCAAGACCTTGCCGGAAGCCGTGGCGGAAGCCACGCGCGCCGGGCAGACCTTCAAGTTCTTCGCGGGCGAGGCCATGCGCGGCGGCGGCGAAAACATGGCCTCGCTGCGCGCGGGGGTGCAGGTCGACGTCACGCGTGAGCCGGTGGGCGTGGCGGGACTCATCACGCCGTGGAACTCGCCGCTCGCGGTGCCCGCCACCAAGATTGCGCCGGCGCTCGCGCATGGCAACAGCGTGGTCTTCAAGCCGGCCGAGCTGGTGCCGGCCTGCGGCTGGACGCTGGCCGAAATCATCAGCCGCGCCGCATTGCCGGCAGGTGTTTTCAACCTGGTGATGGGCAGCGGCCGCGAGGCGGGCCAGGCGCTGGTCGACAGCCCGCTGGTGGATGCGGTGAGCTTCACCGGCTCGGCGCGCAATGGCGAGCGCATTCTCCAGGCGGCTGCTGCGCGGCGCGCCAAGGTGCAGCTCGAGATGGGCGGCAAGAACGCCCTGGTCGTACTGGCCGATGCCGACATCGACCACGCGGTCGATTGCGCGGTGCAAGGCGCCTACTTTTCGAACGGGCAGCGCTGCACGGCGTCGAGCCGGCTCATCGTCGAGGCCGCCGTGCACGACGTCTTCGTCGCGCGGCTGCACCAGCGGCTCAAGACGCTGAAGATCGGCCACGCGCTGGAGCGCGGCGTGGACATCGGGCCCATGGTCGATGAAGAGCGGCTTGCGCGCAGCCTGGCCTGGGTCGAAATCGCGAAAGAAGAAGGTGCCGAGCATGTGTGGGGCGGCGAGCCGCTCAAGCGCGCCACGGCCGGCCACTACATGAGCCCGGCGCTCTTCTTGGCCAAGCCGCAACACCGCATCGCGCGGGAGGAAATCTTCGGTCCGGTGGCCTGCGTGCTGCGCGCCGCCGACTACGACGAGGCGCTGGCGCTGTGCAACGACACGCCCTCGGGCCTGAGCGCGGGCATCTGCACCAACTCGCTCAAGCACGCGATGCATTTCAGGCGCCATGCCGAAGTCGGCATGACGATGGTCAATCTGCCGACCGCGGGGGTGGACTTCCACGTGCCCTTCGGCGGCCGCAAGGGGTCGGGCTACGGGCCGCGCGAACAAGGGCGCCACGCCGCGGAGTTCTACACGACGGTCAAGACCGGCTTCATGCGGGCCTGACCACCACGGACGGTTTTCAACAAGCACTTAGAAAGAAGGAGACAAGCCATGAAACTCAATCGCCGCACCCTCAATATCGCGCTCGCCGCAGCTTCGCTCGGCGGGCTTCTGCCTGCCACGGCACTGGCGCAGAAAAAAATCGTGCTGGGCTTCAGCCAGGTTGGCGCCGAGAGCGAATGGCGCACCGCCAACACCGAATCGATCAAGTCTTCCGCCAAGGAGGCGGGCATCGAGCTCAAGTTCTCCGACGCGCAGCAGAAGCAGGAAAACCAGATCAAGGCGATCCGCTCGTTCATTGCGCAGAAGGTGGACGTGATCGCCTTCTCGCCGGTGGTCGAATCGGGCTGGGAAACCGTGCTGCGCGAAGCCAAGGCCGCAAAGATTCCGGTGGTGCTGACCGACCGCTCGGTCAACACCAAGGACGACTCGCTTTACGTCACCTTCATGGGCTCCGACTTCGTCGAGGAAGGCCGCAAGGCCGGCCGCTGGCTGGTCGAGAAAATGAAAGACCAAAAGGGCGACGTGAACATCGTCGAGCTGCAGGGCACCGTGGGCTCGGCACCGGCCATCGACCGCAAGAAGGGCTTCGAGGAAATCATCAAGGCCGATCCCAAGTTCAAGATCGTGCGCTCGCAAACCGGCGACTTCACGCGCGCCAAGGGCAAGGAAGTGATGGAGGCCTTCCTCAAGGCCGAGGGCAAGAAGATCAACGTGCTGTATGCGCACAACGACGACATGGCCATCGGCGCCATCCAGGCTATCGAGGAAGCAGGCCTGAAGCCGGCCAAGGACATCACGATCATCTCGATCGACGCCGTCAAGGGCGCTTTCGAAGCCATGATCGCCGGCAAGCTCAACGTGTCGGTCGAATGCAGCCCGCTGCTCGGCCCGCAGCTGATGAGCGCCGTGAAAGACATCAAGGCCGGCAAGCAGCTGCCCAAGCGCATCGTGACCGAAGAGACGATCTTCCCGATGGAAGTCGCCGCCAAAGAATTCCCCAATCGCAAATATTGAGCTCTCCCCCAGTCTTCGCGCACTTCGTGTCGCTGCGCCAACCCCCTCACCGGGGGCGGCACCAGCGGCCCGGCCAAGCCGGTTCCGCGGTGCCCCTGGAAAAGACAGTACCCATTGAAAAAACGGACCACAACATGAAACGCAACTTCCTCAAGGCCTCGCTCGCAGGCCTCGCGCTGGCCGTCGCCGGCATCGCTCCGCTCGCGCATGCGCAGGACAAGGGCCCGATCGCCATCTCGATGCCCACCAAGTCGTCGGCCCGCTGGATCGCGGACGGCGCCAACATGGTCAAGTACTTCAAGGAGAAGGGCTACAAGACCGACCTGCAGTACGCGGACGACGACATTCCGAACCAGCTCGCGCAGATCGAGAACATGGTCACCAAGGGCTCGAAGGTGCTGGTGATCGCGGCCATCGACGGCACCACGCTGTCCGACGTGCTGCAGAAAGCAGCCGACAAGGGCGTGAAGGTCATCGCGTACGACCGGCTCATCAAGGGCTCGAAGAACGTCGACTACTACGCCACCTTCGACAACTTCCAGGTGGGCGTGCTGCAGGCGCAGTCCATCGAGGCGGCGCTCGGCCTGAAGAGCGGCAAGGGCCCGTTCAACATCGAGCTCTTCGGCGGCTCGCCGGACGACAACAACGCCTTCTTCTTCTACAACGGCGCCATGTCGGTGCTCGATCCGTACATCAAGAGCGGCAAGCTGGTGGTGCGCAGCAAGCAGATGGGCATGGAAAAGGTCGGCACGCTGCGCTGGGATGGCGCGGTGGCGCAGGCGCGCATGGACAACCTGCTGTCGGCCTACTACACCAAGGACCGCGTCGATGCGGTGCTGTCGCCGTACGACGGCTTGTCGATCGGCATTCTCTCGTCGCTCAAGGGCGTGGGCTACGGCTCGGCTTCGCAGCCGATGCCGATCGTCTCGGGCCAGGACGCGGAGATTCCTTCGGTCAAGTCGATCCTGCGCAAGGAGCAGACCTCGACCGTGTTCAAGGACACCCGCGAGCTGGCCAAGGTGACCGTGGCCATGGTGGACGCCATGCTCTCCGGCAAGACGCCTGAAGTGAATGACACCAAGACCTACAACAACGGCGTGAAAGTGGTGCCCTCATACCTGCTCAAGCCCGTGAGCGTGGATGGCGGCAACTGGAAGCAGGTGCTGGTCGACAGCGGCTACTACAAGGAAAGCCAGGTCAAGTGAGAAGCGGCATGGAAGCAGACTCGCGCAGCATCCTCGAGATGCGCGGCATCACCAAGACGTTTCCCGGCGTGAAGGCGCTGAGCAATGTCAACCTGGCGGTGCGCGCGGGCGAGATCCATGCGGTGGTCGGCGAGAACGGCGCGGGCAAGTCGACGCTCATGAAGGTGCTGAGCGGCGTCTACCCGTGCGACTCGTACACCGGGGAGATCCACTTCGAGGGCGAGCTGCGCCGCTTCAAGAGCATTGCGGACAGCGAGAAGCTCGGCATCATCATCATTCACCAGGAGCTGGCGCTGGTGCCGCTGCTGTCCATCGCCGAGAACATCTTTCTCGGCAACGAGATTGCGAGCGGCGGCGTGATCGACTGGTTTGCCGCCTATGCCAAGACGCGCGAGCTGCTTGCCAAGGTGGGCTTGAAAGAGCCGCCCACCACGCTGGTGACCGACCTGGGTGTGGGCAAGCAGCAGCTGGTAGAGATTGCCAAGGCGTTGGCCAAGGAGGTGAAGCTGCTGATTCTGGATGAGCCCACCGCCAGCCTCAACGAGAACGACAGCGATGCCTTGCTGATGCTGCTGCTCGAACTGAAGCGCCAGGGCATTGCGTCGATCCTTATCTCGCACAAGCTGAACGAGATCGCGAAGGTGGCCGATTCGATCACCGTGCTGCGCGACGGCGCCACGGTGGAAACCATGGACTGCCGCAACCAGCCGATCAGCGAGGACCGCATCATCCGCGGCATGGTCGGCCGCGACATGGCGCACCGCTATCCGCAGCGCCATCCGAAGATCGGCGACACCGTTTTCGAAGTGCGCGACTGGCGCGTGCACCACGCGCTGCATGCCGACCGAGAGCAGATCAAGGGTGTGAACCTGCATGTGCGCCAAGGCGAAATCGTCGGCATTGCAGGCCTCATGGGCGCGGGCCGTACCGAGCTTGCAATGAGCGTGTTCGGCAAGTCCTACGGCCAGCGCATCAGCGGCACGGTGCTGATGCACGGCCAGCCGGTGGACGTGGGCACCGTGCGCAAGGCCATCGACCAGGGCATTGCCTATGTCACCGAGGACCGCAAGGGCCTGGGATTGGTGCTGGAAGAAAACATCCAGAAGAACGTGAGCCTGGCCAACCTGGAGGCGGTGTCGAGTTCGATGGTGATCGACGACGCACGCGAATTCAAGGTGGCCAGCGACTACCGCAAGGCGCTCAACATCCGGTCTTCGGGCGTGGAGCAGCTGGTGGTCAACCTGTCGGGCGGCAACCAGCAGAAGGTGGTGCTCAGCAAGTGGCTCTTTACAAAACCCGAACTCCTGATCCTCGACGAGCCCACGCGCGGCATCGACGTGGGCGCCAAATATGAGATCTACACCATCATCGACCAGCTCGCGAGCGAGGGCAAAGGCATTCTCATGATTTCTTCCGAACTGCCGGAACTGCTGGGCATGTGCGATCGCATCTATGTGATGAACGAGGGCCGCTTCGTGGCCGAATTTACAGCGGCTGAAGCTTCGCAGGAACGCATCATGCACGCCATCGTGAGCGCGGGGAGTTCCGTCCATGTCGCAGCCTGAAGTCAACGCGGTGAATGCCGCAGTCCCCATTGCAGAGGCTGCCCCGAAGCTGCACGCCGGCTTCCTGAAGAACAACCTGCGCGAATACGGCATGCTGATCTCGCTGGTCGCGATCATGGTGCTGTTCCAGGTGCTGACCGACGGCACGCTGCTGCGGCCGCTGAACCTCACCAACCTGCTGCTGCAGAACAGCTACGTCGTCATCATGGCGCTCGGCATGCTGCTGGTGATCGTGGCGGGGCACATCGACCTGTCGGTGGGCTCGGTCTGCGGCTTTATCGGCGCGCTGGCGGCGGTGCTGATGGTCGAGTATGAATGGCACTTTGTGCCCACGGCCCTCATCAGCATTGCGGCGGGCGCGGTCATCGGCGCGGCGCAGGGTTGGTTTGTCGCGTTCCGCAAGATTCCGTCGTTCATCGTCACGCTTGCGGGCATGCTGGTGTTCAAGGGGCTCACGCTGGCGCTGCTGGCGGGGCAGTCGGTCGGGCCGTTTCCGGTCGAGTTCCAGCGGCTGAGTTCGGGCTTCATTCCCGATCCGCTGGGTGGCGACACGTTGCGCACCACCTCGCTGGTGGTGGGCGCGCTGGCCGCGGCGGCGCTGGTGTTCTTCAAGCTGCGCGGGCGCGCCAAGCTCGCGGCGCACGGAATGGAAACGGAGCCCTATGTGTTCTTCCTGGTGAAGAACCTGTTCTTCGCGGCCATCATCCTGTTCTTCAGCTACCTGCTCTCGACCTACAAGGGCCTGCCCAATGTGCTGATCGTGATGGCGGTGCTCATCGTGGTGTACGACTTCGTCACCAACCGCACCACCATCGGCCGGCGCATCTACGCGCTGGGCGGCAACGAGAAGGCTGCGCGGCTTTCCGGCGTGAAGACGCAGCGGCTTGCTTTTCTCACCTTCGTGAACATGGGGGCCCTGGCAGCGCTTGCGGGCCTGGTGTTTGCGGCGCGGCTCAACACCGCTACGCCCAAGGCTGGCCTCGGTTTCGAACTCGACGTGATCGCGGCCTGCTTCATCGGCGGAGCCTCGGCCTCGGGCGGCGTGGGCCGGGTGATGGGCGCGGTGATCGGCGCCTTCATCATGGGCGTGATGAACAACGGCATGTCGATCCTGGGCATCGGCATCGACTACCAGCAGGTGATCAAGGGCCTGGTGTTGCTGGCCGCGGTGTTCATCGACGTCTACAACAAGAACAAGTAAGCGCATGACGGGCGGCAGCATTTCACCCGTGCTCGAACTGCGGGGCATCCACAAGCAGTTTGGCGACATTCCTGTGCTGCGCGACGTGCAGCTGCGGCTCTATCCGGGCGAGATCCATGCGCTCATGGGACAGAACGGCGCGGGCAAGTCGACGCTGATCAAGGTGCTCACGGGCGTGCTGCCTTCGAGCGCCGGGGAGATACGCCTGGACGGGCAAGCCATTCATCCCGCATCGCCGCTCGAAGCGCAGAAGCTGGGCATCAGCACGGTCTACCAGGAGGTGAACCTGTGCCCGAACCTCTCGGTGGCCGAGAACGTGTTTGCGGGACGTTATCCGCGCTGTGGCGCGGCGCAAGGTTTTCGCATCGACTGGGCGGCCGTCAACCGGCGTGCCGCGGAACTGCTGGCGCGCATCGGGCTCGACATCGACGTGACGCGGCTGCTGTCGAGCTACTCGGTGGCGGTGCAGCAGCTGGTGGCCATTGCGCGTGCGCTCGGCGTCTCGTCGAAGGTGCTGATCCTCGACGAGCCGACTTCGAGCCTGGACGACGACGAGGTGGAGAAGCTGTTCGAAGTGCTGCGGCGCCTGCGTGGCGAGGGACTGGCCATCGTCTTCGTGACCCACTTTTTGAACCAGATGTATGCAGTGTCAGACCGCATCACCGTGCTGCGCAACGGCAGCTGGGTGGGTGAGTGGCGCGCGGCCGATCTAGGACCCCAGGCGCTGATCGCCGCGATGCTGGGGCGGGAACTCGCGGCCCAGTCCGCCCGGCCCGCTGCACTGCCGGCGTTCGACGAAGCGGCGCCGGCCTTGCTGCAGGCGGAAGGCCTCGGGCAGGCCGGACAACTGCAGGCGACCGATTTGCGCGTGCGTGCCGGCGAAGTGGTCGGCATTGCGGGCCTGCTGGGCGCCGGGCGCACCGAACTTGCGCGCCTGCTGTTCGGGCTCGAAACGCCCGACCGCGGCGTGCTGAAGATCGACGGCCGGACGGTCAGTTTCTCGAACCCCGCGGACGCCGTTCGCGAAGGGTTGGCACTGTGCCCCGAAGAGCGCAAGACCGACGGCATCGTGGCCGAGCTGTCCGTGCGCGAGAACATCGCCCTCGCGCTGCAGGCGCGGCTCGGCACGCGGCGCTTTCTGCCGCACGCCGAACAGACCGCGATGGCTGAGCGCTTTGTAGCGTCGCTGGGCATCAAGACCGCGAGCGTGGAAACGCCCATTGGCCTGCTTTCTGGCGGCAACCAGCAAAAAGCCATGATCGCGCGATGGCTCGCAACCGAGCCGCGCCTGCTGATACTCGATGAGCCGACGCGCGGCATCGACGTGGCGGCCAAGCAGGAAATCATGGAAGAGATCCTTCGGCTTGCGCGCGCGGGCATGGCGGTGGTCTTCATCTCTTCCGAAATCAGCGAAGTGGTGCGCGTGGCGCATCGCATCGTGGTGCTGCGGGACCGCAAGAAGGTGGGCGAGCTGCCGGGCGGCTCGACCGAGGACGAGGTCTACGAAATGATTGCAGCGACAGCATGACACGCCTTTCATCGCTCATGCGCCACCGCCTGGCTTGGCCCATCGTCACGCTGCTGCTCCTGCTGGCAGTCAACACCGCCTTCAACGCCAGCTTCCTGCACCTCGAGTGGCGGGACGGCCACCTCTACGGCAGCCTGATCGACATCGTGAACCGCGCGGCGCCGCTGGTGCTGGTCTCGCTGGGCATGACGCTCGTCATTGCCACGCGCGGCATCGACATCTCGGTGGGCGCGGTGGTGGCCATTGCGGCGGCCGTGGCGGCTTGGATGATCGGCGGCTCGGTGGCCAGCGACGTGAGCCGCTTTCCCATGTGGCTAGCCATCCTGGGCGCCCTTGGCGTTGCTCTGCTGTGCGGCCTGTGGAACGGCCTGCTTGTGGCCAAGGTCGGCATGCAGCCGATCATCGCGACGCTGATTCTCATGGTGGCGGGGCGCGGCATTGCGCAGCTCATTGCCGACGGGCAGATCATCACCATCTACTACAAGCCCTTTTTCTTCCTGGGCAGCGGTTATCTGCTGGGCCTGCCGTTCTCGCTGTTCATCGTGGCGGCCGTGTTCGTGCTGCTGTACCTGGCCATCACGCGCACGGCACTCGGCCTGTTCATCCAGGCGGTGGGCATCAACCCGACGGCGGCGCGGGTGGCTGGCGTGCAGGCGCGGCGGCTCATCGTTGGAGCGTATGCGTTCTGCGGCGTTTGCGCGGGCATTGCGGGCCTCTTGATCAGTTCGAACGTCAAGAGCGCGGACGGCAACAACGCGGGCCAGCTGCTGGAGCTCGATGCCATCCTAGCCGTGACCCTGGGCGGCACCGCACTCACCGGCGGACGCTTCAGCCTCATGGGCAGCGTGATCGGCGCGCTGATCATCCAGACGCTGACCTATGCCATCTACTCGCTGGGCGTGCCGCCCGAGATCAACCTCGTCGTCAAGGCCGTCGTGGTGTTTGCGGTGATGCTGCTGCAGTCGCCTGAATTCAGGTCGGAGGTTCGCGCGCTGGTGCAGCGGCCGGTGCATGAAGGGAGACGGGCATGAGCGCGGTGATCGAAACTGCACCCTCACCCCAACCCTCTCCCGCCAGTGGGAGAGGAGGAGGGAGAGGTGGCAGGGCGGGGCTCAATCCGAAGTACTTGCCGCTCACGGCGACCGTTTCGCTGTTCATGCTGATGGCCACGTTGGGCTCGGTGTTCTACGACGGCTTCTTCTCGGCGCAGGTGTTCCTGAACCTGCTGATCGACAACGCCTTCCTGATCGTCGTGGCCGTTGGCATGACCTTCGTGATTCTTTCGGGCGGCATCGATCTTTCGGTGGGCTCGGTGATTGCACTCACCACGATGGTCTCGGCCTCATTGGTCGAGAAGCACGGCTGGAGCCCCGCCGTGGTCATTCCGCTGGTGCTGGCCATGGGCACGGCCTTTGGCGCATTCATGGGCCTGCTCATCGAGCGTTTCAGGCTGCAGCCCTTCATCGTCACGCTGGCGGGCATGTTCCTGGCACGCGGCCTTTGCTACCTGATCAGCATCGATTCGATCAGCATCACCAACGAGTTCTACTCCGAGGTCTCGCAGATCCGCATTCCCATCTGGGGCGAGGCTTCGCTGTCGATCAGCGCGGTGATCGCCGTCGCGGTGCTGCTGGCCGCGATTTTCATTGCGCATTGCACGCCCTTCGGCCGCGCGGTGTACGCCATTGGCGGCAGCGAACAGTCGGCCATGCTGATGGGCCTGCCAGTGCGCTCCACGCTCATTGGCGTGTACACGCTGTCGGGCTTCTGCTCGGCGCTGGCGGGGGTGATCTTCACGTTCTACATGCTCTCGGGCTACGGCCTGCATGCGCTGGGGCTGGAGCTCGATGCGATCGCGGCGGTGGTCATCGGCGGTACGCTGCTCACAGGCGGGGTGGGCTATGTGGCGGGCACGCTCTTCGGTGTGCTGATGCTCGGGATCATCCAGACGCTGATTTCCTTCGACGGCACGTTGAGCTCGTGGTGGACGCGCATCGTGGTGGGTGCGCTGCTCTTCGTGTTCTGCCTCCTGCAGCGCTTTTTCACTTCGCGTACGCCACGGCGCTGACGCGTTCCTTGTTTTTTCTCTTTTCTCTCGCTTTCAGGAAACTTCCGCATGCCGGACCAAACTCCCAAGAAGAAGCTTCGCTCGACCGAATGGTTCGGCTCGGCCGACAAGAACGGCTTCATGTACCGCAGCTGGATGAAGAACCAGGGCATACCGGACCATGAGTTCGACGGTCGCCCGATCATCGGTATCTGCAACACATGGTCCGAGCTCACGCCTTGCAATGCCCACTTCCGCAAGATTGCCGAGCATGTGAAGCGCGGCATCTCCGAGGCGGGCGGCTTTCCGGTCGAGTTTCCGGTGTTCTCCAACGGCGAATCGAACCTGCGGCCTACCGCCATGCTCACGCGCAATCTCGCAAGCATGGACGTGGAAGAGGCCATTCGCGGCAACCCGGTCGATGCGGTGGTGCTGCTCACGGGCTGCGACAAGACCACGCCCGCACTGCTGATGGGCGCTGCAAGCTGCGACATTCCCGCCATCGTCGTCACCGGCGGGCCCATGCTCAACGGCAAGCTCGAAGGCAAGAACATCGGCTCGGGCACGGCCGTGTGGCAGCTGCACGAGTCGCTGAAAGCCGGAGAGATCAACCTGCACCAGTTCCTTTCGGCCGAAGGCGGCATGTCGCGCTCGGCGGGCACCTGCAACACCATGGGCACGGCCTCGACCATGGCCTGCATGGCCGAGGCGCTGGGCACTTCGCTGCCGCACAACGCGGCCATTCCGGCGGTGGACGCGCGCCGCTATGTGCTTGCGCAGATGTCGGGCATGCGCGCGGTTGAAATGGCGAAGGAGGGGCTCACGCTCTCGAAGATTCTCACGCGCGAGGCTTTCGAGAATGCGATCCGCGTCAACGCGGCCATCGGCGGCTCCACCAACGCGGTGATTCACCTGAAAGCCATTGCGGGCCGCATCGGAGTTGACCTCGAACTGGAGGACTGGACGCGCATCGGCAGCAACACGCCGACCATCGTGGACCTGATGCCCTCCGGCCGCTTCCTGATGGAAGAGTTCTACTACGCGGGCGGCCTGCCCGCGGTGCTGCGGCGCCTTGGCGAAGCCGGCCTGCTGCCGCACCCTGGCGCACTCACCGTCAACGGCCAATCGATCTGGGACAACGTGCGCGAAGCGCCGAGCCTCGACGACGAAGTGATCCGGCCGCTGGACAAGCCGTTGATTGCCGATGGCGGCATTCGCATCCTGCGCGGCAATCTGTCGCCGCGCGGCGCAGTGCTCAAGCCCTCGGCCGCCTCGCCCGAGTTGCTGAAGCACCGTGGCCGCGCCGTGGTGTTCGAGAACCTCGAGCACTACAAGGAGCGCATCGTCGATGAAAGCCTGGAGATCGACGCCACGTCGGTGATGGTGATGAAGAACTGCGGCCCCAAGGGCTATCCCGGCATGGCCGAAGTCGGCAACATGGGCCTGCCGCCCAAGCTGCTGCGCCAGGGCGTGAAGGACATGGTGCGCATTTCGGACGCCCGCATGAGCGGCACCGCCTACGGCACGGTGGTGCTGCACGTGGCGCCCGAAGCGGCCGACGGCGGGCCGCTCGCGGCGGTGCGCGACGGCGACTGGATCGAGCTCGATTGCGACGCAGGCCGGTTGCACCTGGACATCAGCGACGAAGAATTGGCGGCGCGTCTGGCCTCGCTTTCGAGCAAAGACGCACAGCCCATGAGCACGCGCGGCGGCGGCTACCAGAAGCTCTACGTCAACCACGTGCTGCAGGCCGACGAAGGCTGCGACTTCGATTTTCTGGTGGGCTGCAGAGGCTCCGCCGTTCCCCGTCATTCACACTGATTCATCATGACTCCCAGATACCGCGGCATCTTTCCGGTGGTGCCCACCACCTTCACCGAACAGGGCGCACTCGACCTCGAGAGCCAGAAGCGCTGCGTCGATTTCATGATCGACGCGGGCTCCGACGGCCTGTGCATCCTGGCCAACTTCTCGGAGCAGTTCGTGTTGTCGGACGAAGAGCGCGAGGTGCTCACGCGCACGATGCTGGAGCACGTGAACGGCCGCGTGCCGGTGATCGTGACCACCACGCACTACAGCACCAAGGTATGCGCCGAGCGCAGCCGGCGCGCGCAAGACATGGGCGCGGCCATGCTGATGGTGATGCCGCCTTATCACGGCGCCACGTTCCGCGTGCCCGAGCCGCAGATCTTCGAGTTCTATGCCGGCCTTTCCGACGCGGTGGACATTCCGATCATGATCCAGGACGCACCGGCGAGCGGCACGGTGCTGTCGGCGCCGTTCCTCGCGCGCATGGCCAAGGAGATCGAACACGTCGCGTACTTCAAGATCGAAACGCCCGGTGCAGCCTCGAAGCTGCGCGAGCTGATCCGCCTTGGCGGCGATGCCATCGAAGGCCCGTGGGATGGCGAAGAGGCCATCACGCTGATGCCCGACCTTGATGCCGGCGCGACAGGCTCAATGACCGGCGGCGGCTACCCGGACGGCATCCGTCCGATCATCGAGGCGCATCGCGCGGGGGACCGTGACAAGGCCTTCGCGCTTTATCAGCAGTGGCTGCCGCTCATCAACTACGAGAACCGGCAGGCCGGCCTCCTGGCCTGCAAGTCGCTCATGAAGGAGGGCGGTGTGATCGCCTGCGAGGCACCGCGGCATCCTCTGCCGGCAATGCACCCGGACACGCGCGCAGGGCTGATCGAAACCGCGAAACGGCTCGATCCGCTGGTGCTGCGCTGGGCGCGCTGAAGAGAAAAGACGTGAAAGAGAAGGGCGCTCAGCTCTTCTCGAGTTCGCTGACCTGCAGCGAGAGGTCGAACAGCTTCGACTTGCTCGCGTAGTAGCGGTCGAGCCGCCATTCCTTCAGGATGTCCATGGCGAGCTCGAAGCTCTTGTAGTCAAGGCTGTAGAGCGTGACCAGCTCGAAACTGCGTTCGGATTCGAGCGCCAACACGAGCTGGGCCAGGATCTTGGCCGATTCGTTGGCCGGGTCCGTTTCTATGAATCGGCGAGCGACCTTGATGGCATTCATGGGAAAGGTTTCCTCGGTAGGCAGAGACCGAGAACTATAGCTAGCAGCCCGCCGTGCTTTATGACAGTCGTGTGACAAGCGGGGTCATCAAAGAGCGTGCGGGCCTGTTGTATGCAGCCCCGTCGCCGCATCGAAAGGCGACGACGGGTGCCGCAGCTGCGACGCTCAGCGCTGCATCAGCGTGCGGGCAGCGGCGCCGGCTGCATGGGCGCGATCGGCGTCATGGGTGCCATCGGCGCGATCGCCGGAGCCGGTAGGCGAGAAGGCGCGGGCACCGGAGCCGGCATCACGGTGGGGGCTGGCATCACGGCGGGGGCCGGCATGACAACGGTGGTGACCGATTCGCGGATCACGCCGCCGCCCATCACGCTGCCGTCCACTGCACCGCGGGTGTTGCCGCTGCCACCGAGCACGCGTGCTTCGCAGTCGGCGCGATCGGCCGGCGGCTGCAGTCCGCAGCGCGCGAGCGCGTTGCGCTGGTAGTCGGGCGCGCTGGTCAGGCCGCCGCGAGCGGCTTCCTGGCGTGCGGCGCCGGCTTCGCGAATGCAGGCGGCGCGGTCTTGCTGGTTGTGCCCGCAGACCGCGATCTCCTGCTGGTAGGTGGAATCGCCGCGACGCGGCTGCGCGGAGGCCGATGTGGCCGCGGCAATACCGCCCACGGCAATCAGGGCGGCAATCATCGAACGTGTGGTGCTGTTCATGGTGTGCTCCTCTAAGTGGCGCGAAACGAAAACTGTTCGACAGGCATGTTCCCGTCGGGTTCCACGCGTGGGTTTGCTGCTCAGCGCGAAGGCGCGGCAGGTTGCGGCGGCAGGGGTGTCACGGTTTCGCGGATGACGCCGCCGCCCATCACGCTGCCTTCGGTGGTGGTGCGTGCGCCGCCCTGCAGGCGGGCTTCGCAATCGGCGCGATCGGCAACCGGCTGTTCGCGGCAACGCGCCATGGCATTGGCGTCTGCGCGGCCCGGGCCAACGTTGGTCAGGCCATTGCGCTGCGCTTCCTGCCGCGCGGCACCGGCCTCGCGAAGACATGCGGCGCGGTCCTGCTGGACGCCGTCGCACACGGCGCGCTCCTGCTGCGCGCGTGCGGCCGAACCTGGCGCCTGGGCTTGCGCCGAGGCCGGGCCGGGTATGAGAAAACCGCTTGCCGCAAAAAGCGCGGCAGCAGAAAGGGCGGAACGAACTGTTGTTGTCATCGGATGCTCCTGGTTGAGGCGCGCCCTCCGAAAGCGCGACCGGAGCAACAGTCTGGCCCGGCGCACCCCTTGCGGGGTGTGGGACTGCAGAGACAGCAGGCCCGGCCAGACTCGCCGATGCGTGTGGGACGTGTCCGTCAGCCCCGGGCGGCGGTCAGCCCGCTGCGATGCGTTGCGCCAGGTGCGCGAGCGCTTCTTCGACCTGGTCGACCAGGATCAGCGACAGGTCGCCCGGCTGCAGCCGCGCGAGCGCGGTGTCGATGGCGACGAACTCTCCGCGGATCTCGTCGATGTAGCGCGTGCGTGCCGCGCCCTGCAGGCCCTGGCGCAGCAACGCCATCACCTCGCCGTCGGCACGGCCGCGCTGGGCCGCGTCCTGGTAGAGGATCACGTCGTCGAAGGCCTGGCCCAGGATGGCTGTCTGGTCGCGGATGTCGGAATCGCGCCGGTCGCCGGCGCCGCTGATCACCACAGAGCGCTTGTTGGCCGGCATGGTGTCCACGGCCGACACCAGCGCGCGCATGGCGTCGGTGTTGTGGCCGTAGTCGGCAATCACGGTGGCGCCGCGGTAGTCCATGACGTTGAAGCGCCCAGGCACGCCGGCCGCGTCGTTCATGAAGCTGGCGAGGCCGCTGCGAATGGTGTCCCAGTCCAGGCCAACGGCCCATGCCGCGGCCACCGAGGCCATCACGTTGTCGACCTGGAAACCGATGGTGCCGTTGCGCGTGATCGGCACGTCGCGCAGCGCAATGCGCTCGCGCCACGAGCCCTCGGCCGCCACCAGCGTGTCCTGGTCGACGTACACGGTGCGCTTGCCTTGCGCGCGGTGCGTGGCCATCACCGGATGCTGGCGGTCGGCGGTGAAGAAGATCACGTGGCCGGGGCAGCCGGCGGCCATGGCGGCCACGTTGGGATCAGCGGCGTTGAGCACCGCATAGCCATCGGGCGCCACGTTGCGGACGATCACGCGCTTGAGCACCGCCAGGTCTTCGACTGTGGTGATGTAGTTCAGGCCGAGGTGGTCGCCGCTGCCGATGTTGGTGACCACGGCCACCTGGCAGCGGTCGAAGCCGAGGCCTTCGCGCAGCACGCCGCCGCGCGCCACTTCGAACACGGCCGCATCCACGTCAGGGTGCATGAGCACGTTGCGCGCGCTCTTGGGGCCGCTGCAGTCGCCGCTGTCGGTCTGGCGGCCGTCGACGTACACGCCGTCGGTGTTGGTCATGCCGGTGCGCAGCCCGCTCGATGCGAGCAGGTGGTTGATGAGGCGCGCCGTGGTGGTCTTGCCGTTGGTGCCGGTCACGGCCACCACCGGAATGCGGCCGTCGTCGCCGGGGGCGAAGAGCGTGTCCACAATGGCCTCGCCGACCGCGCGGCCGCGGCCGAACGAGGGCGAGATATGCATGCGCAGGCCGGGCGCGGCATTGACCTCGACCACGCCGCCGTGCTGCTCTTCGAGCGGACGCAGCACGTTCTCGCACACCATGTCCACGCCGCAGATGTGCAGGCCGACCATCTGCGCCGCATCGACCGCGCGCGCAGCCACTTCGGGGTGCACGGTGTCGGTTACGTCGGTGGCGGTGCCGCCGGTGGAAAGATTGGCGTTGTTGCGCAGCACCACGCGCTCGCCGCGCGCGGGCACGCTCTCGGGCGTGAGGCCCTGGGCCTCGAGCCGGCCGATGGCGATGTCGTCGAGCCGGATCTTGGTGAGCGAGGTGGCGTGTCCTTCGCCGCGGCGCGGGTCGAGGTTCACCGCGTCCACCAACTGGCGCACGGTGGAGCTGCCATCGCCGATCACGTTCGGCGGATCGCGCCGCGCGGCGGCCACGAGGCGGTCGCCCACCACCAGCAGGCGGAAATCGAAGCCCGGCAGAAATTTCTCGACCATGACTTCGCCGTATGCCGCGGCCGATTCGCAGGCAGCCGTGAGCTGCTCGCGGGTCGTGATGTTGACCGTGACACCCTTGCCCTGGTTGCCGTCCTGCGGCTTTACGACCACCGGCAGGCCGATTTCCATGGCCGCGGCCCAGCCGTCGTCGGCATCGGCGACGGGCCGGCCCAGCGGCACGGGCACGCCGGCGGCATTGAGCAGCTGCTTGGTGAGTTCCTTGTCCTGCGCAATCGATTCGGCCACGCCGCTGGTGCTGTCGATTTCGGCCGCCTGGATACGGCGCTGCTTGGAGCCCCAGCCGAACTGCACCAGGCTGCCGCTGGTGAGGCGGCGGTACGGAATGCCGCGCGCCACGGCGGCATCGACGATGGAGCCGGTGCTCGGGCCGAGCCGCTCCGATTCGTCGAGGTCGCGCAATTCAGTGATGGCGGCGGAGGCGTCGAACGCCGTGTCGGCCAGTGTGGCTGCAATCAGCTCTTCGGCCAGCGCGAGTGCGCGGCGCCCGACGGCTTCTTCGCTGTACTGGAAGGTGACTTGGTACACGCCTTCTTCCACGGTGGGAGAGGTGTGGCCGAAATTGACGGCGCAGCCAGCCTGGGCCTGCAGCGCCACGGCGGCGTTCTCGAGCACGTGCGCGAGCGCGAGCGGCTGCCCCAGCACCATCGGATGCAGTTCGCCGATGGTGGGAAAGCGTGCACGCAGGCGAGCTTCGAAGCCCGGCAACCGGCTGACGGCGTTTTCATCGCCTTCGCAGGCAACGACGGCTTCGATGGCAGTGTGGCGGCTCCAGAGGTTGGGACCGCGCAAGGCGCGGGTACGGGTAACTTTCATGGGGCGGCGCGCATCAGGCAAATTGGGGTTGGGACGAAAGCGGCTGCGTCTGCGAGAGCTGCAGCGAGGCCAGCGCGGCCTGCAGGTCGGCCTCGAAAGCCTCGACGCCCGCACCGATGAGGTTCAGCGGAATGCCCAGCGCCCAGGCTGCGGCCACGGCGGCCAGCAGGCTCTCGAGGCTGACACCCGCGTGCGTGGCACGCCAGACGGTGAGGCGGCCAAGGCCGGGCAGGAAAGATTCGCTGCTGCCGGTGGCCAGCACCACGCGGTCTTGCCGCACCAGCACGGCCTTGCCGCCCGCGGCCTGGTGCGCGGTGAGGGCAGGGGCCTGCGGATCGGCGGCATACAGGATGACGGAACCGTCGCACAGCGGCGCCAGGCCGGCCACGCGCGGATCGCCCGCGTTGAGCACGGCCGTGCCTTCGGCCAGAACCACGTCGACCTGCGTGCGCAACACCTTGACCATCTGGTCGCTTTCGGTGATGTCGTAGTCGGCCAGCGCCTCGACGCCTTCGAGGTCGGTGACGATGCCTACTTCGCAGCGGTCGTACGCCAGGCCGTCGCGCAGAATCGTTTCGGCACCGTTCTCGATCACCACGGCTTCCACCGCGCGGTTTACGAGCAGGCGGTGGCCGGCGTCCCCGTTGGCGCTGTCGCGTGCATCGACGCGGCGGCGCTCGAGAAAGAGGCCGTCTCGGCAGGCAAGGCCGGTGTGGCGCCCGCCGAGGTTGATAACCCAGGCAACCAGCCGCGCGAGCACGGCGGTGCCCTTGGAGCCCGCGACGCCCACCACCGGAATGCGGCCCGGCGCGTCGTTGGGAAACAGGTGGTCGCAAATCGCGCGGCCCACCGGGCGCGGCGAGCCGACGGCCGGCTTCAGGTGCATCAGGAGACCGGGGCCGGCATTCACTTCGACGATAGCGCCGCGCTGAGGGCCGAGGGGCTTGCCGATGTCCTGCGCCACGAGGTCGATGCCCGCAATGTCGAGCCCCACCACGCGCGCGGCCAGCACGGCGGCATGCGCCACTTCAGGGTGGACCTGGTCGGTACAGTCATTGGCCATGTTGCCGTTGCGCTGGATGGTGACCACGCGGCCGGCGGCCGGCACGGAAGCAGCGTCGAGCTCCTGGCGCTTGAGTTCGAGCTGCAGCTTGGCATCCGTGGCCAGCACGATCAGGTCGAGCGGATATTCCTCTTCGGCGCCGCGGCGCGGATCGCTGTTGAGCTGCTTTTCGATGAGCTCGGCCACGGTGCTCTTGCCGTCGCCGGTCACGGTAATGATTTCGCCGCGCGCAGCCGCCACCACTTCGCCGCCCACCACCAGCAGGCGGTGTTCGTGGCCGCGAATGAAGCGCTCGACCATCACGTCGCTGCCTTCGGGCTCGGCCACCGCATAGGCGGCCATGACTTCTTCGCGCGTGGTGAGTTCGAGCGACACACCGCGGCCGTGGTTGGCGTCCGACGGTTTCACGACCACCGGCAGGCCGATGTCTTCGGCGGCTTCCCAGGCCTCTTCGGCGCTGGCCACCACCTGTCCTTCGGGCACCGGCACGCCGCAGCTCGCGAGCAGCGACTTGGTCAGCTCCTTGTCGCTGGCAATCGACTCGCCGATGGCGCTGGTGTAGTCGGTTTCGGCGGTCCAGATGCGCTGCTGGTTGGCGCCGTAGCCCAGTTGCACCAGGTTGCCGCTGTTCAGCCGCATGTGCGGTATGCCGCGGTCGGTGGCCGCGGACACGATGGCCGCGGTGCTCGGGCCGAGGTAGCAGTCTTCAACCTTGGCCTTGACCGCATCGACCGCCTTCTGCACGTCGGCGGCGGTGAACGGGTCGTTGTTGATGGCCGCCATCAGCAGGCGATGGCCTTCGGCCAGCGCCACGCGGGCGACCTGCTCGTCGCGCGCGCGGAACACCATGCGGTAGACGCCGTGCTCCGAGGTGCTGCGCGTCTGGCCGAAACCGGTCGGCATGCCGGCCAGGTTCAAGAGCTCGATCACCACGTGTTCGAGCACGTGGCCTGACCAGGTACCTTCAGTCAGCCGCTGGATGAAGCCGCCGCGCTCGCCCACGCCGCAATGGTGCTCGATGAGCGCCGGCAGCAGGGTCGTCAGGCGGTCGGTAAACCCGTCGATCTTGTTGGAGGGGTAGTCTTCCAGCTGGCCCAGATCGAGCCAGACTTCGAGCACCGGACGGTAGGTCCAGAGGTTGGGACCGCGCAAATAGTTGATGCGCAGCAGGCGGATGTCGTCGAAACGGGTCATGCAAACGTTCGATGTGCTTTGGCCGAGCACCACGGCGCCTTCAAGCGCGCCCATGGCAATCGGTCAGAATCGGCGCCCGACAAAGGACGCCATGGCGCGGTCCCTGAGGCCCGCGACGGGCAAGAGTCAAAGAAACACAATGCAACATCACGATCCAGTCGGCACCCGGGAGGGCGAAACAGAGGCGGCATCAGACGCGCTGAAAAGCCGGCTCGCTGCCGCGGAAAACGTTCTGGTCACATTACCGGTTGACCTCGACGAAGAACTTCTGTTTACGTTTGGCCTCGTGGCCCTGACCGACCGGCGGCTCATGGCGCTGCAACCGGGCGGGCAATGGTGTGAGTGGTCACTAGCCGATGAATCCCTGGAACTGTATCTCAACGACCATTCGGGCGTTGGAACCCTTGATCTGGTCGGCGCAAAGGGCCGGCTGGCGCGCTGGCGCTACACCTTGGCCAACCAGCCAGCCGCGCTGCGGCTGCTCAAGCTGTTCGGCCAGCGGGCGAACGGAGTTGTCGCCGAAGCGGTAGCGGAGCCCGATGGCGACGACCCGGGCGCCGCCGACACCGAGCTGCAGACCCCCCCTTCGACCTGGGTGCTGCTGCGCCTGGGCCGCTTTGCCAAGCCTTACCGCAAGCAGCTGATCGCGGGTTTCTTCCTGACCCTTATTTCGACCGCCGCGACGCTGGTGCCGCCGTACCTGACCATCCCGCTGATGGACGACATCCTGATTCCGTTCCAGAACGGGCAGAAGATCGATCCCTCACGTGTGGCGCTTTACCTGAGCGGGCTGCTCGGCGCGGCGCTGGTCGGCTGGGGCCTGGGCTGGGCGCGCACCTACCTGCTGGCGCTGGTGTCGGAGCGCATTGGCGCCGACCTGCGCACCACCACGTACGAGCACTTGCTGACCTTGCCGCTCGACTATTTCGGCGGCAAGCGCACGGGCGACCTGATGGCGCGCATCGGCTCGGAAACCGACCGCATCAACGTATTTCTCTCGCTGCATGCGCTCGACTTTGCGAACGACGTGCTGATGATCGTGATGACCGCGGTCATCCTCGTGTCCATCAATCCGCTGCTGGCGGTGGTCACGCTGGTGCCGCTCCCCTTCATCGCCTGGATGATCCATGTGGTGCGCGACCGTCTGCGCACGGGCTTCGAGAAGATCGACCGCGTGTGGTCGGAGGTCACCAACGTGCTGGCCGACACCATTCCCGGCATTCGCGTGGTCAAGGCCTTTGCGCAAGAGCGCCGCGAAGCCGAACGGTTTCGCATTGCCAACGTCTACAACCTGCAGGTCAACGACAAGCTCAACCGCACCTGGTCGCTGTTCACGCCCACCGTGTCGCTGCTGACCGAAATCGGCCTGCTCGTGGTGTGGGGCTTCGGCATCTGGCAGGTGGCGCGCGGCAGCATTACCGTGGGTGTGCTCACCGCCTTCATCGCGTACATCGGCCGTTTCTACACGCGGCTCGATTCCATGAGCCGCATCGTGTCGGTCACGCAAAAGGCCGCGGCGGGCGCCAAGCGCATCTTCGACATCCTGGACCACGTGAGCAACGTGCCCGAGCCCGCCAACCCGGTGAAGATCGAACGCGTGCAGGGCCGCATCGAGATGAGCGGGCTCGGCTTTCGCTACGGTTCGCGCGCGGTGATCCGCGACCTCGACCTGACCATCGAGCCGGGCGAGATGATCGGCCTGGTGGGCCACAGCGGCTCGGGCAAGAGCACGCTGGTCAACCTGATCTGCCGCTTCTACGACGTGACCGATGGCGCCATCAAGGTCGACGGCACCGACATCCGCCGCTTTGCCGTGGCCGACTACCGGCGCCACGTGGGGCTGGTGCTGCAGGAGCCATTCCTGTTCTTCGGCACCATTGCGCAGAACATCGCGTACGGCAAGCCCGATGCCACGCGCGAAGAAATCGTGGCCGCAGCGCGCGCCGCGCATGCGCATGACTTCATCCTGCGCCTGCCGCATGGCTACGACTCGCTCGTGGGCGAACGCGGCCAGGGCCTTTCAGGCGGCGAGCGCCAGCGCATCAGCATTGCGCGCGCGCTGCTCATCGACCCGCGCATCCTCATCCTCGACGAGGCCACTTCGGCCGTGGACACCGAGACCGAGAAAGAAATCCAGAAGGCGCTGGACAACCTCGTGCAGGGCCGCACCACCATTGCGATTGCGCACCGCCTCTCGACGCTGCGCAAGGCCGACCGGCTGGTTGTGATGGACCGCGGCGAGGTGGTCGAGGTCGGTCCGCACGACGACCTGATGGCGAAGCAGGGCGCCTATTGGCGGCTCTACCAGGCGCAACTGCGCCAGGCGGACGACGATGCGAGCGAAGGCGCGGTGAACGAACGTGCGGGCGCCCAGGTGCAGTTGGTGCCGAGCCATGCGGCGCACCCGGCGGGAGACGCGTGATGAGCAACAGCAACAACACAGCCGCTGCCCCGGTTTTTGACCTTGCGCGCGATGCCTTCGACCGCCTTGTGCTGACCGATGCCGGGGGCGAGCGCCACGTGGGCGTGACGCCAGTGCGTGCATTTCCGCTCAGCGCGCCCGGAGAGGGCGTGTCGCTGGTTGGCGGCGAAGGCCGCGAGCTGGTCTGGATCGATCGCGTCGAGGCCCTGCCGCCTGAAACGCGTGCATTGCTCGAGCAAGAGCTGGCGGTGCGCGACTTTGCGCCCACGCTGCTGAAGCTGCACGGCGTGTCGAGCTTCGGCGTGCCCAGCACCTGGACCGTGAACACCGACCGCGGCGAAACCACCTTCGTGCTCAAGGCCGAGGAAGACATCCGCCGGCTCGAAGGCGGCGCGTTGCTGATTGCCAGCGCGCACGGCGTGCAGTTCCGCATTCCCGACGTGAAGGCGCTCGACCGCCCATCGCGCAAGCTGCTCGAGCGCTTTCTCTAGCAGGCTGCGAAAATCAGGGCTTTTGTACCCGCGACGGCTCACTGCCGTCGAAGAGAAATGCCCCTGCACACCACCGCCCTCGTCCTGTTCTCCGGTGGCCAGGACTCGACCACCTGCCTCGCGGATGCGCTCTCCAAATACCAGCGCGTCGAAACGCTGGGCTTCGACTACGGCCAGCGGCACCGCGTCGAACTCGACGTGCGCGGCACCATCCTTTCGAAGATGCGCGAGCGCTTTCCAGACTGGGCGCCGCGCCTGGGCGAAGACCACGTGCTCACGCTCGCCGCGCTGGCGCAGCTCGGCGGCTCTTCGCTCACGGAAGAGGTAGCGTTCGAAATGCAGGCCGACGGCCTGCCCAACACCTTCGTGCCCGGCCGCAACCTGCTGTTCCTCACGCTTGCTGGCGCGCTGGCCTACCGGCGCGGCCTGCAGGTGATCGTTACCGGCGTCTGCGAAACCGACTTTTCGGGCTACCCCGACTGCCGCGACGACACCATGAAGGCAATGCAGCTCGCGCTCTCGCTCGGGCTGGAGCGCCGCCTCGTCATCGAAACGCCGCTGATGTGGATCGACAAGGCCGAGACCTGGCAGATGGCGCACCGCCTCGGCGGCGAGCCGCTGGTCGACCTGATCGTGGAAGAAACCCACACCTGCTATCTGGGCGATCGGGAGCATCGCCAGGCCTGGGGCTACGGCTGCGGCGAATGCCCCGCTTGCGATTTGCGCAAGAAGGGGTGGGAGCGCTACGCGGCGGCGGCGCCTGCCGGCGTCACCTCCACGCGATAGCGCGCGGCAGAGCCCTCTGCCTCCGGCACCAGCGTCCAACGCTGGGTGTGGAACTCGCCCACGGCTGCGCGGTGCGCAATGGAGACCATTGCGCCGTTTCGGCTGCGCACCATCTCCGAAAGCCGCTGATAAAGCGTGTGCTCGGCCGGCGCGTCGAGCGCGCTGCTGATCTCGTCGGCGAAGACCCAGCGCGGTTTCTTCAGCAGCACGCGCGCGATCGCGAGCCGCTGCTGCTCACCACCCGAGAGCTTCTGGCTCCACGCGTCGCTGTCGTCCAGCCGTGCGGCCAGGTCAGGCAGCAGGGCGTCGGCCAAGGCTTGGCGCAGTTCGGTGTCGCTGTACTTGGCGGCATCTTCGGGATAGGCCAGTGCCTGGCGCAGGGGTCCGTTGGGCACGTACGGCCGCTGCGGCAAGAACATCGCGTCCGCCGGCACCTGTACCTTGCCGCTTCCGAACGGCCAGATGCCCGCGAAGGCGCGGAACAGCGTGGACTTGCCGCTGCCCGAGGGGCCCTGCACCAGCACGCTGTCGCCGGCCGCGGCCGAAAGCGCTGCATTCGCGAGCAGCGGCTTGCTGCCACCCGGCAGACGCAGCGAGAGGCCGTCGGTTCGCAGCACCTCTGCATCGCTGCGTTCGAAGGCGTTCGATTTTTCGGCATGCGCACGGATCGCGTCGTCGAAGCTGGTGAGGCGGTCGGCCGTGGCGCGCCAGGAAGCCACGTTGTCGTAGTTGTCGACGAACCAGCTCAGCGCGTCTTGCACCCGGCCGAAGGCCGACGAGATCTGCATCAGCTGTCCCAGCTGGATCGCGCCGCTGAAGAAGCGCGGTGCCGCCACAACGAACGGGAAGATCACCGCCGCTTGGCCAAAAAAGGCGGTGAAGGTCACGAGGTTCTTCTGCTGCTTGATGAGCGCGAGATAGTTGCGCAACACCGCACCAAAGCGCAGGTCGAGCTGGCCGCGTTCCACCGTCTCGCCCCGATCGAGGGCGATTGCCTCGCTGTACTCGCGCACACGCACTAGGTGGTGCCGGAAGTCGGCTTCGAAGCGCTGCTGACGGAAGTTCAGCCCGATCAGCGGCCGGCCGATGTAGTGGGTGATCACGGTACCGACCACGCAGTAGACAAGCGCGAGCCAGACCATCGAGCCCGCGATCTCGTAGGTGCTGCCGCCGATCGGCAGCGCCACCATGCCCGACAGGCCCCAGAGAATGCCCACGAAACTGATCAGCGTGACCACGGCGTTCAGCAGGCCCATCGAGAGCGTCATGGTCGCGGCCGTGAAGAGCTGCATGTCTTCCTGGATGCGCTGGTCGGGGTTGTCGGGCGTGGCACCGTCTCCCTTGGCATAGCGCGCAAGCTCCAGCTCGTAAAAGGTGCGGTTGGCCATCCAGCGGCCGAGATAATTGCGCGTGATCCAGGCGCGCCAGCGCAGCTGCAGCAGTTGCGTCACGTAGAACTTGAGCACCTGCAGCGCGATATTGAAGAAGGCCAGCACGCAGAACACGCGGACTTCGCGCCAGAACACGACCGCGTCCTTGTTCTGCAGCCCGTCGTAGAAACGGCCATACCACTGGTTGAATAGCACCAGCGCATAGACATAGGCCAGATTGAGCGCGACGATGGCCGCGAACATGATCCGCGCACGCCACTTCTCCTCCGACCGGAAGTAGGGGGCCGCGAGCGCTAAGACGCGGCGCAGCACCTGAACGAAGGTTTTGGCGCGTTCATTGACGGAAGGAGACATGCGGGGTTTTCCTCGGAGGCGCTTGCGCGCGGAGATCTTGAGGAAGCCATCCTAGACAAATTTCTTAAGCCGGCCTGAAGCTCGCGCGCGCAGGCCCGCAGGCCCGCGGGGCCGCAGCCTCAGCGCAGCATGACTCGAGCCGCAATTTCCAGAAAGTGCTTGAGCGGCGGCGTCTCCAGTCCAGCCACCTTGGCCTCTTCGTCCCAGAGCCGCAGCCGGATCGCATCGCCCGACCAGGGATGGTCGGCAAAGCGCCGGGCGGCTTCGGCGCTCATCGGCCCGCCCTGCAGTGCCAGGCTGCGCACCGAATCGGGCGAAAGCCGCGCGAAGTAGCTGGGCCGGGTCGCGCAAAGGTAGCGCTTGGCATCCACATGCAGGCGGATGGGTTCGCGCACCTCCAGCCCGAAGGCGCCGCGCAGCACCGGCATGGCAATGTACTGGTGCCGGTCGTCGATGCCCAGCTCGGTGGGTGAGCGCGAGAGCGTCTGGTGCTCTGCGATCAGCAGGTGGCCAAGGTCATGCAGCAGCGAGGCCGTGACCAGCGCATCGTCCGCGCCGGCCTGCTCGGCCAGCCAGGCGCATTGCAGCGCATGTTCGAGCTGCGACACCGGCTCGCCTGCATAGGCAACCCCGCCCCGGTCGGCGAACAGGCGGGCGATCTCGGCGAGGTCGAGTGTCATGGCTCTGAAACAAAAGGCGAAAAGCGCAGGCGGCAGGGCGCCAGCTTCGTGCATTGCGGTGACGAGGGCGTGACGAAGCCCTGCAAGCACCATGCCGGCGCGTGCCTTCTGACAAATGCCTGTCACATGCCGCTGCCAGCATCGCCGCGTTCATGGCGCTAGCCGTGGGTACTTTCTTCTTCCGCGTTACTTCCCGCTTCGTCTTCTTTTCCTTCCGAGGTATTCCCCATGCTGCGTCGTTCTATCCGCTGGGCCGCCGTGCCGGCCGCTCTGCTTTCGCTGGCCTTTGCCGCTTCGGCACAGGGCCGCACCGAGCTGCTGGTGTACACCGCGCTCGAGGCCGACCAGGTGCAGGCCTACAAGGCCGCGTTCGAAAAGGAGAACCCGGCCATCGAACTGAAGTTCGTGCGCGACTCCACCGGCATCGTCACCGCCAAGCTGCTGGCCGAGAAAGCCAACCCGCAAGCCGACGTGGTGTGGGGCCTGGCCGCCACCTCGCTGATGCTGCTCGACAAGGAAGGCATGCTGCAGCCCTATGCGCCCAAGGGTCTCGATGCCATCAAGCCCACGATGCGCGATCCGGCCAACCCGCCCAAGTGGGTGGGCATGGACGTGTGGTCGTCGGCCATCTGCTTCAACACCGCCGAAGCCACGAAGAAGAGCCTGCCCAAGCCTACCAGCTGGGCCGACCTGACCAACCCGGTCTACAAGGGCCAGATCACCATGCCCAGCCCCGCCGCGTCGGGCACGGGCTACCTGATGGTGTCGGGCTGGATCCAGATGATGGGCGAAGAAAAAGCGTGGAAGTACATGGACGCGCTGCACCAGAACATCGGCATCTACAGTCAGTCGGGCAGCAAGCCCTGCCGCCAGGCCGGCGCCGGCGAGTTCGCGCTTGGCATGTCGTTCGAATACCGCGCCAACAAGACCAAGCGCGACGGCGCGCCCATCGACATCGTGCTGCCCAAGGAAGGCCTGGGCTGGGACATGGAAGCCACCGGCATCATGAAGACCAGCAAGAAGCAGGAAGCAGCCAAGGCGCTCGCTGACTGGGCCGTGACCAAGCAGGCCAATGAGCTGTATGCAAAGAACTTTGCGGTGCTCGCGCTGCCGGGCATCCAGGAAAAGCTCGAGTTCGTGCCGGGCGACGTGGAGAAGCTTCTCGCCAAGAACGACTTCACCTGGGCCGCTGCCAACCGCGACCGCATCCTGACGGAATGGTCGAAGCGCTACGAATCCAAGTCGGAAAAGAAGCCGATGTGATGACCAGCTTTCTTTCCCTTCGCGGCATCGGCAAGTCCTTTGGCGCCACGCGGGTGCTCGACGGCATCGACCTCGACATCGAGCCAGGCGAGTTCGTCTGCCTGCTCGGACCCTCGGGCTGCGGCAAGACCACGCTGCTGCGCATCGTGTGTGGCATCGAGCGTGGCGACAGCGGGCAGATTCTGCTCGGCGGGCAGGACATCGCGGGCCTGCCGCCGGCAGCACGCGGCTTTGGCGTGGTGTTCCAGTCGTATGCGCTGTTCCCCAATCTCACGGCCGCGCAGAACATTGCCTACGGGCTGCATCCCACAGGTGCACTGGCCCGCGAGATGGCCAAGCGCTCGCGCGAAATGCTCGACCTGGTCGGGCTGGCCGCCCATGCCGACAAATACCCGGTGCAGCTTTCGGGCGGCCAGCAGCAGCGGGTGGCACTGGCCCGTGCACTGGCACCCAACCCGCGCCTTCTGTTGCTCGACGAGCCGTTGTCGGCACTCGATGCGCAGGTGCGCGCAAGCCTGCGCAGTGAAATACGCTCACTGCAGAAGCGCCTGGGCATCGTCACCATCATGGTCACGCACGATCAGGAAGAAGCTCTTTCGATGGCCGATCGCGTGGTGTTGATGCACAACGGCCGCATCGAGCAGGCGGGCACACCCGACGAGCTCTACCGGCAACCGCGCACGCGCTTTGTAGCGGGCTTTGTCGGGCGCATGAACATGCTGCCCGCCACGGTGTTGGCCGATGGCAAGGTGCGTGTGCGCGACAGTGAACTGTTCTGCGCGCCGGGTAGCCTGAGCGTCGGTGCGCAGGCCACGGTGGGCATTCGGCCCGAGCATGTGGTGGTCAAGCGCTTCGGCTCGGAGCTCGGCGCCAACAGCTTTGCGGCGCGGCTTTTGGACACGGAATTCTTCGGCAACCGCACCTCGGCCCGGCTGGCTTGCGAGCCGTTGGGTATCGAGATCGAGGCCGAGCTGCCGGCCGATGCGCGTGGCGATGGCGGCGAGCCGCTGGTGCCCAGCAGCATGGTACATATCCAGTTGCCTTTGAATGCGCTGTCTGTTCTGGCGCATTGAATGAGAGTTCGCTTTCTGATTGCGGTGGGTCGATCGGGGTGCGCTCCCGCCGACGGGGTACCTTTCTCCGCGAATGTCCCCCGGCCTTCGGCCTCCTCCTTTATTTCGCTGCGCAAGGCACCCCATCGACGGGAGCGTTATGAACGGTGGTCGTCGATCGGCCGAGCACCAGCAGCGTGCCTCGGTGCACAGGGCATCGGGTGCTCCCCGCAGCGAAATAAAGGAGGAGCCGAAGGCGGGGGACATTCGCGGAGGGGAGTACCCGGTGGCCTTTGCACCCGCCCTGAACTCAACCACCACCAAATCGCGAGCGGGGCCCTGCTGACATGAGCAGCTCTCCTGAAGCCATCGCCACCCTTCCGACGGTGGCGCCACGCAGCAGCGCATTGGACCGCGAGCGCTGGCTGACAGGCGCCGCCGTGTGGCTCGTCGTATTGCTGCTGGTGGTGATCGTCGCACTGCCCGTTGGCGCACTGGTTGGCCAGAGCTTCTTCGACCGCACCGGCGTGTTCGTCGGCCTTGCCAACTTTGCGCGCTACCTCGAGAACCCTGCGCTGGTGCAGTCGGCTTTCAACAGCCTGGGGCTCGCTGCGATCAGCGCCGTGATCTGTACGGCCATTGCCTATGTGTACGCCTACGGTCTCACGCTCTCTCGCATGCCGGCCAAGGGCGTGCTGCGTGCCGTGGCGCTCATCCCGCTGCTTGCACCTTCGCTGTTGCCGGCCATCAGCCTGGTCTATCTGTTTGGCAACCAGGGGATCTTCAAGGGGCTGCTCGGCGACGTGTCGATCTATGGCCCGCTCGGCATTGTGCTGGGGTCGGTGTTCTGGACACTGCCGCATGCGCTGCTGATTCTCACCACCGCCATGGGCACTTCGGATGGCCGGCTCTACGAGGCGGCGCAAACGCTCGGTGCTTCTCGCTGGCGCACCTTTCGCACCGTCACACTGCCGTCTTCCCGCTACGGCCTGATCGTGGCGGCGATGGTGGTGTTTGTACTGGTGATTACCGACTTTGGCGTCCCCAAAGTGGTGGGCGGACAGACCGGCGTGCTTGCTACCGACATCTACAAGCAGGTGGTCGGGCAGCAGAACTTTCAGATGGGCGCGGTGGTCGGCTTGGTGCTGTTGATTCCGGCGGTGCTGTCGTTCCTCGTCGAGCGGCACGTGCGCAGCAAGCAGGCCGCAGCGCTCTCGGCGAGCGCCACGCCCTACCGACCGGAGCCAGTTAAGACGCGCGACCGCGCACTGCTCGTGTTCTGCACGATCACGGCCTGTGCCATCCTCGTGATGATCGGCATGGCGGTGTTCGCATCGCTCGCCACCTATTGGCCCTACAAGCTCGCGCCGTCGCTCAAGAACTACGACTTCAGCAACATGGACGGCGGCGGCTGGGGCAGCTACTTCAACTCGCTGCGGCTCGCCGTGTGTGCCGCAGTGGTGGGTGCATTCGTTACCTTCATTTCGGCCTACCTGGTCGAGAAGCCGCGCCACTTCGGCTTGCCACGCGAGCTGCTCAACCTGCTGGCCAACCTGCCGCTCGCGGTGCCGGGGCTTGTGCTGGGCGTTGGCTACATCTTCTTCTTCATCTCTCCGGCCAACCCGCTGCGCGCCATCTACGGCAGCATGACCATCCTCGTGGTGTGCACCGTGGCGCATTTCTTCTCGGTGGCGCATCTGACTTCGGTCACCGCGCTGCGCCAGCTCGACCGCGAATACGAGCTGGTGTCCGAATCGATGGGCGTTCCCTTCTGGCGCACGCTCTGGCGCGTGCACCTGCCGGTGGCGCTGCCCACTGTGCTCAACGTGGCCGGCTATTTCTTCGTCAACGCGATGACGACCGTGTCGGCCGTCGTGTTCCTCTACTCGCCGCAGACCACGTTGGCCGCCATTGCAGTGCTCAACATGGACGATGCCGGCGACGTGGCGCCCGCCGCCGCCATGGCTTCGCTGATCATGCTCACGGCTGCTATAGGCCGGGGTGTCTTCGCGTTGGCGGGGCACTGGGCGCTCGCGCGCACCCAAACCTGGAGAAACCGGTAATGCCCGGCCCCCAATTCAGCAGCAGCAACAGCAAAGACAGCTTCGACGTGATCGTCGTCGGCGCCGGCATCGTGGGCATGGCCCATGCCTACACCGCGGCACAGCGCGGCCTGAAGGTGTGCGTGGTCGAGCGCGATGCGGCCTGCATCGGCGCATCGATCCGCAACTTCGGGTTCATCACCATCACCGGACAGGCGCGGGGCGACACCTGGCGCCGCGCGATGCACGCCCGCGAGGTCTGGCAGCACATCGCGCCGCAGGCGGGCATCGACATCGTGCATCGCAACCTCTGGCTCGCGGCCTACCGCCGCGAGGCGCACGATGTGCTCGAAGCCTTCATGCGAACCCCCATGGGCCAAGGCTGCGAACTGCTCGATGCGGTCGACGCGCAGGCCAAGGCGCCGGCACTGAGCCTGGCCGATGCATGCTCGGTGCTCTTCAGCCCGCACGAGCTGCGCGTGGAATCGCGCACCGCCATCGGCCTGCTTGCGAAGTGGCTGGCTGATGTGCATAGCGTGGTGTTCCGCTTCGGAGAGACGGTGCACGAGGTGGAAACGCCGCGCGTGCGCACGTCGCGCGGCACGCTGCGCGGCGAGCGCGTGGTGGTGTGCACCAACACCGACCTGCACGGCCTGTTTGCCGAGCGCATTGCGGCATACGAGCTCACGCTGTGCCGCCTGCAGATGCTGCGCGTCAAGCCGGAGGCCGGCTTTCGCCTGCCGGGCTCGGTAATGATGGACCTGAGCCTGGTGCGCTACGAGGGCTACAGCACCTTGCCCGAAGCGGCCGCCTTGCGCGCGCGGCTGCGGGAGGAAGAGGACGCTTCGCTCGCGCGCGGCATTCACCTCATCGTGGTGCAGAGCGCCGACGGCTCTTTGGTGGTCGGCGACTCGCATCACTACGGCGATGCGCCCGAGCCGTTTGCAATGGAAGAGGTCGACCAGCTCATCCTGCGCCACCTGCGCAGCACGCTCAATCTCGAAACCGCGCAGGTCACCGAGCGGTGGACCGGCGTCTATCCCTCGTCGAAGAGCGCGCCCTGCGTGATCGATGCGCCCGACGACGCGACGCGCGTGGTGCTGGTCACCAGCGGTACCGGCGCGAGCACCGGCTTCGGCATTGCGCACGACGTATTCGAGACATGGTGATCAACCCCTTTTTATGAACGCCCACAACCACTCCAAGCTCCAGGCCGTCGTTTTCGACTGGGCCGGCACCATCATCGACTTCGGTTCCTGCGCGCCCATGGGCGCCTTCGTGAAGCTGTTCGAGCAGTTCGGCGTGGACATCACCATCGCCGAGGCACGCGGCCCCATGGGCATGGCGAAGTGGGACCACATCAAGGCCTTGGGCACGCTGCCGCGCATCGCGTCGCAGTGGGAGGCTGCGCAGGGCCATGCCTTCAGCGATGCCGATGTCGACCGCCTCTACGAAGTATTCACGCCGATGAACGCCGCCAGCGTGCGCGACCATGCGGGCTTCATTCCCGGCGCGCTGGAGGCCGTCGACGCCGCGCGCGAGCGTGGCCTCAAGATCGGTTCGACCACAGGCTACAACCGACCGATCATGGAAGTGGTGGTGCCCATTGCTGCGGCCGGCGGCTATGCGCCCGACAACCTCGTGTGCGCCGGCGATCTTGCCGAAGGCCGCCCCTCGCCGCTCATGATGTACCGCTGCTTTGCCGACCTTGGCGTGTGGCCGCCGCGCATGGTGGTCAAGGTCGACGACACCGGCGTGGGCCTGCAGGAAGGCCTCAACGCGGGGACCTGGGCCGTGGGCCTTGCGGTGAGCGGGAACGCGGTCGGCCTCACGCTCGCCGAATGGCAGGCGCTCGATGCTGCACAGCAGCAGGAACACCGAGAACGGGCTACTGCGCAGCTACGGGCTGCGGGCGCGCACTACGTGATCGACAGCGTGGCCGACCTGCCCAATGTGCTCGAAGACATCGAGCGCCGTCTGCACGGCGGCGAGCGGCCGGCTGCCGCCTGACGGCTTTTTTTTTGATGCCGCGCGGCACGGCGCCGCGTCCGACTTGACTTGCAGGGTGGCGGGCATAGCATCCGCCGCATGAGAAGCACAGCCTTCGTTCTTCTGTTCTGCATCGGCCTGGTGACGGCCGGCTGCAACGACAAGCCCAAGCCGGGTGGGCCGATGCCCAAGGCTTCGGCGAATGTCGTGGTGCCGGCGCTGTCCGCAGGCTGATTCGCCGCATCGGGCGCCAGGTGGCCGCGCGCCGCCGGGCATTGCGCGCTCGCGTCCATGCGTCTTCGCATCCGGGGGTATTCTCGGTGCGGAGAAAAAACAATGAGAACACCAGAGACAACTATCCACCAGGCGGATTCGCGCTATGCCATGCTGCGGCTCGGCATCACCCTGCTGGTCATGACGGTCGGCAGCAGCGGCATGTACGTGGTGTCGGTGATGCTGCCTGCGGTGCAGGCCGAGTTCGGCGTTGCGCGCGCCGATGCCTCCTTGCCCTACACCCTGTTGATGCTGGGCTTCGGCGTGGGCGGCGTGCTGATGGGCCGGCTCGCCGATCGCTTCGGTGTGATGTGGCCGCTGCTGATCGGGTCGCTGAGCCTCGGTGTCGGCTATGTTGCGTGCGGCATGGCCGACAACATCATCGCCTTCATTGCGGCGCAGGCCGTGCTGGTCGGTTTGCTGGGAAGTGCCGCGGCTTTTGCGCCGCTGGTGGCCGACACGTCGCTGTGGTTCGTCAAGCGGCGCGGCATTGCGGTGGCTGTGTGCGCAAGCGGCAACTATGTGGCCGGCGCGATCTGGCCGCCCATTGCGCAGCACTTCATCGAGACGGTCGGCTGGCGTCAGACCTACATCGGCATGGGTATTTTCTGTGGCCTGGCGATGGCGACGCTCGCGCTGTTCTTCCGTGCACGGCCACCCGCATTGGCCGCCGCGCCGGTGGGAGCGACATCCAGTAGCGCTGCGCCGGTGCGCGACATGATGCGGCCCTTCGGCTTCAGCATGGGCACCGCCCAAGGCTTGCTGTGCGTGGCGGGCGTGGCCTGCTGCGTGGCCATGGCGATGCCGCAGGTCCACATCGTGGCCTATTGCGGCGACCTCGGCTACGGCGCCGCGCGGGGTGCGCAGATGCTGTCGCTGATGCTGGGCTTCGGCGTGGTGAGCCGGCTGGTGTCGGGCGCCATCTGCGACCGCATCGGCGGGCTGCGCACGCTGCTGCTTGGTGGCGTGCTGCAGTGCGTGGCGCTGCTGCTCTTCCTGCCGTTCGACGGGCTGGTGCCGCTGTATGTGATCTCGGCGCTGTTCGGCCTGTTCCAGGGCGGGCTCGTGCCGTCTTACGCCATCATCGTGCGCGAGCACTTTCCGCCCGCGGAAGCAGGCGCGCGCGTCGGCACGGTGCTGATGTTCACGCTCTTCGGCATGGCGCTGGGCGGCTGGATGTCGGGCAAGATCTTCGATCTGACCGGCAGCTACCACGCGGCGTTCCTGAACGGCATTGGGTGGAACCTGCTGAACGTCAGCATCGCGGCACTGCTGACGTTCAGGGTTCGCAAGCTGTGGCTTCGCACCGCGGCGGCGTAGCGCGCAACGCCCGCGCCGCCGCGATGCAAGGCTCGTCAGAGGTCTGACAGGCCCATCGCCGGATCGCTCACGGTGTGCTTGCCGGTTTCCACACGGCCGGCAAAGCGGCGCAGGTAGCCGGGGTCGGCATCGCAGGTGACGGCAAAGTCGTACCACTGGCCGCTGGTGGCGAGCTCCCAGTGCTGTTCGGCCGCGGCGCCGCCGTCGACCGTTGCAATCCACGGGCCGTCATTGCGGTAAGCCTTGGCGCTCACAGTGAACTTGCAGCTCTTTGTTCCGCCGTTGCGCATGTCGAGGTAGACATTACCGTTGGCAATGTCGTAGCACACCCGTACTTCAGGGTTGGCGCCGCTCGTGCGAAGCGCGTCCAGGTTGCCCTTGAAGTGGCGGTGAAAGCCATTGGGGCCAAGCACCCATAGGTCGTAGAAGCCGCTGTTGTCGACGGCCGCATTCCAGGTGTCGTCGAGTGTCTTGCCTGCTTCCACCGTGTAGCGGCGCGGCAGACGGCCGAGGTTGAGCTTGTCGTACACGTGGAACACCGCGCCCGCCTTGCCCGTGTTCGAGAACAGCAATTGCACCGTGCCGGCCACCGCATCGGCGCGCGCGCTGACGTGCAACTCGTAAGGCACCGCGCGCGAGGGGCGGGTGCCGGTCGGTTGGCGTGGCAGCTGCGGGTCGATCGGCAGCGGCACCTGGCCCAGCGCCTCCTGGCTCAGGCGCAACTGGTCGGCCTGGTCGCGGGTGCTGCGGCCCGCCAGCGTGGGCAGAGGCTCGTCGTTCGGGTTGGCAAAGTTGAAGGCGCTGGTGAGGTCACCGCACACCGTGCGCCGGAACGCGCCGATGTTCGGCTCCTTTACGCCGAAGCGCGCTTCGATGAAGCGGATCACCGACGTGTGGTCGAAGGCCTGCGAGTTGACCCAGCCGCCGCGGCTCCATGGCGAGATCACGTACATCGGCACGCGCGGGCCGGGGCCATACACGCGGCCGTCGGGCGCAGGCTGCTTGGTACTGCCGGGCGGCGCCGCCTGGGTGAAATATTCCGGAGCCAGGTCCGCATCGGGCAGCGTGGTCTTGCCGGCAAAGGCGCCGTCGCCGACGGGCGATGGTGCTGAAGGCGAGGGTACGTGGTCGAAGTAGCCGTCGTTCTCGTCGAAGTTGACGAGCAGCACGGTCTTGCTCCAGACCTCGGGCACGGCCGTGAGTGCGTCCAGCACCTCTTGCAGGAACCATGCGCCTTGCACCGGACTCGACGGGCCCGGGTGCTCGCAGTAGATCGAAGGCGCGTTCATCCAGCACACCTGGGGCAGCTTCCCTTCGCGGACATCGCGCCTGAAGGCGTCCAGGTAGTCCTCGGGCCGGGTGCCCGGCAGCGTGTTGGCCACGCCCTTGTAGAGCGGGCTCTTCGCGTCGTCGGTGGCGCGGTCGTAGGCGCGGTAGGGCAGCGGCTGGCCGGTGTTGGCATAGGGCGTGTTCGGCTTGCCGCCGCTGGACACCGGAAAGCCCGAGTCGAGGTTGGCCTGGCGGAACTGCCGAAACGCACCCAGCATGTTGTCGCCCCATTCGTCAGGCATGTTCTGGTAGCTGATCCAGCGCACGCCCGCTTCTTCGAGGCGCTCGGCATAGGTCTTCCATGTGTAGCCGGTGTTCACCGATTCGGGGCGTCCGTCGACCCAGTCCCACTCGTTGGTAACGAAGGCTGTGCCGGCGGCGGTCGCACCGTTGGTGCCGGTGAGATGGAAGGCCCGGTTCGCATCGGTGCCGGTGTGCATGCTGCAGTGGTATGCATCGCAGAGCGTGAAGGCGTTGGCCAGCGCAAACTGAAACGGGATCTCCGCCTCCTTGTGGTAGCCCATCGCCTTGCTGGTCTTGTAGCGCGGCCACTGGTACATGCGGCCGCCGTCCCAGGCGTTCTGGCTGTCGGCCCAGTCGTGGGGCGTGCCGCCGTCGCGCTGTGCGTTGCCCTTGCGGCTGTCCAGGTGATAGGGCAGCACCAGCTTTCCGCTGGCGTCGGTCTGCTGCCACACGTTCAGGCCCTTGGGCAACGGAATGGTGAACCGGTCGCCAAAGCCGCGCACGCCCATGAGCGTGCCGAAGTAGTGGTCGAACGAACGGTTCTCCTGCATCAGGATGACGATGTGCTCGACGTCCTGGATGGTGCCGGTCTTGTTGTTGGCGGGAATGGCGAGTGCGCGCCGGATGCTCGGCGGAAAGGCCGAGACCGCGAGCGCCGCGGCGCCCGTGGTGGCAGCGCCTGTGAGAAATCTGCGGCGTGAGTTCATTGCGTGTGCAGCCCTCACAGGTCGGCCAGGCCCATGGCGGGGTCGCTCACCGAGTGCTTGCCGGTTTCCACACGGCCTGCAAAGCGGCGCGCGAATTTCGCGTCAGCATCGCAGGTCACCTCGAAGTCGTACCAGGCGCCGCTGCTAGCCAGCTCCCAGTGCAGTTCGGCCTTGGCGCCGCCCGCTACCGTCGCGGTCCACGGGCCGTCGGTGCGGTAGGCCTTGGCGCGCACGGTGAACTTGCAGGCATTCTTGCCGCCGTTGAGCATTTCCAGGTACACGTTGCCGTTGGCGATGTCGTAGCACACGCGCACTTCAGGCGCGGCCGCGTCGCCGCTGCGAAGGGCGTTCAGGTCGCCCTTGAAGTGGCGATGGAAGCCGTTCGGACCCAGCACCCACAGGTCGTAGAAGCCGCTGTTGTCGCTCAGCGAGTTCCAGGCGTCGTCCAGCGTCTTGCCGGGCTCGACCATGTAGCGGCGCGGCAGGCGGTCGAGGTTGAGCTTGTCGTACACGTGGAACACCGCGGCGGCCGTGCCGGTGTTGGTAAACAGCAGCTGGGCTTTTCCGCCGGTGACGTCGATGCGGGCGCTCGTGTGCAGCTCGTAGGGCAGCGCGCGCGAGGGGCGCGTGCCTTTGGGTTGAAGCGGCAGCTGAGGCAGCGCCGGAAACGGCACCTGCGAAAGTGCCTGTTGATCCGTGCGCAGCTGGTCGGCCTGCGCCTTGGTCTTGCGGCCTGCGAGCGTGGGCAGTGCTTCGTCGTTGGGCGACACGAAGTTGAAGGCGCTGGTGAGATCGCCGCACACCGCGCGGCGGAATCCGCTGATGTTGGTTTCCTTCACGCCGAAGCGCGCTTCGATGAAGCGGATCACCGAGGTGTGGTCGAAGGCCTGCGAATTGACCCAGCCGCCGCGGCTCCATGGCGAGATCACGTACATCGGCACGCGCACGCCGGGGCCGTAGACGCGGCCATCGGGCGGGGGCTGGTCGGTGGTGCCGGGCGGGCTCGGGTGATTGAAATACTCGGCCGAGAGCGCTTCGAGCGGCAGCGTGGTTTTTCCGGCAGGCGTTCCGTCGGCGTTGATCGACGGTGCGGCCGGTGAAGGCACGTGGTCGAAGTAGCCGTCGTTCTCGTCGAAGTTGATGAAGAGCACGGACTTGCTCCACACCTCGGGCACCGCGGTGAGCGCGTCGAGCACTTCCTGGGTGTACCAGCCACCCTGCACCGGGCTCGAAGGGCCGGGGTGCTCGGAATAGGCAGCGGGCGCGACGATCCACGACACCTGGGGCAGCTTGCCGTTCTTGATGTCCTGGCGGAACTGTTCGAGAAAGCCGCCGTCGGGCATGGTGTTGGCAATGCCCTTGTAGAGCGGATTGCCGGCGTCGTCGCTGGCCGGATCGTAGGCAGGCGAGATGGCGCTGCCACTCACTGGTTTGCCGGAGGCTTCGTTGGCGAGGCGGTATTGCTTGAAGCCGGCCAGCGAGTTGTCGGTGAAGTTGTCGGGCATGTTCTGGTAGACGATCCAGCTGACCTTGGCTTCCTGCAGGCGCTCGGGATAGGTCTTCCAGCTGTAGCCGTTGGCGGAGCTATCGATGCCGTCCCACTCATTGTTGACCGTGGCCACGTTCGCGCCGGTGGGGCCGTTGGTGCCGGTCCAGAGGAACATGCGGTTCGAATTGGTGCCGGTGTGCATGCTGCAGTGGTACGCGTCGCAGAGCGTGAACGCGTTGGCCAACGCGAACTGGAAGGGCAGTTCCGCCTCTTGGAGGTAACCCATCGACTGGGTGAAAGGCGCCGTCTTGGTTTTCTTGTACTTCACCCATTCATGCATGCGCCCACCGGCCCACGCATCCTGGCCGTCGCTCCAGCTGTGCGGCGTGCCGGCCACGCGTTGTGCATTGCCCTTCGAGCCGTCGAGGTGGTAGGGCAGCACTTCCTTGCCCGTGTCGTCGAGTTGCTGCCACACGCTGCGCCCGTCGGGCAGCGGAATGGTGAAGCGGTCCCCAAAGCCGCGCACGCCCATGAGCGTGCCGAAGTACTGGTCGAACGAACGGTTCTCCTGCATCAGGATGACGATGTGCTCGACGTCCTGGATGGTGCCGGTCTTGTTGTTGGCGGGAATGGCCAGCGCGCGGCGGATGCTCGGCGGGAAGGCGGCGAGTGCGAGCGCGGCGGCACCTGTGGTGGCCGTGCCCTGCAGGAATTTGCGGCGTGAGTTCATGGTCTTGTTGTGTTTGGTCATGAGGAGATGCGGTGGGCGTTGCGTGGATGCGCTCAAGGCGCGCAGCGCATCTCGGGCTTCACGCCCGTGTCGGGTGCGGGCGGGTTGGCCGGCGTTTCAGGCGTAGTGGGCACGCCGGTGCCGGGCGGGAAACCGGAGAAGCCGCCGCCTCCATCGCCGCCGCCGCAGGCGGAAAGGGCACAGGCCAGGGCCAGTGCGGAAAAGAGCCGCACGGAGGGGAAGGAGAGTCGCATGGTGGGTTCCTTGGTGTTGTCGTGTATGGACGGTCGGATGCGACGAAAAAAAGGCGCCATGAAGGCACCCCGCACCGGACAGACCGCAAGACTAGGGAAAACCCGTTACATCGCCATGAAGGAGCGATGACAACGCAAAAGCGCTGGACGCGCCAAGGGAGCGGGGCGCCGCGAAGGCGCCCGCCCCGCGAGAGGCTCAGCCCTCGTTGCTGATGCCGCTGGAGACGTGGCCCGCGGGTACGTGGCGTGCCGCGGCATCGACGTGGCCGGTCTGGTCGTCGAAGAAGAAATCGGGTTCGAACTCGCGCAGGAATTCACCCTTGGGCAGGCCGCCGAGAAACATCGCCTCGTCGACGCGGATGTTCCACTTCATCAGCGTGCGGATCGCACGCTCGTGCGCGGGCGCGCTGCGTGCGGTGACCAGCGCGGTGCGGATGCGCATCTGCGCATTGCCGGCCAGCTGCAGGCGGTGCAGTGCGGACAGCAGCGGCTTGAACGGGCCTTCGGGCAGCGGCAGGTCGGCCTTGCTGAGCTCGTGCGCCTGGAAGGCGTCCAGGCCTTCGGCCTGGAACACGCGCTCGGCCTCGTCGGAGAACAGCACCGCGTCGCCGTCGAAGGCAATGCGCACTTCGTTGGGCCAGGCATCGCTGGCCTTCACCGATTCGACCAGCACCCGCGCGGCCGGAAAGCCCGCGTTGAGCGCCTCGCGCACGTCTTGCGCGTTGACCGAAAGGAACAGATGCGCGCGCAGCGGCCGCAGATAGCCGAAGGGCGGGCGGCCTTGCGTGAACACGCCGCGCTGCAGCTTGATGTCGGCGGCCGCGCTGGAGCGGAAGATGCGCATGCCCGAGACCGGATCGTTGCGCGAGAGGATCACCACCTCGACGCGCTGCACGCCGTCGTCGTTGAAGCGCAGCAGCTTGCGGATCAGCGAATACGCTATGCCGGGCGCGGCCGGCACGTCGATGCGGTCGAGCTGCAGCTGCATGTAGCCCTCGTTGTCGCCGGCCTCGAAGATCTTGTTTTCTTCTTCGAGGTTGAACAGCGCGCGCGACGATATCGCGACCACGAGCTTGTCTTCGAGCGTGACGGGCATGAGTTTTCGGATTCCCTGGCGGGGGTTACTTGACGAACTGGTTCAGCTGGATGATAGGCAGCATCACCGCCAGCACGATGAGCATCACCACGCCGCCCATGGCCACGATCAGCAGCGGTTCGAGAATGGTGGCCAGGTGCATCGCGCGGCGCTGCACTTCGGCGCCGAGCTGGTTGGCTGCGCGCTGCAGCATCAGCGGCAGCGTGCCGGTCTGCTCGCCAAGGCGGGCGAACATCGACACCAGCCCGGGAAAGCGCTTTTTCTGCGCCAGCGCCGAGGCGAGCGGCGCGCCTTCGCGCACCAGCACCAGTGCGTCGAGTGCGTCCGCACGCATTGCGCGGTTTCCAAGCGTTTCAGAGGCGGCCTGCAGCGCGCGCAAGATGGGTACGCCCGCGGTCGCAAGCATGGCCAGCGTGCTTGCGAAGCGCGCCGCGTTGTAGCCGCGTGCGAGCTTGCCGACCAGCGGCAGCTTGAGCCATGCGGCATCGAACTTCAGGCGAAAGGCTTCTTGCGCCAACGCCAGGCGGGCGGCAATGGCAGCGAACACCACGCCGCCCAGCATCCACCAGCCGTAGTTGCGCACTGCCGCGCTCAGCGACAGCATTACCGTGGTGAGAAAAGGCAGCGAGCGCTTGGTGCCCGCGAACACCTGCGCCACCTGCGGCACCACGTAGCTCACGAGAAAGATCACGATCACGATCGCCACCAGCGTGACGATGGCCGGGTACAGCGCCGCGCCGAAGAGCTTCTGCTGGAGCGCCTGCCGTTCTTCGAGGTCGTCGGCCAGGCGGTCGAGCACGAGGCCGAGATTGCCGCTCTGCTCGCCCGCGCCGATCACGGCCGTGTAGATGGCCGAGAACTCGCGCGGGTGGGCCGCGAGCGCACGCGCGAAGGGCGAGCCCGCGTTGACTTCGGCGCGCAGCGACGCGACGAGGTTGCGCTGCGGCTCGGTCTCGGCTTCGTCGGTGAGCGCCGTCAGTGCGCGCTCGAGCGGCAGGCCCGAAGACACCAAGCCTGCGAGCTGCCGCGTCCACACCGCGAGACCGGTGGAGCTGAAGATCCTGGCGCCGCCACCCAGCCACCGACGCAGGCCGCCGCTGCCCGTGCCGTTGACGTGGCTGCTACCGACCGGCGTGACCGACAGCGGAATGAGCGCCTGCGCGCGCAGCAGGCTGCGGGCGCTGCGGGCAGTGTCGGCCTCGAGCACCCCCTGGCGCGACTGGCCGCTGGCATCGATGGCTTCGAAGGAATAGGCGGGCATGGCAGAGCGAACAGATTACTCGCGTGTGACCCGCAACAGCTCGGCGCGCGACGTGATGCCGGCCTGCACCAGCCGCTCGCCGTCCTCGCGCATGGAGCGCAGGCCGCCGCGGGCGCCGGCTTCGAAGAGCTGGCTCTCGGCGGCCTTGCCGTGAATCAGCGCTTGCACTTCGTCGTCGGCCACCAGCAATTCGAAGATGCCAGTGCGGCCCTGGTAGCCGGTCTGGCCGCAAACCTCGCAGCCGGCGCCACCGCATGCCGTGCACACCTTGCGCACCAGGCGCTGGGCCAGCACGCCCAGGAGCGACGAGCTCAAGAGGAACGGTTCCACGCCCATGTCGGTGAGGCGCGTGACGGCACTGACCGAGTCGTTCGTGTGTAGCGTGGCGAGCACCAGGTGGCCGGTGAGCGAAGCCTGGATGGCGATCTGCGCGGTTTCGAAATCGCGGATTTCGCCGATCATGATCACGTCCGGGTCCTGCCGCAGGATGGCGCGCAGCGCCTTCGCAAACGTGAGCTCGATCTTGGCGTTGATCTGTGTCTGGCCCACGCCCGGCAGCTCGTACTCGATGGGGTCTTCCACCGTCATGATGTTGCTGCGGCTCGCGTCGAGCCGGGCCAGCGCGGCGTACAGCGTGGTGGTCTTGCCCGAGCCGGTCGGGCCGGTCACCAGGATGATGCCGTGCGGCTGTGCGATGAGTTTTTCAAAGCGCTCCAGCGTATCGCCCTGCATGCCGACGGATTCGAGCGTGAGCTTCGATTCGGTCTTGTCCAGGAGGCGCAGCACCGCGCGTTCTCCGTGGGCGCTTGGCAGCGTCGAAACGCGCACGTCGACCGCGCGGGTGCCGATGCGAAGGCTGATGCGGCCATCCTGCGGCAGCCGCTTCTCGGAAATGTCGAGGTCGGCCATGATCTTCAGGCGCGAGATCAGCGCGGCGTGCAGCGCGCGGTTGGGCTGCACCACCTCGCGCAGCGTGCCGTCGATGCGAAAGCGCACGGACGAAGTGCGCTCATAGGGCTCGATATGAATGTCGCTCGCGCCGTCGCGCGCGGCTTGCGTGAGCAGCGCATTCAGCATGCGGATGATGGGTGCATCGCCCGCGCTTTCGAGCAGATCTTCGACCGCGGGCAGTTCCTGCATCATGCGCGAGAGGTCGGCGTCGCTCTGCACCTCGCTCACCACCGCGGCGGCGCTCGATTCGCCCTGCGCATAGGCCGCGCTGATGCGCTGCGCCAGCGGACCGTCGGCCAGCACTTCGAAGGCCTGCACGCCGTACTTGCGCGTGACTTCGCCGAGCGCGCTGCGCGAGGGATGGCTCGACATCCACAGCGTGTAGCGACCATCGTCGGCCTCTTCGAGCAGCAACTGCTGGCTGCGTGCGAACGCGTAGGGCAGGGGGTGGCGCATGGGCAGGATCGGCGGTGCGTTTTCGTAGGGGCGGCGGGCCGCGGCGTCAGGGCAATTCGCGCGAGCTGGTCGGGTCGGCCGTGGGCGGTAAGGCGCCGCGCAGCGGGCTCGGGCGCAGGCTGCGCGTGTCGGCCGGTGGGCGCGGCGGCGGAATGAGCTGCGTGCCCTGGATGCGCTCGCTGCTGCTGTTGCTGCTGCTTGTGCGGTCGGGGCGCGGCGCCGGTGCTTCTGGCAGAACGGGTGCGGAGTCCACCCCGCGCAGCATGATGTTGTCGGTGTTCGGCTGCGTGCGCTGCTGCATGCCGCGGATCTCGTCGTAGCGGTCGTAGGCAAACGCTTCAGTCGAGGCGCCGTCGCGCATGACGGCCGGGCGCAGGAACATCATCAGGTTGCTCTTGTTGCGCGTACGGATCTCGTTCTTGAACAGGTTGCCGAGCACCGGAATGTCGCCCGCCACCGGCACTTTCTCGACCGTGTTGCCGTAGTCGTCTGACAGCAGCCCGCCGAGCATGACGAGGCCGCCGTCTTCCACCAGCACGCTCGATTCGATCGAGCGCTTGTTGGTGGTCGGGCCGTTGGGGTTGTTGATGGTGTTGCCGTCGACCGTCGAGGTCTCCTGGAAGATGCTCATCTTCACGGTGCCGTTCTCGTTGATGGTCGGGCGCACACGCAGCGTGAGGCCCACGTCCTTGCGCTCCACCGTGGTGAACGGGTTGATGCCCACCGAGCCCGAAGTGCTGGCGTACTGGCCGGTGACGAAGGGCACGTTCTGGCCGATGACGATCTTGGCCTCTTCGTTGTCCAGCGTCAGCAGGTTGGGCGTCGAGAGCACGTTCGCGTCGCCGTCGCTGTTGAAGAAGTTTGCGATGGCGCCCAGGATGTATTGTCCGCCGATCTTGCCGGCGATGCCGAGGTTCAGCCCCGACGAAGGCCGCACGCCGGCCACGTCGCGCGTGGCCAGCGCCTGTGTCAGCGCCAGGATGTTGGCGCTGGCCAGGCTCGAATTGGTGCCGATGACCGCGTTGTTGCCCAGCGCGCTTTGCCACTGCACGCCGAAGTTGGCGGCCTTCTTGGCGCTGACCTCGACGATCAGCGCCTCGATCATCACCTGTGCACGCCGGCCGTCGAGCTTGTCGATCACCGCGCGCATCTGCCGGTATTGCGGCTCGGGCGCCGTGATGATCAGCGAGTTGGTGGAGGGGTCGGCCTGGATCTGCCCGCCGGTCGAGGGCTGGTTGGCGTTGTTCAGCGGCGCATTGGCGGCCGCCGAGCCGCCTTGGCCGCTGAGGCTCGTCTGCTGCATGGCCTGCGGAATGCTGGCTTGCGGCTGCGCCTGGCCACCACCGCCCGCAGCGCCCGGTGAGCCCGGCGTGCCGGGCAGCTGGTTGGCGGCCATGGCGGCGCGCAGCGTGGCCGCAAGGCGCACGGCGTCGGCGTTCTTCAGGTAGACCACGTAGATGTTGCCGGCCGCGCCGTTGCTGCTTTCCGCAGGCGCGCGGTCGAGCTTTTCGACCAGCGTGCGCACCAGCGCGGCACGCGCCGGATTGGCCGCGCGCAGGATGAGTGCATTGCTGCGCGGGTCGGCCATCAGGGTGGTGCGGAAGGAAGCGTCGGCTGTGCCCGGCGCGGCGGCGCCCGGTGCGCCCGAGCCGCTGCCGTCGACTAGGCGGGTGATCAGCGGCAGCATGTCCGTGGCAATCGAGTGCTTGAGCGGAATCACCTCGATGTCCGACGCGTTGGGCACGTCGAGCGCCGCGATGATGCGGCTCAAGCGGCGCATGTTGTCCGCGTAGTCGGTGATCACGAGCGAGTTGTTGCCCGGGTTCACGTTGATGGTGTTGTTGGGCGGAATGAGCGGGCGCAGCACCGGCAGCAGGCTGTTGGCGGACTCGTAGTTGAGCCTGAAGATCTGCGTGACGATCTGGTTGCCAGCCACCGAGCCTGCGCTGGGCGTGGCCGTATTGACCGTTTGTGTCTGCAGCTTGGCGTCGGCCTCGGGCACCACCTTGTAGAGCCCTTCGGACTCCACCACCGCGAAGCCCTGCAGCCGCAGCGCGGAGGCAAACTGGTTGAACGCGGCGGCCGGCGCAATGGCGCGGTCGGTGACGAGGTTCATGGTGCCCTTGACGCGCGGGTCGACCACCACGTCGCGGCCGGTTACCACTGCCATGGTGCGCGCCACAGCCTCGATGTCGGCATTGGCGAAATTGAGCGTGATGGGTTCGCCACGGCGCGGCGCATCGGGGCTGGCGGCTTGCGCGAAGGCGGGCGGCACGGCCTGCAGGAAGGTGGCGGCGATCAGCATCTGCGCTGCGAGTGCAACGATGCCGAGGCGGCTGCCGTGCGAAGTCAATGGCTTCATCATGATCAACCCAGGGTGATGATCGAACGCGTGTTGTCACGCCGTCCGATGATGTTCAACAAATTGGAAAGTGCGTCTTCGCGGCCGGGTGCGGCACTCGCTTCGCCGTTGAAGCGAAAGGCCGTGCCGTTCCAGCTGCCGCTGCCGTTCAGCTGCAGGCTGCCTTCGCGCGTGCTCAGCAGCAGGCTCGGCCGGCTTCCGCCTTCGAGCGTGAGCCGGTAGCTGCCCATCGGCTTCAGGGTGGAAAGGCTCGACGACACATCGGTGGCGTCGAGCGTGGCCTGGCCCGCGATGCGCAGCACGGGGCCGTCCCACTGCATCGACAAGGCCTTGGTGGAAAGATCGAGCGTGCCCTCGAGCTTGAGCGTGTTCCAGGGGGCGCCAAGGCCCGTCAGCAAGGTGGCGGGCCAGCGCGAGCTGCCGTCGCCCCACTGCAGCTGCATGCCGTCCGCGCGTGGGCTGGCCTTGAGCTGGAGCGGCCGGGCCGCGCAGCAGGGCAGGTCGAGCACGGCGAACATGCCGTTCCAGGTGGGCCGCATGCGCCAGTTGAGGGAGCCGGGCAGCGACACCGCCTCGGCGCCCCCTGCGCCGCTTGCAAGCACCACCGCCGCCGCACCGTTCCAGACGGTGCCGCGCGGGTTGACGAGCAGCAGCCGGCCCTGGCTCCAGTTTGAAAGTGCCGAGGCCAGCCACCGGGCGGGCGCGAACAGAACAAGCGCGAGCAGTGCGCCGATTACGATGCCCAGCAAGGCCCAGCGCCAGCCGCGGGGTGGCGTGGGTTCGGAAAGGGAAGAGCGCGTCACCATGCGGCGGTGCTCGTGCTCAACGGGCCGCGGGCAGCGCCATCACCAGCGTGCCCTCCCAGCGCACCTTCGGGGGTTGCGGGTCTTTGCTGCCCGCCGACGGCGGCGCCGCGGCGGCCCGGGTCAGGTGGGCTTCGCGCGGCACGGCGTGGGCGTTGCCGCGTGCTTGCGAGAGCCACTGGGCCAGGTCGTCCGGCGTGGCGCGCAGCGTGACGGTGGCGGCACCATCGCCGCTGGCGGTAACGAGCTGGGCATTGGTGCCCAGGCTCTGGCGCACGGAAGTTTCGAGGGCACGCAGCGCGTCGTCGCGGTTCAGCCGGGGTTGGGCCTGCAGCGCCTTTGCGCGGTTCTGCAAAGTGGCCATCTGCTGCAACTGCGCGTCGAGCCGCGCGTGTTCGGCGGGTGCCGCGGTGAGGGTTCGCAAGGCGGGTGCGAGCGCAATCCACCACAGCAGCGTGAGCGCCACGAGCGTCACGGCAATGGCGACCATGCGCCGCTCGCGCAGCTCGAGCGCAGCCCAGCGGGCCCGGAGTTGTTCGGTGACGTTCATCGCGAAGCCTCGGCTTGCACCAGCAGCAGATCGCCTTCGGCGCGCACGCTGTAGCCACGCGGGCCCATGGCACTGGAGAGCCGCGTGAGCTCGGAAGGCTGCAGGCCCAGGCCGCGCAAACGCAGCTGGCCGGCGCTGTAGTCGACGGCGGTGGGTATGCGGCCCGGCGGGAGATTGGTGGCGAGCGCACCAATCATCGGTTCGAAGTCGCTGCCTGCGACGTCGCCCACGGCCTGCTGAAGCGCCGCGACTTCGCGGGCCATTTGCACGGGCGCATCGACCACCAGCTTTACGGAGGGAAAGGTCTCGGTCAACATGGTCTTGACGGCCTGGCGCTTGGCGTCGAGGGCATTGCGTTCCTTCCAGGCCCAGGCGTTGAGGCCGACCAGTTGCGTGAGCAGCAGGGCGATGACGCCCCAGCGCGCGGCGCGCCATTCGGGCGCGAAGCGAAGCGTCTGGACCACAGATGCAAATTTCTTGCCGGCGCGGGCGCGGCCGGTGACGGCGAGATCGAACTGCGCAAGCTCCCAGGGCGAGCGCGTGGCCTGCAGCCAGCGCTGCGGCGCCTGCACGATGGGCACCCGGCGCTCGAGCAGTTGCTCGGCGGCTTCGGCGACGGCGGGTTCGGCGGTGATGACCGCGGTATCGAGCGGCAGGCTGCCGGAGAGCGCCAGCCCGGCACCCGCAAGCGGCAGCGACACCACGCCGTCGGCGTCGCACACCGCGAGTTGCGGCGCCTCGGCTTCGCCAGTGATCTGCAAGAGCGGCGGGCCGTCGGCCGGTTGCGGTGCGAATTCAGGAACGATGCGCACCACGCGCCGCCCCGCCGACTCGAGCCCCTGCACCACGCTGCGCAGCCAGATGCGGTTGCAGGCCGCCACCCACACCGGCGCGCCGGCCTTGGCATCGGGTTCGAGTGCAAAGTGCAATGCCTCGGGTTCGTCGAGCAGATGCTCTTCGAGCAGGCCGTCGAGTACGGCGCGCAGCTTGGAAGTGCTGCCCATGCTGCCTTTGGGCAGGGTGACGCGGTGCCAGGAGAGTGCCGCGGCGGGAATGCCGAGCGTGACTTCCGCGCTGGCCGGCAGCAGCGGGAGCAGCGCGCGGCCATGGTTGCGCAAAGCGATGCCGTCGTCGCCTGCCTGGGCCCAGTCGTACTCGCCCGCGGCGTCCGCCGGAGGAAGGGGGGCAATGAGCAACAGCGGTGTCATTTCGATTTCGGAAGGGCGGGTGATTGTAGGGGCGCGGTTATTGCGCGGGCGCTACTTTATTTGTAGCGTGTGACGTAGATACGACGGGCATTGGGCGATGCTTTTGGGGCAAGAAAACCGGTGGAAGAAGCCGCACTCAGGGTTTAGCCGGAGGGGCCGTCATGCCGGCCCCGCGATTGCGCCAGATCGTCTTCACGGTGACGCCGTCGCGCTGCAGCAGCGAGCGCTCTTCCACCCAGGTGCGGTCGAGCCGCAGCCGGCCGTAGACCTCGAAGAACTGGGTGCTCACGCTGTGCTGGGCGGCATTGAACTGCGTGCCGCCGTTGGGGAGGGTGGCGTTGGCATCGGCAATCTGCTTGAAGAACGAGCGGGTGCGCTTTTCGACCAGCTGGCGCGCATCGCTGATGGTGAGGGAGGGCAAGCTGGCGCTGATGGCCTCGGCGCTTGCGGTGTTGATGTTGAGCGGAGTCCGTATCGGCAGGACCGTCACGTAGGGCTCGAGGGCGGCCGCGGTCGACGGCGAAAGGCCGAGCCACACCAGCTGCGAAACCTCTTGCGGCATGAGCGGCGCGGCGCCGGCATCGCCTCCGCCGGCCGGGTCAGTCCCAGTTGCCAGTGCGCGCACGAGCGAGCTCGTCATCACGCTGAGCTCCGAGGCCGGCAGGCCCAGGATGTTGAACAGCTTGGTGAAGGTGGCAACGCTCGCCGGTACGGGTTTGTTGCCGTCGACCAGCGACAGCACGTTGAGCTTGGACTGCGCATCGACGATGCGGCCCGACAGAAACGCGTCGGGCAGGCCTTCGAGGTTGTCGCTCGCCACGTTTCTCTCGGCCGACAGAAAGCTGGTGAGCCGCGCCTCCGCGAGCGGCACGGCCCACGGCTCGGCCAGATGGTCGGGCCCACCGGTGAGGGCGTCTTCGCGCAGGATGAGGCGCGACCAGTCGAGCGCGCCGATCAGCACCCACGCGGCCTGCACGCGCCCGCGTTCGGCGGCTTCGACCTCGGACGCGCGCCATTGCTGCCACAGCGCCGCTGCGGAGAAGGTCGCGACCAGCATCACGGTGAGCATCGCCGCGAGCAAAGCGGCGCCGCGTTGGCGGTGCGAGAGTTGGCGGCTTGCGAGGAAGGGTGCGGTCATGATCGCGGCGCCCCCACCGTGGGTTTGACCCAGTCGCGCGTGAGCGTGCCCGCCAGCCCTTCGCCGGGAGCGAGGCTTAGCACCAGGCGAATGCCGTCAGGCATGTTCACGGTGGCGCCTGTCGGGTTGGAGAGGTTCGCCGGATTGGGTGCGCCGGTCGGCAACTCGCCCGCGGGCGTCCAGGTGTTTTCGCGAAAGTAGTAGAGCTGCCAGCTGTCCACCGGCATCAGGGCGACGTCTCCGGCGCCGCCTTCCTGCGCCCAGGAGGCGGCCATGTTCCAGGCCTGCTGCCATTCGCCGCGCGTGGTGAAGGGCGGCGACTGCCAGCGCCGCCAGCGGGTACCGTCGGCACCGGAGCGCAGCGTCCATGCCACCACGTGCATGGCGGGCGCCGCCGCATCGCTGCCGCGCCGGGTGAGCCGCAGCACGCGGCCGTTCCAATCGATGGGGCGGGTTTGCGCCAGCGCGGTCACCGCGTCGAGATCGGCGCTCCATTGCGCCAGCGTGGTCTGCAGCGTCAGCACCGCGTCGGCGCGCTGCTGGTTCTGCGTGGTGGCGCGCGACATGCCGTCGAGCCCGCGCCAGCTTACAAGCGCCAGCAGCGCCATCACGGCAACGGCCACGAGCAGTTCGATCAGGGTGAAGCCCGGCCGGCTTTTTCTTTGCTGGCGTGCGGTGCGGCGCATCAGAAGCGGCCCACCACGGTAGAGATGCGCAGCACCGGGGCGTTCGATTCATCGCGCACCTGCACGTCCACTCGCCGGAAATTCGGGTTGAGCGTGGCTATGGTGGAGGTGGTCACGTTGAACGAAACGCCGGCCTGCACGCAGATCGAACCCGAATCGCCCACCGCCGGCATTTGCCGTGCGAGCCGCGCCTTCGCGAGCTCGTTCTCTGCGCACAGGTCGGCCAGCAGAAGATCCGACTGGCGCTGCGCATTGCGCGTGAGCGACATGGTGGCCTGCGAACCCGCCGCCAGCGCCAGCGCCACGATGCCGAGCGCAATCAGCACTTCGATCAGCGTGAATCCGCCGCATGCCGAACGCTGCCGAATGCTCATGGCGTGGTGACGGTGAAGGGCCGCAAGCCGTCGGTTGCGATGCGCAGCGAGCGCGCGGGCGGGCCTTCGGAATACAGCTCGATCTGCTGCGCGGCAATGATCGGGTCCGGGCCCAGCTGCACGGCGGCAACCGGGGCGCCGCCTGCCAGCGATGCCTGGGCAGTGATACCGCTGGAAGCCCATCCGCTGGGCAGCGCATCGGGGGCCAATCCGTCGAAGACAAAGCCGCCGCCTTCCACGATGCGCCAACGCACTGCCACGCCGCTTGCGCGCGACTGGGCGCGGGCCGATTCGAGCAGCGCGGCCAGCCGGTCGGCCTCGCGGTCGAGCGTGGCGGCGCTGCTGTCGCGCAGCGCAAAGCTCACGCCGGCAGTGGCCATCGCGATGATCGCGATCACCACGATCAGCTCGAGCAGCGTGAAGCCGCGCGTGCGGCTACTGCCAGCTGCCGATGTCGGCATTCTTGCCCTCGCCGCCGGCTTGGCCATCGGCGCCGAGCGAGAGCACGTCGATTTCGCCCTTGATACCCGGATTCATGTATTGGTACGGATGGCCCCACGGATCGCTCGGCAGTTTCTCGACGTAGGGCTTCCAGTTGGGCGCGGCCGGGCCGGCAGTGGGGCGCGTGAGCAGCGCCTGCAGGCCTTGCTCGGCGGTGGGGTAGCGCTGGTTGTCCAGGCGGTAGAGCTTGAGCGCCTGCATCAGGTTGTTGATGTCGGTCTTGGCGGCGGTCACGCGGGCGTCGTCGGCGCGCTCGATCACGTTCGGCACGATCAGCGCGGCAAGCACACCGATGATGACCAGCACCACCATCAATTCGATCAGCGTGAAGCCGCGCTGGGCGGTGCGGGCTGCGTCGCGAAGGATTTTTTTCATAGCTTGGATGACATGTTTCGGAAAGCGCGCTGCATGATAATCCGCGGCCATGACAAGTCCCTATTCCGCCGCCCGCTGGCACGCCCCCGTTGCAACCACGGGGCTCTGGGCGCTGGCAGCCGGCGCCGCGGTGTTCTGGGGACTGCGGCTCGCGAGCCCGACCGAACCCGTAGCCGCGGCGGCAACAATGCCGCGAGCGGCTGTTTCGGCGGATGCGGATGCGGTTGCGCGGCTGCTGGGGGCGGTTTCCGCAACGGAAGCGGCGCCCGCAGCGCCGGAAGCGGCCAGCCGCTTTACCCTTTCGGGCGTGGTGGCGGACCCTTTCAACCAGGGCGCCGCGCTGATTTCCATCGACGGCAAGCCTCCGCGCCCGTTCCGCGTCGGTTCGCGCGTTGGCGACAACTACGTGCTGCAGTCGGTGGGAGTGCGTGCGGCAACGCTCGGCACCAGCGCGCAGGGCCCCGCGGCATTCACGCTGCAGTTGCCGGTGCGGGCGCCGATCAGCATCGGCAGTCCGGGGGGGCCGACGATGCCGGCTGCGCCTTCGCCAGCGGCCCGGCCTACAGGACTTTTCCCGGCCACCGTGCCTCCGGTGATGGCACCGCCTCCGGCCGATGCGGCTGCTCAGCAAGCTCAGCAACCGCAACAACCTCAGCAGATGCCGCCGCCGGCACCTGCGCAACTCGCGCAATAGGCGGGCGCTCCGGTCAGGCCTGCAGGAACAGGCGATACGCCGGGTTCGACGTCTCTTCGACGTAGGGATAGCCCAGCGTTTCGAGGAAGGCGTCGAAGGCCGCCGCGTCGCTGGCCGGCACCTGCAGGCCGACCAGGATGCGGCCGTAGTCGGCCCCCTGGTTGCGGTAGTGGAAGAGGCTGATGTTCCAGTTCGGCCGCATCAGGTTCAGAAACTTGAGCAGCGCACCCGGGCGCTCGGGAAAGACGAAGCGCAGCAGGCGCTCGTCGTGCGCAAGGCCCGTGCGGCCGCCCACCAGATGCCGCAGATGTTCCTTGGCGAGCTCGTCGTGCGTGAGGTCGAGCGCATCGAAGCCGTGGGCGTTGAAGGTCTGCGCGATGGTGCTCGATTCGCCGCGCGTCGACGTGGTCAGGCCCACGAACACGTGCGCCTTGGCCGCGTCGCTGATGCGGTAGTTGAACTCCGTCACATTGCGCAGCGCGCCGCCGGTGGAGCCCGTTTCCTGCGATTCGATGGCCGGCATTTCGCCGACCAGTTCACAGAAGCGGCGGAAGCTGCCGCGCTCTTCGGGAATCGTGACCGCGAACAGCGCTTCGCGCTCTTCGCCGACCTCGGCCCGTTCGGCCACGAAACGCAGCCGGTCGAAATTCATGTTGGCGCCGCACAAGATGGCTGCGTAGGTTTCGCCGTGGCGGCCGTGCCCGGCCACGTATTGCTTGATGGCGGCCACCGCGAGCGCGCCCGCCGGCTCCACGATGCTGCGGGTGTCGACGAAGACGTCCTTGATGGCCGCGCACACGGCGTCGGTGTCGACCGCGATGTATTCGTCAACGAGGTTGCTGGCGACGCGAAATGTCTCTTCGCCCACGAGCTTGACCGCGGTGCCGTCTGAAAACAGCCCCACGTCGGGCAGGCTCACGCGCTGGCGCGCCGCCACCGATTGCATCATTGCGTCGGAGTCGTTCATCTGCACGCCGATCACCTTGATCTCCGGGCGCACCGCCTTGATGTAGTTGGCCACGCCCGAGATGAGTCCGCCGCCGCCAATCGCGACGAAGACCGCATCGAGCCGCCCCTGGTGCTGCCGCAGGATTTCCATCGCAATGGTGCCTTGGCCCGCAATCACGTCCGGATCGTCGAACGGATGCACGAAGGTCAGGCCCTGCTGCGCCTGCAGTTCGAGCGCATGCAGATAGGCATCGGAATAGCTGTCTCCATGCAGCACGACCTCGCCGCCGAAACCGCGCACCGCATCTACCTTGAGCCTGGGTGTCGTCACCGGCATGACCACCACCGCGCGCGTACCCAGCTTGCGTGCGCCCAATGCCACGCCTTGCGCGTGATTGCCGGCCGATGCGCAGATGACCCCACTTGCCAGCTGCTCGGGCGTGAGATGCGCCATCTTGTTGTACGCGCCGCGCAGCTTGAAGCTGAAGACCGGCTGCTGGTCTTCACGCTTGAGCAGCACCGTGTTGCCGAGCCGTTGGCTGAGCGCATTTGCTTTCTCGAGTGCGGATTCGACCGCCACGTCGTACACGCGGGCGTTCAGAATTTTTCTGAGATAGTCGGCAGGCGTCAGCGCCGGAACAGGGGCATCGCGCACGATTTTTTCCAAGGGAGTTTTCATTTGATAACTGACGATGATAAGAGGCATCGGGATTGCTTGCGGATATGACATGGACACAAATGTCATAAACCTCATTCAAAGAGCCCCAGCTGCGAACGATTCAGGATTTTTTGCGCGTGCTTATCCCGCGATTCATGCGCCCGCAAATCAGTTAACAAATGAGCAAAATTTGTTATCAGTTTCTGTCAGCGACCTTTCCAAAGGACTGATGCAGGCAGAGGCTGCGCGCGTACAACGCGGGGAGATCGGACGGCCCACCTGGCAGGTGATGGGCAACCGGTTGCGAGCCCACATCGTTCCGCTCCTGGGTGCCGTGCAGGCGCAGGCATTTGCCACGTCCGACGCGCAACGCCTGATCGACCATCTGGGGGAGCAAGGCTTCACCAGCACGACCATTGCGCAGTACCTGGTGCTGTTGCGCAAAGTGATCACGCACGGCGTGAACATCGGTGTACTTCGCAGCGCGCCGGCGTTTCCGAAGGTCAAGGTGCGCAGCCAGCCGCGCGGCAGCTTCAGCGTGGCGGAGTACCGGGCCGTTGTGGCGGCTGCGCGCAAGTTGCGCGGACAACCGCATCCGGTACTCGACCAACTCGAGGCCGGCGAGCGCTTCTGGATCGCACGCGAGTTGCTCGTCATGCCGGAGGAGCTCCCCTGGTTGATTCGCTGGATGGTGAACACCTTCGTTCGTCCGAGCGACATCAAGCTCATGAAGCACAAGCACATAGAGATGGTGCGCGGAAAGCACGTCTATCTGCGAATGAATTTGCCCGAAACCAAGCGGCACAGCCAGCCCATCGTGAGCCTGCGTCCGGCTGTGCGGGTTTATGAATCCCTGCTTGCTCATCGTCGCGAGCAAGGCTGTGGTGGCGCGGAAGACTACATCTTCATGCCGCAATTGAAGAATCGTGAACACGCGCTCGCAGTGCTCAATTTTCTTTTCCATTGGGCGCTCGAGGTCACCGCGCTGGAGAAGGGGCCGCTCGGCCAGTCGAGAACGCTCTATTGCCTGCGCCACACCGCGATCACATTGCGGCTGTTGTACGGGCAGGGCATCGACATGCTGACCTTGGCGCGCAATGCGCGCACGAGCGTGAACATGGTCGAGCGGTTCTACGCTTCGGTCCTGAACGGGGAAATGAATGTGGGACTGCTGCAAAGCAGGCGTGGCCGCGCGAGTTGAAAAACGCCAAAAAGCCGCCCGGCTTGCGCTGGGCGGCTTGACACTGAATCGACTCGAACTGGCGGGAGCCAGCATCGGATCAAACGGTGATCAGAAAGCGTGGCGGATGCCGAAGTCGTAGCCGGTCGAATTCTTCGGGGTGAAGACGCTGTTGCTGATGAACGGCTGGTTGCCCACCGACAGCGATGCGCCGTTCTTGTTGCTCACGCGAGCCACCGTTGCGTACAGGGCCGTGCGCTTCGACAGGTTGTGGACATAGCCGAGAGCCAGCTTGCTGGCCTTCGGATTGTTGCGTTGGTCGTTGAAGAACAAGTCGTCGTTGCTGCCGCCGGTCTTGTACTTCACGGCCGAGTAGGACGCTCGGATCAAGCCAGCGCCGACGGGAACCGTCACGCCCAGCAGCCAGCCGTTGAGCTTCGTCGAAGGCACGGAGCCCGGATCGACGATGAAGTTGCCGTCGATGTCGGTCTTGAGCTTGGCTTGCGACAGTTCACCGAAGAGCTTGGCGGGACCGAAGTCGTACGAAGCGCCGAGGTTCAGGGTGTTGACCTTGTTGGTCACACCGGCATAGAAGTCGTCGCCGACGGTGCTTTGGCCATAGGCCAGGGCAACGTCCAACGGGCCATTGGCATAGCCGAAGCGGCCACCGACGTAGCGACCGGCGCGCGAGTTGTTCGGGACGTCGGGCGTAGCCAGCCCGGGGCGGTACTTGGTCTGCTCGTGGAACGCGTACATCACCTGGCCGTAGAAGCCGCCCAGGTTCGGCGGGAGGAAGTAGCCGATCGAGTTGCTGGCACGCGTGGAATTGAGGTTGCCACCGAAACCGCCTGCGCCGCCGCTGGGGTTGAAGCCGTTCGCGGTCGAGATCAGGTTGGTGCCAACGCCGTTGGTGCCGAACGGATCGAACACGGTGTCGTTCCAGAAGGTCGGGGTGTAGTCGCGGCCGAGGCGGACTTCACCGAAACCGCCCGAAAGGCTCACGGTCGAGCGACGAGCAAACGTCGAGACACCGGTTGCGCCGTCGTCGTTGGTGATCGGGGCTTCGAGCCAGAAGCTGGCTGCCAGGCCGCCGCCGAGGTCTTCGGTCCCACGGAAGCCGAGACGGCTGGAGTTGTAGCCCGAATTGGCCAGACCGGTTTTGCTCGTCCTGACGCTGCCTTGGTTGACATAGAACGGGTCGTAGACGGGAACGCCGAAAGCGTTGTACGAGACGCCGTTGTACATGTCACGCGAGGTGGACGAGTAGCCGCTGATCGATGCGTCGACCACACCGAACAGCGTGACGGACGACTGAGCCGAGGCAACACCGGCAACAGCCAGGGCAGCCAGAGCAACTGCCCTTTCGGCGCTAAAACTAGAGTGGGTGCCGACGCGCGAAGTAACCGGCGCTGCAAAGAAAAAAGCCCCGAGCTTTGCAGCTCGGGGCTAAATCCACCAATTGGAAGGGTGGAGGAGACAACCGGTGCGCACGGCTTCGTGCGCGATGAAATAAAGTATATCGGTTGTTTGCTGCGTTGCAACAAGCGAGTGACGCTTTTCCCACACACAAATTGATGTCTCAGCGAACTTTTTTCACTGAGCGTCCCGATTGGATCTGACAAGATGGAATGCACAGTAAGTTGGACTGGCGATGCCGGCACCCGCTCGGCCATGGGATTCGTGGCCGAGACAGGCAGCGGCCATGTATTGACGATGGATGGCGCGCCGGATGCGGCAAAGCCCGAAAACGGCGGCCAGAACCTGGCCCCTAGGCCCATGGAGACGGTTCTCGCGGGCACCGGCGGCTGCACGGCCTACGACGTGGTGCTGATCCTGAAGCGGGGTCGCCATCGGGTGGAGCGCTGTAGCGTCAAGCTGACCAGCGAACGGGCGGAAAAGGACCCCAAGGTCTTCACCAAGATCCACATGCACTTCACGGTGGCGGGCAAGGGCATTCCTGCCGCTGCCGTGGAACGCGCCATCGCAATGAGCCACGACACCTACTGCTCGGCGAGCATCATGCTTGCGAAAACGGCCGAGATCACCACCAGCTTCGATCTGATCGAGACCTGAGGCGGCAGATCTCAGATTCGATGCGCTACCGTGGTCATGACGCGGGAGGCGAACCGCATCAGGGCCTTGGCCGGCGCCGGCAGTTCCGAAGCGCCGGCGTCAATGGCCTGAGCGGCGTGGCGAGCTTCATCGACTTTCATCTGCTCGACCACGGCCCGTGAGGCGCTGTCGGCGGGCGGAAGGCGCCCCAGATGGCTCTCCAGATGGGCTTCCACCTGGCGTTCGGTTTCTGCAACAAACCCGAGGCTCAGCGGATCTCCCAGGCGACCAGCTATCAACCCCAGGCCGAAAGCCCCCGCATACCAGAGCGGGTTTAGAACCGAAGGCCGGGCGCCGAGTTCGTCCAGGCGCTGTCGTGTCCACGCCAGATGATCGGTTTCTTCATGGGAGGCCTCGAGCAATCGGGTGCGGAGGACGGGATCGCGCGCCACCGCGGCCTGCGCGGTGTAAAGCGCCTGTGCGCACACTTCTCCCACGTGGTTGACCCGCATCAACGCGCCGGCCTCGCGCCGTTCCGAGTCACTCAGTTCGCCGGGGGCTTGAGCCGGATGGGGCATGGCCCGGGTGGAGTGAGGTCGGGCAAAAAGAGTACGTAATGCCGCATCCGCTGCGGCTAGGGCGGAATCGAGCGAAAAGATCATGCGTCTATTTGAACCGAAGCAAAAAGGCGCTGGCCGGAACCTTGTTTCATTTCACATTGTGGTTCACGAGGGCGTCCAACCCCTTTGTTGCACTACTGCAACGAAACGCGTGGGCCACCTGAGTTTTCGGGCGAATTGTTTTGCCCTGCCGCAGCGGCTCTGGTGCAATAGCATCAACTTCCCAAAAGGAGGTTGGCCCGGGGTCCGGTGGGAGCACAAAGTGCCAGTCACGGTGAGCCCTTCGCACCGGAGCCCTATGTTTAACCTTGGAGAAACTTGCAATGAAAAAATCTCTAGTTGCTCTGGCTGCCCTGGCTGTTGCCGGTGTTGCCTCGGCTCAGTCGTCCGTCACGCTGTTCGGTGTGGTCGACGCGTCGATCAGCGGCTACTCGTCCACCTCGCGTGACCTGAACCCGACGGTTTTCCCCAATGCTTTCGGCATTCCGACCTACCTGAACCAAGGCAGCGTCAAGGTCAGCCGTCGCGAACTGGCTAACTCGGGCTACAACTCCAGCCGTATCGGCTTCCGTGGTACGGAAGACCTCGGCGGTGGCCTGGCTGCCAGCTTCTGGCTCGAAGCCCCGATCTCCAACGACGACGGCCAGCAAGGTATCGCGACGTTCAACCGTCGTTCGACCGTGAGCCTGTCGGGTGGTTTCGGTGAAGTCCGCCTCGGCCGTGACTACACCCCGACCTTCTGGAACGACACCGTGTTCGATCCGTTTGGCACCAACGGCGTTGGCACCAACATCATCTCGACGGCCAACAGCGCCTTCGGCGCCTTCGGTACCCCCGCAGCGTCGACGGCTCCGTTCGCCAACGTGGGTCAGAACAACTACACCCGCGCCAGCAACACCATCGGCTACTTCCTGCCGCCGAACCTGGGTGGTTTCTACGGTCAAGTGCAGTACGGCTTCAGCGAGAAGACCAAGTACAGCCCTGGCCTGGCCACGCCTGATGTCGCGAACAACTCGCGCCAAGGCCGTTACGTTGGTGGCCGCTTCGGCTACGCCAACGGCCCGCTGGACGTCGCTCTTGCTTACGGCAGCAGCACGGTTGGCGATCAGTTCTACGTCGGCACGACCACCAAGGTCAACACGCTGAACCTCGGCGCTTCGTATGACTTCGGTCCCGTGAAGCTCTTCGGTGAAGTGTCGCGCGCCAAGAACAAGATCGACTACGAAGTGACCCCGCTGTTCACCGGCGGCCGTCCTGACGTGGACCTGACCGGCTACCTGCTCGGCGTGACCGTGCCGGTTGGCGCTGGCCTGATCCGCGCTTCGTACTCGCGCGTCAAGTACGACTTCAACGAAGTCCAAAGCCCGTTCGCACCGGCTGAAGCAGATCCGAAGGCTAGCAAGCTGGCTCTCGGCTACGTGCACAACCTGTCGAAGCGCACGGCCCTGTACGCTACCGTTGCTCGCATCAGCAACAAGAACGGCGCGAACCTGACCGTTGGCGGCCCGGCTTTCGTGACCGGTGGCGGTGTCTTCACCCCGAAGAACTCGACCGGCTACGATTTCGGTATCCGTCACGCTTTCTAATTTGAGGCTGGCTCAGGCCAGCTTTGAATCGAAAGACAAAAGCCACTCGACGAAAGTCGAGTGGCTTTTTTTATTGGGATTTTGCTGGTGCGTAGCCTCAGGTAAACGCACCATCGGCGTGCACCCCCGGGGAATCACCGTGCGGGCACGCACCTTGCACTGCTAGCATGCCTGCTCACTCTGTTTGCTGAATGATTGCCTTCGTCTTGCGCCGCCTGATCCAGGCCGTGATCGTCATGATCGCGGTTGCGTTCATCGCCTTTCTTCTCTTTCAATATGTGGGCGACCCCGTCGTCTTTCTGCTGGGCCAGGATGCAAAGCCCGAGCAGATTCGCGAGCTGCGCGCCGCATTGGGGCTCGACCAACCCTTCTTCGTGCAGTTCTGGCACTTTCTCGTCAATGCCGCGCAAGGCGAGTTCGGCCTGAGCCTGCGCCAGGGCGCCAAAGTCTCGCGCCTCATTGGCGAGCGCTTTCCTGCCACCCTTGAGTTGGCGCTTGTTGCCGCCGTGCTGGCGTTGTTCATCGGCATTCCGATGGGCGTGTACACGGCGCTGCGCCGAGGCACCTTCCTGAGCCAGGTCTTCATGACCGTGTCGCTGCTCGGCGTGTCGCTGCCTACCTTTTTGATCGGGATCTTGCTGATCCTCGTCTTCGCCGTCACGATGGGTTGGTTCCCAAGCTTCGGACGCGGCGAAACCGTGCAGTTCGGCTGGTGGAGCACCGGCCTCTTGCGTGCCGATGGCTGGCACCACATCGTTCTGCCCGCAATAACGCTCGCAATCTTCCAGCTCACGCTGATCATGCGGCTGGTCCGCGCCGAAATGCTCGAGGTCTTGCGCACGGACTACATCAAGTTTGCGCGGGCTCGCGGCCTGACGAACCGCGCCATTCACTTCGGCCATGCGCTCAAGAACACGCTGGTGCCGGTCATGACGATCACCGGCCTGCAGCTCGGCGGGCTGATCGCCTTCGCCATCATCACCGAGTCGGTGTTCCAGTGGCCCGGCATGGGGTTGCTGTTCATCCAGGCCGTGACTTTTGCCGACGTTCCGGTGATGGCGGCGTACCTGTGCCTCATTGCCCTCATCTTCGTGGTGATCAACCTGGTGGTCGACCTGCTGTACTTCGTGGTCGATCCGCGGCTGCGCGTTGGCAAGACGGGAGGACATTGAGATGACGGCTGCCGCAGCACCGCGACTGCAAGCCTCCGGAAGGGCGTTTGCGCACATTGCGAGCTTCTATCCGGAGATCACGGCCTTTCGCCGCGATCTGCATGCGCACCCTGAACTCGGCTTCGAAGAGGTCTACACGGCTGGCCGCGTGCGCGAGGCGCTGCGTGCCTGTGGCGTGGACGAGATCCACGAGGGCATCGGCAAGACCGGCGTGGTGGGCGTCATCCGCGGCAAGTCCACGGCCAGCCGGCGAATGATCGGCCTGCGCGCCGACATGGACGCGCTTCCCATGCGCGAAGACAACGATTTCGGCTGGCGCTCCGCCAACGACGGCCTGATGCACGGCTGCGGGCATGACGGACACACCGCCATGCTGGTGGGCGCGGCGCGCTACCTGGCCGAAACCCGCAATTTCGACGGCACCGCGGTGCTGATCTTCCAGCCCGGCGAAGAGGGCTTTGCCGGCGCGCGCGTGATGATCGAAGACGGCCTGTTCGACCGCTTTCCGGTGCAATCGGTCTATGCCATGCACAACTGGCCCGGCATGCCGGCCGGCACCGTGGGCATCAACCGCGGCGCCATGATGGCCGCGGCCGACCGAATCACCATCGAAATCAAGGGCAAGGGCGGGCACGGGGCCCATGCCTACCAGACCATCGATCCCGTGGTGGTTGCCGCGCACATCATCACGGCGGCACAAACCATCGTCTCGCGCAACGTGCGTCCCATCGATGCGGCGGTCGTCAGCATCTGCGCCGTGCAGGCGGGCGACCTGGGCGCGATGAGCGTCATCCCGGGCGAAGCCACGCTCGTCGGCACCGTGCGCACCTTCAGCGCGCGCGTGCAGGCTCAGGTCGAGCAGCGGCTGACCGAGCTCTGCACGGCAGTGGCCGCGGGCTTTGGTGCTTCGGCCACCATCAAGTACGAGCGCATCTATCCCGCCACCATCAACACCGCGCCCGAGGCGATGTTCGCCGCCGACGTGGCCGAGTCGCTGGTGGGCGCCTCCAATGTCGACCGCAGCATGGAGCCCAGCATGGGCGCCGAAGACTTCTCCTTCATGCTGCAGAAAAAGGCGGGCGCCTACCTGCGCATTGGCCAGGACGTGAAGAACGGCGCCTTCCTGCACAACAGCCGCTACGACTTCAACGACGAGATCCTGCCGCTCGGCGCCGCATTGCATGCGGGGCTGATCGAGCAGGGCATGCCGCTGGCTGCTATCCGCAGCGGGCAGCCCGTGAAAGACGCCGCTACAGCGGCGCCTTGATGTATTTCCGATTCCAACCCGAGGAGTGTTCCCAATGAGTTTCAAGAAGAAAGTGGCCGCGGCCGCCGTTCTGTGCGCCCTGGGCGCCATCAGCCTGGTCGCGAGCGCGCAGACCATCCGCATCGCCAATCAGGGCGACGCGCTGTCGCTCGATCCGCACTCGCTCAACGAGTCGCTGCAGTTGAGCGTGACCGCCAACGTCTATGAAACCCTCGTGGGGCGCAACAAGGACCTGAGCCTGGCGCCGCTGCTCGCCACCAGCTGGAAGCAGACTTCGCCGAACATCTGGCGCTTCGAACTGCGCAAGGGCGTGGTGTTCCACGACGGCACGCCGTTCACCGCCGACGACGTGGTGTTCAGCTTTGCGCGTGCGCAGGGCGACGGTTCCGACCTTCGCGCCACGCTGAGCGACATCAAGGCCGTGCGCAAGGTGGGAGATCTCGCCGTCGAGATCGAAACCAACGGCCCCTTCCCGATCCTGCCCGACGTGATCTCGCTCACCATGATCATGAGCAAGAAGTGGTGCGAGGAAAACCAGGCCACCAAGCCAGTCGACCGCCGCAAGGGCATCGAGAACACCGCGTCGTTCAAGGCCAACGGCACCGGCCCGTTCCGCGTGCGCGAGCGCCAGCCGAACGTGCGCACCGTGTTCTCGCGCAACGGCACCTACTGGGGCAAGATCGACGGCAACGCGCAAGAAATCGTCTTCACCCCCATCGCCAATCCCGCCACCCGCGTGGCCGCGCTGGTCTCGGGCGAAGTCGACGTGATGGAGCCGGTGCCGGTGCAAGATATCGCGCGCATCAATGCGGCGCCCACCGCCCGCGTCATCACCGGCCCCGAGCTGCGCACCATCTTCCTGGGCATGGACCAGAAGCGCGACGAGCTGCTGTACTCCAACATCAAGGGCAAGAATCCGTTCAAGGACAAGCGCGTGCGACAGGCCGTCTACCAGGCCATCGACATCGCCGGCATCCAGCGCACCGTGATGCGTGGCGCTTCCCGTCCGACCGGCCTCCTGGTCGGCCCCGGCATCAACGGCTGGACTGCCGAGCAGGACAAGCGCCTGCCGTTCGACGTGGAAGCCGCCAAGAAGCTCATGGTCGAAGCCGGCTATCCGAACGGCTTTGAAGTGACGATGAACTGCCCGAACGACCGCTACGTGAACGACGGCCAGATCTGCCAGAGCGTGGCCGCCAACCTCGCGAAGATCAACGTCAAGATCAACCTGGCTGCCGAGACCAAGGGCACCTACTTCCCCAAGATCCTGCGCCGCGACACCAGCTTCTACATGCTGGGCTGGACCCCGACCACCTACGACTCGCACAACGCGCTGAGCTCGCTCACCGCCTGTCCGGACGACAAGGGCACGGGCCAGTTCAACCTGGGCGCGTATTGCAATCCCAAGCTCGACGAACTGACGAAGAAGATCCAGTCCGAAAGCGACAAGACCAAGCGCAACGAGTTGATCAAGGAAGCCTTCAAGATCCATGCGGACGACATCGGTACCCTGCCGCTGCATCAGCAGTCGCTGGCGTGGGGCGTGAGCAAGAAGGTCGAGCTGGTGCAACTGGCCGACAACTTCATGTACTTCAAGTGGATGAGCATCAAGCCGTGATTCCGCCGGCCGCCCGATGGGCGGCCTGACCATGGGCCCGCTTCTTGCGGGCCCATTCCTTTTGCTTCACGATGAAAAAAACACTTGCCCGCTGGCTCGACAGCGACGTCGGCTACAGCTTCCGCACTTCGCCCGTGGCAATCGGTGCGGCACTCATCGCGCTGGCCTGCGTGTTCTGCGCGGTCTTTGCCGGATGGGTTTCTCCGCATAACCCGTTCGACCTTGCAACGCTCGAACTCGGCGATGCGCGCCTGCCGCCGGCATGGACCGCCGAAGGCTCTTCCAAATACCTGCTCGGCACCGATGACCAGGGCCGCGACATCCTTTCGGCCGTGATCTACGGCGCCCGCATTTCGCTGATCGTCGGCGTCGTCTCGGTGTTGCTGTCGATCACGGTCGGCGTCGTATTCGGCCTGCTCGCCGGCTTTCTCGGCGGCTGGCTCGATTCCTTCCTGATGCGCGTTTGCGACGTGATGCTGTCGTTTCCGCCCATTCTGGTGGCGCTGCTCATTGCGGGCGTCGGCCGTGCGCTGTTCCCGGGCGCCCATGAATCGCTGGCCTTCGGCGTGCTCATCATCTCCATTTCTTTGACGGGCTGGGTGCAATATGCGCGCACAGTGCGCGGCTCCACGCTGGTGGAGCGCAACAAGGAATACGTGCAGGCCGCCCGCGTAACGGGTGTGGCGCCGCTGCGCATCATGCTGCGCCATGTGCTGCCCAACGTGATGGGGCCGGTGATGGTGCTGGCCACCATTCAGGTGGCCACCGCCATCATCACCGAGGCGACGCTGTCGTTCCTTGGCGTCGGCGTGCCGCCGACATCTCCTTCGCTAGGAACGCTGATCAGCATTGGCAACCAGTATCTGTTCTCGGGCGAGTGGTGGATCACCGTGTTCCCCGGCCTGATGCTGGTGCTGATCGCACTCAGCGTGAACCTGCTCGGCGACTGGCTGCGGGATGCGCTCAACCCGCGCCTGCGCTGAAACCAAAAAGGACAACGCCAACATGACGCTGCTCCAGGTCAAAAACCTCGTCGTCGAGTTTCCGCATCGCCGCGGTACGCTGCGCGCGCTCGACGGTATTTCTTTCGACATCGCACCCGGTGAAATCCTGGGCGTGGTGGGTGAATCAGGTGCCGGCAAGTCGCTCACGGGCGCTGCCATCATCGGGTTGCTCGAGCCGCCGGGCCGCGTGGCCAGCGGTGAAATCGTGCTCGAAGGCCAGCGCATCGACAACCTGGGTTTCGATGCGATGCGCCCCATCCGGGGTCGCAAGATCGGCGCGATCTTCCAAGACCCGCTGACCTCGCTGAACCCGCTCTACACCGTCGGCCGGCAATTGGTGGAAACCATCCGCGCCCATCTTCCGGTGACCGAAGCCGAGGCCCGGCGCCGCGCCGTCGGCCTGCTGCAGGACACCGGCATTCCGGCCGCCGAACAGCGCATCGACCATTTTCCGCACCAGTTTTCGGGCGGCATGCGCCAGCGCGTGGTGATTGCACTCGCGCTCGCGGCCGAGCCCAAGCTCATCGTCGCCGACGAGCCGACCACCGCGCTCGATGTCTCGATCCAGGCACAGATCATTCAGCTGCTCAAGCGCGTCTGCAAGGAGCGCGGCGCCGCCGTGATGCTGATCACGCACGACATGGGCGTGATTGCCGAAACCTGCGACCGCGTGGCCGTGATGTATGCGGGCCGAATCGCCGAGATCGGCCCGGTGCACGAAGTGATCCACCAGCCGGCGCACCCCTACACCTCCGGCCTGATGGCGTCGATTCCCGACATGGCCAGCGATCGTGAGCGGTTGAACCAGATCGACGGCGCCATGCCCCGGCTCAACGCCATTCCGAAGGGCTGTGCCTACAACCCGCGCTGCCCGCGCACTTTCGCACGCTGTCTTTCGGAACGGCCCGAACTCATGCACGCGGGCGCCACGCGCGCCGCATGCTGGCTGCACGATGCCGCCGATCCGCACAAGGGCCAGGCCGAACTTGCGGCCCGGCACCACGATGCGCAGCTTGCCGGCGAACGCGCCGTTCCCGATGCGGCCGCACCGATTGCAGAGGTCACCCGATGAGCGCAGTACTCGAACCCCGCAGCACGGAAGCCGGCGAGCCGCTCGTCGTCGCACACGACCTGGCCCGCACTTTCGACGTGTCGCCGCCCTGGCTCAATCGCGTGCTCGAACGCAAGCCCCGCGTGCTGCTGCATGCAGTGGACGGCGTGAGCTTTTCCATCGAGCGCGGCAAGACGCTGGCGCTGGTCGGCGAATCGGGCTGCGGCAAGAGCACCGTCGCGCGCCTGCTGGTCGGCTTGTATGCGCCGACGCGCGGCGGACTGCAATTCGACGGACAGGATGCGCACGCCGCCTTCAAGACGCCCGAAGGCCGCAAGTTGCGCCGCCGCATCCAGATGATCTTCCAGGACCCCTACGCGAGCCTGAACCCGCGCTGGATCGTCGAAGACATCATCGGCGAGCCGCTGCGCGAGCACGGCATCCTGAGCGGCAAGGCCGAGCTGCGCGAACGCGTGGGCGAACTGCTCAAGTCGGTCGGCCTCTCGCCGCTGGACATGAGCAAATACCCGCACCAGTTCTCCGGCGGCCAGCGCCAGCGCATTTCGATTGCGCGCGCGCTCGCCACGCAGCCCGAGTTTCTGGTGTGCGACGAGCCCACCTCCGCGCTCGACGTGAGCGTGCAGGCGCAGGTGCTCAACATCATGAAGGACCTGCAGCGCCAGCAGGGGCTCACCTATCTCTTCATCTCGCACAACCTCGCGGTGGTGCGGCACGTGGCCGACCAGGTTGGGGTGATGTACCTGGGCCGGCTGGTCGAGGTGGCCGACAAGCAAAAGCTCTTCGCCGAGCCGCAGCATCCGTACACGCGCATGCTGCTCGATGCGATTCCGCAGATGAAGCACACCGGCCGTGCACGCACGCCGGTCCGGGGCGAAGTGCCGAACCCGCTCAATCCGCCTACGGGCTGTGCGTTTCATCCACGCTGCCCGCACGCGAATGCGCGCTGCTCGGCCGAGCGGCCGAAGCTCCTGAGCATCAAGGGCGTGCAGGTGGCCTGCCATGCGGCGGAGGAAGGCCGCATCTAGCCAAAAGCTGTGCGCAAACGCACTGACCTGCCCGGCGGGCCGGCGCAGAGTGCGGCCATGACAATGAAGAAGCACCCGAGCGAAGACAGCAGCCGAGCGATTCAGGCGGAACTCGGCCGCCGCGGCTTTCTCATGAGCTCCGCGATCGGTGCAACCGCCACGCTGGCATCTCTTTGCTCGCTATCGAATGCCGCAGCGGGTACGCCTGCGCGGCGCTTGCCGGTCATCTTCATCGGCCACGGCTCGCCCATGAACGCACTGGCGGACAACGCCTTTACCCGGCGCCTGGCCGCGTGGGGCAAGGAGCTTCCGCGGCCTTCGGCCATTCTGAGCGTATCGGCCCACTGGCTGAGCCGCGGCGCCACGGGCGTCGGAATGCAGGAGCGGCCGAAGACGATTCACGACTTCGGCGGCTTTCCCCAGGCGCTTTTCGACATCGACTATCCGGCGCCGGGCCATCCCGTGCTGGCACGCGAAGCCATCGGCGCTGTCAAGCAAACCCCCGTGGTGGGCACCCAGCAATGGGGCCTGGACCATGGAACGTGGACGGTGCTGAAGCACCTGTACCCGAAGGCCGACATTCCTGTTTTCCAGCTCAGCATCGACTACGACAAGCCGGCGGCGTTTCACTACGCCATCGGCCGCGACCTTGCGGCGCTGCGCGACAAGGGCCTGCTGGTAATGGGAAGCGGCAACGTGGTGCACAACCTGCGGGCCACCGACCGCGGCACGCCCGACGGGCCCGCGGCCAGCCGGCCGTGGGCGCAAGGGTTCGACGACGCGGTGAAGGCCGCGCTGGCAGGCCGTGACGACCGCGCACTGGTCGCCTACGAAAAGCTGGAGGGCGCCGCGACCGCTGTTGCAACGCCGGACCACTACTTTCCTTTTCTCTACGCCCTCGGCGCCGCGGGGTCGAACGAACGCGCAAAGACGATCTACGAAGGGTTCCAGTCAGGCACGCTGAGCATGCGCTGCATCCAGTTCGGCTGAGCGCGCGGGCCTACTGCTCCTCGCCCCACGAGAAGCCGTCGCGCGCAATCATCGCGCTCGAGGCGCTCGGGCCCCAGGTGCCCGCCGCGTAAGGGCGCGGTCCGCCGTCCGATGCCCAGCTGTCGATCAGCGGCTCGACCCAGCGCCACGCTTCTTCCTGCTCGTCGCTGCGCACGAACAGGTTCAGGCGCCCGTCGATCACGTCGAGCAGCAGCCGTTCGTAGGCGCCCACGCGTTCGGCGCCAAAGCGCTTGTCGAAGTCCAGGTCGAGCTGCACAGGCGCCAGCTGCGCGGCGCTCTGGTGGCCGTTGCTGCGGCGGTTGTCCTGCGCCTGCGCGAGCATGTGCAGCTCCAGGCCGTCCTTGGGCTGCAGGTTGATCACCAGCTTGTTGACGGCGCCCGAGGGCGCGCGGTAGATCGCGTGCGGCGTCGGCCTGAAGTTGACCTCGATGCGAGCATCGCGCGAGGCCAGCCGCTTGCCGGTGCGAATGTAGAGCGGCACGCCGGCCCAGCGCCAGTTGGCAATTTCGGTGCGCAGCGCCACGAAGGTCTCGGTGCGGCTGTCGGGGTCCACGCCAGGTTCTTCCCTGTAGCCCGGCACGCGCTCGCCGTAGGCCGTGCCGGCCGTGTATTGCCCGCGAATGGCATGCAGTCCCAGCGTTTCAGGCGTCCAGGGCTTGAGCGCGCGCAGCACCTTGAGCTTTTCGTCGCGGATGGCGTCCGCATGCGAGTTGATCGGCGGTTCCATGCCGATGGCGCAGACCAGCTGCAGCGCGTGGTTCTGCACCATGTCGCGCAAGGCGCCGGTCTGGTCGTAGAAGGCGCCGCGCTTTTCGACGCCCAGGTCTTCGGCAATGGTGATCTGGATGTTGGCGATGTGCTCGCGACGCCAGATCGGCTCGAACAGCGCGTTGCCGAAGCGCATGGCGAAAAGGTTCTGCACCGAAGGCTTGCCTAGGTAGTGGTCGATGCGGAAAACCTGCTTTTCCTCGAGCACCTTGCACACGGCGGCGTTGATCGCGCGGTTGGACGCCAGGTCGTGGCCCAGCGGCTTTTCAAGCACCATGCGGGTGGTCGGTCCGTTCAGGCCCGCCGCGGCGATCTGCTCCACCACCTGGGTGAAGAGCGCGGGTGCCGTGGCCACATACATCACCACGGTGTCGGCATTGCGCTGCTTCAGCAGCTCGGCAAGCCGCGTGTAGTCGGCCGGCTTGGACAAGTCCATGCGCAGGTAGTGCAGCAGCGAGGCGAACTTCTCGAACTCTTCGGCCGAGGGACGCTTCGCGCCTTCCACGGCATTGAAGCGCGACTGGATCAGCTCGCGGTACTGGTCGTCCGAGAGGTCGTCCCGCGCCACGCCGACGATGCGTCCGTCTTTCGGCAGGCTGCCGTGCCTGAAGGCCTGGAACAGCGCGGGCATCAGCTTGCGCCATGCAAGATCGCCAGTACCGCCGAACAGAACGAGATCGAAGCTCATGTGTCGAATTTCCTTTGTCTTGGTGCCGAGTGGGCTGTTTCAACCGAATGGTACTTGTACCAATTCATGAAACCTGTACGAAAGCTACGCTCAACCCCGGCCGGGAGGCCTATTTTTGTTTTCAAGGCGGGGTTTTCACATGAAGAAGCTTTTTACTGCAGCGGCCTTGCTGGGCTTGTCGGCCGCCGCATCGGCCCAGGGCACGGTCAACGTGATCTGCTCGGTCCAGGCTGAATGGTGCAACGTGATTGCCACCGTGTATGCACGCACCACCGGTACCCGCATCAACATGTCGCTCAAGGGCTCGGGCGAGGCCCTGGCCCAGCTCATCGCCGAAAAGGACAACCCCAAGACCGACGTGTGGTTCGGCGGCACCGGTGACCCGCACCTGCAGGCGGCCGAGCAGGGCCTCACGCTCGAATACAAGTCGCCCACGCTGGCGCAGTTGCACCCGTGGGCCCAGCAGCAGGCCAAACAGTCGGGCTACAAGACGGTCGGCATCTATTCGGGTCCGCTGGGCTTCGGCTACAACCCCGAGCTGCTCGCCAAGAAGAAGCTCCCCGTGCCCAAGACCTGGGCCGACCTGCTCAAGCCCGAATACAAGGGCGACATCCAGGTGGCGAATCCTGCCTCCAGCGGCACGGCCTACACGATGATCGCCACGCTGGTGCAACTCATGGGCGAAGACAAGGCGTTCGAATACCTCAAGGCGCTGCACAAGAACGTGGGCCAATACACCCGTTCGGGCACCGGCCCCATCAAGGCGGTGGCGCGCGGCGAAACGGCGGTGTCCATCAGCTTCGTGCATGACGGCCCGGGCGAGAAGATGCAGGGCTTTCCGGTCGAGACCATCACGCCCAGCGACGGCACGGGCGCCGAGATCGGCTCCATGAGCATCATCAAGGGCGCGCGCAACCTCGAGGCCGCGAAGAAGTTCTACGAATGGGCGCTGACGCCCGGCGCGCAGGAGCTTGGCGCCGCCAACAAGCAGTTCCAGTTGCCGAGCAACAGCGCCGCCAAGCTCGATCCTCGCATTCCGGACTTCAAGAAGATCAAGTTCATCAACTACGACTACGCCAAGTACGGCGCCAGCGCCGAGCGCCGGCGCCTGATTGCGCGCTGGGAAAAAGACGTCAACTCGCTGCCGCGCTGAGTGGGCACTGTCGCCGCCGGCGCCGCGCCCGCCAATCCGGCCGCCGCTGCTTCGGCCCGGCGTTCGCAGCGCTGGATCTGGGCCTGGGTGGCCTTGGGCTTTGCGGCCTACCTTGTGCTGCCTTGGTATGCGATCCAGGACGCGACCTGGTACGAGGCCGTTCCGCAGGTGTTCGGCCAGGCCGAAGGCGCCAACGGACTGATGCAGGCGGCCACTCAAGGCCGCAACTGGCTCTTCATCGGGCTCGCGGGCCTGGCGATGTGCGCCATCGGCGCGTGGCTGCCGCCCGGCCGCTCGCAGGGGCGCTGGCTTCTGGCTGGTGGCGCCTTGGGTGCCATCGGCCTTGCGGTCGCGGGCTTCACCATTGGCGCGCGCGGCTGGAGCGTTGCGACGCTCAACGCGCAGTTCGGCGAGCTGGCGGTCAACCAGTTCGGCATCGGCGCGGGCGGATTCGTGGCGCTCACCGCGCTCACGCTGCTGGCCGCTTTCGGCATCGCGCGGCTGGGGCTTTTCAAGGGCGACCTGTTCGTGGCGGCGGCAGTCATAGGCTGCGGCGTGCTGATGGCGCTGTTCATTGCCTATCCGGTCAGCAAGGCGCTGGCCGGTGCATTCTTCAATGAAGAGGGGCAGTGGTCGATCACTGCGTTCATCGCGCGCGTGTTCACCGAGCGCATCTGGGGCCTGGGCTGCATTGCGGGCGGTGTGCGCTGCGGCGTCGCCTGGAACACGCTGGTGCTGGCCTTGCTCGCCGCCGCCGGCACCACGTTTCTCGGCACGCTGATGGCGTTGATGGCCGAGCGCGGCAGCAAGCGCGGGCAGGGCGCACTGCGCGTGCTGGCGCTGCTGCCGATCATCACGCCGCCTTTCGTGGTCGGGCTGGGGCTCATCCTGCTGTTCGGGCGCGCGGGCATCGTCAACCAGCTGCTCGAAAACCTGTTCGGCATTGAGCCGACGCGCTGGTTCTACGGCATGCCGGGCGTGCTGGTGGCGCAGCTCTTCGCCTTCACGCCCATCGCCTTCATGATCATGCGGGGTGTGGTGCAGGGCATTGCGCCCAGTCTGGAAGAGGCCGCGCAGATGCTGCGTGCCGACCGGCGGCGCACCTTCTTCACGATTACGCTGCCGCTGTTGAAGCCCGGGCTGGCCAACGCTTTCCTGGTCGGGTTCATCGAGAGCATTGCAGACTTCGGCAACCCGGTCGTCGTGGGCGGCCAGTTCTCGGTGCTGTCGACCGATATCTTCTTTGCCATTGTCGGCGCGCAGTACGACCAGGGCCGCGCGGCATCGCTCGCCTGGGTGCTCACGCTCTTCGCCCTCGGCGTGTTCGCGCTGCAGCGCGGCCTGCTCGGCAAGCAGAACTACACCACCGTGAGCGGCAAAGGCGATGCAGGCATTGCCATGGCGCTTCCCGACGGCGTGCGCCGCACCATCTACTGCATCGCACTGCCGTGGATTGCGTTCACCGCCGTGGTCTACCTGTTCGCCTTTGCGGGCGGCTTTGTGCAGACATGGGGCCGCGACTACACCTTCACGCTGAATCACTTCAGGAGTGCGTTCGCGCTTGAGTGGGGGCAGTTCGGACTGGTGTGGGCGGGTACGGCGTGGAATTCGCTGATCACCACGCTCAAGCTCGCGGGCATCTCGGCGCCGATCACCGCGGCGCTGGGCTTGCTGATTGCCTGGCTGCTGGCTCGCAACGAGTTCAAGGGCCAGGGCGTGTTCGAGTTCGGCGCGCTGCTGGCATTTGCCATTCCGGGCACGGTGCTCGGTGTGAGCTACATCCTGGCCTTCAACGTGCCGCCGTTCGAGCTCACGGGCACGGGGCTCATCATCGTGCTGTGCTTCATGTTCCGCAACTTGCCGGTGGGCGTGCGGGCCGGCACGGCAGCCTTCAAGCAGCTGGACCGCTCGCTCGACGAAGCCTCGCTGATGCTGCGCGCCTCCACTTCGCAGACGCTCTTCAAGGTGGTGCTGCCGCTGTTGAAACCCGCGCTGGTGGCCGCGCTGGTCTACAGCTTCGTGCGCGCCATGACCACCGTGAGCGCGGTGATCTTCCTGGTCACGGCGGAGAACGAACTTGCCACCACCTACATCATCGGCCGCGTGGGCAACGGCGACTACGGCATTGCGCTGGCCTACTGCACGGTGCTCATGGTGCTGATGTCGCTGGCCATCGCGCTGGTGCAGTGGGTGGTCGGGGAGCGCAAGCTGGGGCGCCGCAAGGCAGGCGCGCCGGTGGTGGCCGCGCCCGTGGTGCATTGACCGGGAGAAATACACATGAGCAACGGCATCGAGTTCCGCAACGTCACCAAGCGCTATGGCACCGACAGGAACGGCCCGCTGGCGGTCAAGGGCATCAGCTTCGAGGTGCCGGTCGGCACGCTCACCACCATCCTCGGCCCTTCGGGCTGCGGCAAGACCACCACGCTGCGCATGATCGCGGGGCTCGAATCGCCGACATCGGGCTCGATCCTGATGGGCGGGCGCGACGTCACCACGCTCGGCCCGGCCGAGCGCAACGTGAGCATGATGTTCCAGAGTTACGCGCTCTTCCCGCACATGAACGTGATCGAGAACGTGGGCTATGGCTTGCGCATGAGCGGCGTGAAGAAGGACGAGACCACCGTTCGCGCGCGTGATGCGCTCAAGGGCGTGGGCCTGGTCGGCTTCGACGAGCGGCTGCCCAGCGAACTCTCGGGTGGCCAGCAACAGCGTGTGGCGCTGGCACGCGCCCTGGTGCTGGAGCCTGCGGTACTGCTGTTCGACGAACCGCTGTCCAATCTCGACGCCCGCCTGCGCCGCGAAATGCGCGAGGAGATTCGCGCGCTGCAGCAGCGCCTGAAGCTCACTGTGGCCTATGTGACGCACGACCAGAGCGAGGCGCTGGCCGTGAGCGACCAGATCATCGTGATGGACCACGGCGTGATCGCCCAGCGCGGCACGCCCGAGCAGCTCTACGGCCGGCCCGAAAGCGAGTTTGTGGCGGGCTTCATGGGCGAGGCGATGGTTTTTCCGGCCGTGGCGCAGGCTGATGGCAGCGTCACCTTCGGCCCGCTGCGCCTGCAGCCGCGCCATGCGGTCGCACCCGGCGCCGTGAAAGTCGCGGTGCGCCCCGAAGCCTGGAACATCGGCGCCGCCGAGGCGGCCCAGGGGTTGCCTGCCACATTGCGAAAGGCGGCCTACCTGGGCAGCTTCTACGAATACGGCTTCGACACCCCGATCGGACCCGTCTTCGTGGTGTCGACCGATCTTTCGCGCCCCCTGGCCGCGGGCGCACAGGCCACGCTGTCGCTGGCGGCGCACGGCGTGAGCGTGGTGCCCGGCGCATGAAACAATGGCGCCATGAACGTGGTTTTCGATCTTGGCGCCGTGCTGCTGGCATGGGAGCCCACCCGGCTGGTGCAGACCCATCTTCCCGAACACGCTCCCACTGAGCTTGCCGCCGCGGCGCTCGGGCGGGCGCTGTTCCACCATGATGACTGGCTGTGCTTCGACTGCGGCACGCGTTCGCTCGAAGACGCCATTGCGCGCATGGCCCAGCGCCTGTCTCTTCCCGCCGCACGGCTCGACGAGATGCTCGGCACGCTGGGCGAGCGCCTGGAGCCAATTGCGGTCACAGTCGAGCTGCTCGAAGGGCTGTTCGCGCGCCGGGATGCCGGCGAGGCGCTGCGCCTTTACTACCTCTCGAACATGCCTGCGCCCTATGCGCGCGCCATCGAGCGCCGGCACGGCTTCATCCGGCGTTTCGATGGGGGAGTGTTCTCAGGCGACGTGAAGTTCATCAAGCCGAATCGCGAAATCTACGAGCTGCTGGCGGTGCGCCATGCGCTCGATCCCCAGCAGACGGTGTTCATCGACGATTCGGCCGCCAACGTGGAAGCGGCGCGCGCCTTCGGCTGGCACGCTATTCATTGCACCCACCCCGCCGCGCTGGCGGCGCAGCTCGGGCGTTACCTGCCGTCCGTCTCGACTACCGGGCGGTAAGCACCACCTTGGTCGTGTCGAAGCCCAGGCTGGCAGCGTAGTCCAGCTCGGCCTGCAACGCGTCGTCTTCCAGCCGGGGGGCGCGCGAAAGAACCCAGAGGTACTCGCGGTCGGGTGTACCCACCAGCGCCACCTGGTAGTCGCGGTCGAGCTTCAGGATCCAGTAGTCGCCCCACACCATCGGCAGCCAGCTCAGCCAGGAAGGCGCAAAGCGCACTTCGAGCCGGCCCGCGCCGGGCTGGCCCGCCACCGGGACCACACGCGCCGTGCCCACCGCCTCGTCGAAGTTGCCGTCAGGCCGCACGCAGCGGTTGATGACCTGCAGCGTTCCGTCCGGCTGGGGTGTGTACTCGGCGGTCACAGGGCCCGCGCACTGCTTCTGGAAGCGGTTCGGCAGGCGGGCCTGTTCGTGCCAGACACCGGCATAGCGCTGGACATCGACCGGCGCCACAACCTGCAACGGCGCGCGCATGAGCGGTGCGCCGTCGGCGGGGCCGGGCAGTTGCGCCCGCGCGGTGCGGCCGGCGCCAAGGGCGAGCCACGTGGCCACGCCGCCCACGACGAAGGCGGTGGCCAGGGTGCCGATGGCCGAACTGGTGCGGCGGTCGTCGAAAGGAGCGCGGTTCGCTGCTGCGGAAGCTGCGGAGCGATGGCGGAAGGACATTGGAGGCACTCCTGTAGTGGGAAAGCATCAAGGCGGGAAGCCGCAGGCTAGCTCCTGAACGCAAGCGCTACCGTCAGCGGCGGACCACAGCCCATGTAGGGCAGGGCAGCCGGCGTACAACCCTGTCGGCCGAAGGCCGATACGGCGCGGCGAAAACCCGTGCTACGGTGCGCATGAAAACATCGGCCCCGGCGCAATAGCGTGCAGGACTTGTCATCACCCGCACAGGATAATCTTCGACATGAATCAACTCGATGCTCTCCGTCAATGGACCACCGTGGTTGCCGACACCGGCGACTTCAAGCAACTCAGCATTTCCAAGCCGCAGGACGCGACCACCAATCCGTCGCTCATCCTCAAGGCGGTGCAAAAGCCCGAGTACCGGCCGCTGCTCGACGAAGCCGTCAAGGGCCATGCGGGCAAGCCGCTGGACGAAGTGATCGACCGGCTGCTGGTGCGCTTCGGCGCCGAGATTCTTTCGATCATTCCGGGCCGAGTGTCGACCGAGGTCGACGCCCGCCTCTCGTTCGACACGGCCGCCACCATTGCGCGCGGCGAGCGCATCGTGGCGCTCTACAAGGCCGAAGGCATCGACACCGAGAAGCGCCTGCTGATCAAGGTGGCCTCCACGTGGGAAGGCATCCAGGCGGCGCGCGCGCTCGAGCAGAAGGGCATTCGCACCAACCTCACGCTGCTGTTCTCGTTTGCCCAGGCGGTGGCTTGCGCCGAGGCGGGCGTGCAGCTCATTTCGCCTTTTGTGGGCCGCATCTACGACTGGTACAAGAAGTCGGCCGGCGCCAAGTGGGACGAGGCGGCGAGCGCGGGAGCCAACGATCCGGGCGTCAAGTCGGTGCGCGAGATCTACAACTACTACAAGCAGCACGGCATCAAGACGGAGGTGATGGGTGCGAGCTTCCGCAATGTGGGGCAGATCCAGGCACTGGCCGGCTGCGACCTGCTGACCATCAGCCCCGAACTGCTGGCCGAACTGGCCGCCAGCAACGAGCCGCTCGAACACGCGCTCGACGCCAAGAAGACCGCCGCAACGGCCAGCGTGGAGAAGCTGAGCTACGACGAGCCGAGCTTCCGCTTCGCTTTGAACGAAGACGCCATGGCCACCGAGAAGCTCGCCGAGGGCATCCGCGCCTTTGCGGCCGACGCCGTGAAGCTGGAAAAGCTCATGCAGGAAAGCGGCAAGTAAACATGGCCATGACCCTTCGCTGCGACCGCGCGCCCGCTTGGGCGCAACTGCAAAGCTACTTCGAAACTGCGGGCCGCCAGTTCGACGTGCGCCACGCCTTCGTCGACGACGCGGGGCGCTTCGAGCGCTTCAGCCAGGAGGCGCCTTACGTCTTTGCCGACCTGTCGAAGAACCTGATCGACGCGCGCACCGAGGAAATGCTGCTCACGCTGGCCCGCGAATGCGGCCTGGAGGCGCATCGCGATGCAATGTTTGCCGGCGAGCACATCAACAACACCGAAGAGCGTGCGGTGCTGCACACGCTGCTGCGCGCGCCGGCCAATGCCGCGGTCGGCAAGACCGCGGCCGAGCTGCGCGAAGTGCACGCCACGCTCGACGCGATGCTGGCCTATGCCGAGAAGGTGCGCGGCGACCACACGATCACCGACGTGGTCAACATCGGCATTGGCGGCTCCGACCTCGGCCCGCAAATGGCGGTGCTGGCCCTGGCCGAATTCACCGCGCCGGGCAAGCGCTTTCATTTCGTTTCGAACGTCGACGGCCGCGAGCTCGACGGCGTGCTGCGCGACCTGGCACCCGAACACACGCTGTTCCTGATTGCATCCAAGACCTTCACCACCACCGAGACGATGACCAACGCGCTCTCGGCCAAGCGCTGGTACGAGCAGTCGGGCGGTACGGACATTGCCGGCCACTTTGCCGCACTCACCACCAACGTGGAAGCCGCGAAGCAATTCGGCATCGACACGACCTTCGGCTTCTGGGACTGGGTGGGCGGCCGCTATTCACTCTGGTCGGCCATCGGCCTGCCGATTGCGCTGGCAATCGGGGCCGACGGTTTCCGCCGGTTGCTGGCGGGCGCGCATGCGATGGACCAGCACTTCCGCACCGCGCCGCTCGAACAAAATTTGCCGGTGCGCCTCGGCCTGCTCGACATCTGGTACCGCAACTTCCACAAGTTCACGAGCCGCGGCATCGCGCCGTATCACAGCGCCTTGAAGCGCCTGCCGGCCTACTTGCAGCAGCTCGAGATGGAAAGCAACGGCAAGCAGGTGGACGCAAGCGGCAAGCCGCTGCCGAATGGCTTGGGCACGTCGCCCGTGCTCTGGGGCGAGCCCGGCACCAACGGCCAGCATGCCTACTTCCAGATGCTGCATCAAGGCACGGACGTGATTCCGCTCGAATTCGTGGCGGTGCGCGACGCAGCGCACACGCTCGAAGGCCACCACGCCAAGCTGCTGGCCAATGCGCTCGCACAGGCACAGGCATTGATGGTCGGCAAGCTCGATGCCGGCGGCCACAAGAACTTTCCGGGCAACCGGCCGAGTACTTTCTTCGTGTTCGAGAAACTCACGCCCGAGTCACTCGGCGCCTTTCTCGCAATGTACGAGCACCGCGTGTTCACCAGCGGTGCGCTGTGGGGCATCAACAGCTTTGATCAGTGGGGCGTGGAACTCGGCAAGGTGCTCGCGAAGGACATCGAGCCGCGTCTTGCTTCGGGCGACATCATGGGGCTCGATGCTTCTACGGCCGGGTTGCTGAAGCGTCTGGGTTCCTGAGCTGCTTCGGTTTCCAGGGCCGCAGGGGATATTCAGGGCGCACCCGCCGACGGGGTACCTTTCTCCGGGAATGTCCCCCGGCCTGCGGCCTCCTCCTTTATTTCGCTGCGCAAGGCACCCCATCGACGGGAGCGTCATACGCGCGAGTCGTTGATCAGCGTTGCATCAGCAGCGTGTCCAAGTGCACAGGGCATCGGGTGCTCCGCGCAGCGAAATAAAGGAGGAGCCGAAGGCGGGGGACATTCGCGGAGGGGAGTACCCGGTGGCCTGTGCACAAGCCCTGAACGGCGGCGCATCCACACCGCACCTCTCAAACCGTAGCCGCCTCAGCAGACGCCCGCACGGGCGCACCACTGGCCATTCGCACGCACAAGTCGAAGGCCTGCTGCAGCCCTTCAATCTGCGCGACGCCCTTGCCCGCAATGTCGAAAGCGCTGCCGCTTGCCGAGGTGGCCACCGGCACCGGCAGGCCGCCGTGCAGCGTTACACCCTGCTCGAAGCCCATGAGCTTCATCGCGATCTGGCCCTGGTCGTGATACATCGACACCACCGCATCCACATCGCCCCGGCGTGCACCGATGAACACCGTGTCGGGCGAGAACGGACCGCGGGCGTCGAAGCCCTCTGCGCGCAGCTGTTCGATGGCCGGCGCGATGATCTCGATTTCTTCCATGCCGATGGAGCCGCCGTCCCCCGCATGCGGATTGAGCCCCGTCACCGCAATACGCGGTTGTGCCACACCCGCGCGGCGCAGCGCCGATGCAATGATCTTCACCGCGTCGCTCACGCCTTCCATCGTGATGTGGGCCGCCACGTCCTTCAGCGGAATGTGCGAGGTCACGCGCGAGGTCCATAGCGAACCCGTGAGGTTGAACTCGCAGACGAAGCCCTTCACGGCAAAGCGCTCCTGCATGTAGCGCAGCTCGTCTTCATGCACCAGGCCGCCCAGGCGAAGCGAGTGCTTGTTGAGCGGCGCAAAGAGAATGCCGTCGGCTTGGCCGCGCCGCACCGCCGCGGTGGCGAGTTCCAGTGCTTCGAAAGATGCGCGGCCCGAGGCCTCGTTCGATTCGCCGAGCACCGGCTCCCGCCCCTCCATCCAGTCGCGCAGCAGCAGTGTGGGGCGGCCGTCCTCGAAGCGCAGGTCGTCCAACCGGTCGACCTGCAGCGGGTCGAGCTTCACGCCCGCCACGCGCTCGCCCGCGGCCAGCACCACCGGGTCGGCAATCAGCAGCACGCGCGCGGCGTCCAAGTTGCGCTGGCGCGCGAGCAGCTTCACGGCCATCTCGGGGCCGATGCCGCTCGGGTCGCCGAGCAGCACGGCGATGCGGGGCTTGGCGGAGATCACGCTCGGGGTCTTCGATGGGGTGGGCATGGAATCGGGAATGAAGTGGAGGAAGAAAGAAAAGGAAAGGAAAGCCTCATTCGGCCTTGATGTTGGCGTCGCGCACGAGCTGCCCGTAGTGGTCGAACTCCTGCTTGTTCATGGCCGCGAAGGCCTCGCCGGTGATCACGCCGGGTTCGCCGCCGAGGCCCTTGATGCGCGCCTGCACATCGGGCAGCTTCAGCGTGCGCGTGAGCTCCGTGCCGAGCCGCTCCACCACCGGGCGCGGCGTGCCGGCCGTCACGTAGAGGCCGTACCAGGTCGAAACATCCGCGCCCTTGATGCCCTGCTCGGCCAGCGTGGGCACGTCGGGCAGTTCAGGCGAGCGCTGCGGCGCGCTCACGGCCAGCGCGCGGAACTTGCCGGCCTTGATCTGGCCCATGGCGGAAGAGGTGCTGTCGAACATCATGTCGACTTCGCCGCCGATGATGTCGATGTGCGCCTGCGAGCTGCCCTTGTAGGGCACGTGAATCGACTTCATGCCCGTGGCCAGGTTGAACGCCTCGCCGCCCACGTGCTGCGTGCTGCCGATACCGGAGGAGGCGTACTTGAATCCGCCCGGCTTGGCCGTCATGGCCGCGACCAAGTCTTTCACCGACTTGTAGGGCGAGCTGGCCGACACCACCAGCACGTTGGGCATCACAGCCACGAGGCCGATCGGCTGCAGGTCTTTCAGCGGGTCGTACTTGAGTTTGAGGATGTGCGGTGCCACCGCCTGCGCGGTGTTGGTGGCCAGCAGCAGCGTGGTGCCGTCGGCTGCGGCGCGCGCGGTGAGTTCGCCGGCAATGGTGTTGGATGCGCCGGGCCGGTTCTCCACCGTGACGGGCTGCTTGAGCACCGGCGCGAACTTGTCGGCCAGCACGCGCGCCAGGATGTCCGTGCCGCCGCCGGGCGAGGCGCCGACCAAGATGCGCAGCGGCTTGTCGGGGTACGCCGGTTGCGCAACGGCCATGGCGGTTGCCAGTGTCAGCGCGGCCGCGCTCGCCGTGCGGGCAAGAAAAGAAAGCTTCATCGGGTGTGTCTCCTGCTTGTTTGGCACCAGCTTAGGGACCTTCGCGCGCCCGATCCAATCGAAAAAGCCCGAAGCTCCATATACTTTTGTGCATGACTTCTGGTTCAGGCCTGACCGACGCATCGCTGATGCTCCATGTGCGGCCGCGCCAGTTGCTCCTCCTGGCCCGGCTCGACGCCCACCGCCACCTGGGCCGTGCGGCCGAGGCCATGAACATCAGCCAGCCGGCCGCGACCAAGCTGTTGCAGCAACTGGAGGATTCGCTGGGCGAAAAGCTCTTCGAGCGCCTTGCGCGCGGCATGGAGCCCACGCCTTATGGCGAAATCCTGATCCGCTATGCCCGCCGCGTGCTCAGCGACTTCGGCAGCGCCCGGGAAGAAATGCTCGCGCTGCGCTCGGGCCTGAGCGGTTCGCTGCGCGTGGGCAGCGTGCCCGGCGCGGTGCCCGAGCTGCTGGCGCCGGCTCTGGTCGAGTACCACCGGCGCCACCCGCAGGTGGCCATGTCGGTGGTGGTCGAGACCAGCGATGTGATGCAGGCGCAACTGGAGCAGGGCGACGTCGACCTGGTGCTGGGCCGGCTCACCGACAGCCACGACGAGGCCAAGTACGCCAGCGTGCCGCTGCTGGGAGAGTCGCAGGTGGTCGTGGTGCGCGCCGCGCATCCGGTGTTCGAGCGGCCCACTGTCACGCTGGCCGAAATGGCGAATTGGTCATGGGTGCTGCAGCCGCCCGGCTCGCCGCAGCGCGGGCGCTTCGAGGCGGCCATGCGGGAGGCGGGCATTCAGGCGCGGCTCGACATCATCGAAACGGCATCGCCCATTGCCATTACCGCCTTGCTCGAGAACTCCGACATGGCCGCCGTGATGCCGGCTTCGCAGGCCGGCCACTACGCCCGCCTGGGCGTGCTGCGCACCGTGCCGGTGGAGCTGCCGGTGCGCGTGCCGCCGATCTGCCTCATCACCCGGCAGGACCGCGCGCTTTCACCCGCCGCGGCGCAGTTCAGGCGCCAGCTGCTGGGCGGTGCCTGAAGTCTTTGGATTGAGGTTTTCCATGCTGTATTGCGTTAACTAGGGAATCTCCTAGCCAATTGGTGCATGAAAGTACCATGGCAGGCGGATGAAGTACCAAACCCGCAAGCGCGTTTCTCCAGAATCCCGCCACGGCGACCCAAACACAGGGCGTCGCTCACCTCTAGGAGACAACATGAAGCGTTTTCTGAAAGCGGGCCTCGTCCTCGCACTCGCCGGCACGGGGCTCGCCTCCCAAGCCGCCACCGAACTCGTGATTGCCACCGTCAACAACGGCCACATGATCGAGATGCAGAAGCTGACGCCCTTCTTCGAAAAGGCCAATCCGGACATCAAGCTCAAGTGGGTGACGCTCGAGGAAGGCACGCTGCGCCAGCGCGTGACCACCGACATCGCCACCAAGGGCGGCCAGTTCGACGTGATGACCATCGGCCTGTACGAAGCGCCCATCTGGTCGAAGAAGGGCTGGCTCCAGCCGATTGCCACCGACGCCGCCTACGACGCCGACGACCTGCTGCCCGCCATTCGCGCCGGCCTGTCGTACGAAGGCAAGCTCTACGCCGCGCCGTTCTACGGCGAGAGCTCGATGCTCATGTATCGCAAGGACCTGGCCGACAAGATCGGCTTCAAGATGCCCGAGCAGCCCACCTGGGCGCAGGTGAAAGAACTCGCCGGCAAGATCCACGACCCCAAGGCCGGCGTGTACGGCATGTGCCTGCGCGGCAAGCCGGGCTGGGGCGACAACATGGCCTTCCTGACCACGCTGGTGAACACCAACGGCGGCCAGTGGTTCGACATGCAGTGGAAGCCGCAGATCGACACCAAGCCCTGGAAAGACGCGATCAACTTCTACGTCGACATGATGAAGTCGTATGGCCCGCCCGGCGCGTCGGCCAACAGCTTCAACGAGAACCTCGCGCTCTTCAACGAAGGCAAGTGCGGCATGTGGGTGGACGCGACCATCGCGGCCTCGTTCATCAGCGATCCCAAGCAGTCGAAGGTGGCCGACAAGGTCGCTTTTGCCCAGGCACCGGTGGCCGTGACGCCCAAGGGCGCGAACTGGCTGTGGACCTGGAACCTGGCCATTCCCGCAAGCTCGACCAAGGGCGCCGCCGCGCAGACCTTCGTGAAGTGGGCCACTTCCAAGGAGTACGTGAACCTGGTGGCCAAGGAGCATGGCTGGGCCACGGTGCCCACCGGCACGCGCAAGTCGACCTATGCGAACCCCGAGTTCCAGAAGGTCGCCAAGTTTGCCGCGGCCGAGAAGAAGGCCATCGATACGGCCAACCTCAGCGACAGCACCTTGCCCAAGTCGCCGTACGTGGGCGTGCAGTACGCGGCCATTCCCGAGTTCCAGGCCATCGGCGTGGCGGTGGGCCAGCAGATGAGCGCGGCGCTGTCGGGCAAGGTCACGGTGGACCAGGCGCTGAAGACATCGCAGACGGCGGCTGAGCGGGAGATGAAGAAGGCTGGGTACTACAAGTAAGCCGGCTTTCTTTCTTGCTCCCTCCCCTTCCGGGGGAGGGCAGGGTGAGGGGGCTGCGTGCCCATGACCGCCCCTGCACGCCCTCACCCCAACCCTCTCCCGCAAGCGGGAGAGGGAGCAAACAGCCTGAGAGGAACACAAGATGAAACGACTCCTGCCCCGGGCCCTCATGGCGCCCGCCGTGCTCACGCTCCTCCTGTGGATGATCGTGCCGCTCGTGATGACGTTGTACTTCTCGTTCGTGAACTACAACCTCATGCAGCCCGGCGAACGCACGTTCGCGGGCATCGAGAACTTTCACTACTTCGTGACCGACCCCGACTTCTGGCCCGCAACGTGGAACACGCTGATGCTGATCGGCAGCGTGATCGTCATCACGGTGGTGCTGGGCGTGCTGCTCGCGCTGCTGGTGAACGAGCCTTTCCCGGGCCGCGGCATCGTGCGGGTGCTGCTGATTTCGCCGTTCTTCGTCATGCCCGCAGTCAACGCGCTGCTGTGGAAGCACATGATGATGAACCCCATCTACGGCATCCTGGCCGACGTGTGGCGCTTCTTCGGCGCGCAGCCGGTCGATTGGCTCACCGACGTGCCGCTGTTCTCGGTGATCGTCATGGTGGCCTGGCAGTGGCTGCCGTTCGCCTGCCTGATCTTCATCACCTCTTTACAGTCGCTCGACCGCGAGCAGATGGAGGCCGCGCGCATGGACGGCGCTAGTGCGTTCCAGCGCTTCTTCTACCTGACCATTCCGCACCTCGGCCGGCCGATGGCGGTGGTGATCATGATCGAGATGATCTTCCTGCTCAGCGTATTCGCCGAGATCGCCATCACCACCAACGGCGGCCCGGGCAACGAGAGCACCAACATGACCTACCTGATCTTCAAGCAGTCGCTGATGAACTTCGACGTGGGTGTGGCTTCCGCCGGTGCGCTGTTCGCGGTGGTGCTGGCCAACATCGTGGCCGTGTTCCTCATCCGAATCATCGGCAAGAACCTGGATTGATGGAGCAACCAATGCAACCCAGCAACTTCCTTCCGCAACTGCTGCGCACCGTGGGCGCGTGGGCCGTGGCGCTGCTCCTGTTCTTTCCGCTCGGGTGGCTGTTCCTCACGGCCTTCAAGACGGAGCTGCAGGCGATTCATGTGCCGCCGCTCTTCATCTTCGAGCCCACGCTCGACAACTTCGGCGAAGTGCAACGCCGCAGCGACTACCTGCTGTATGCGCGCAACTCGCTCATCACCAGCCTGGGCTCGACCGTCATCGGCCTGCTGATCGCGGCGCCCGCGGCGTACTCGATGGCTTTCTTCCGAACGAAGAAGACGCGCGACATCCTGATGTGGATGCTCTCCACCAAGATGATGCCGGCCGTGGGTGCGCTGGTACCGATCTATGTGCTCGCGCAGACCGCGGGCCTTCTGGATTCGCTCACCGCGCTCACCATCGTGTTCACGCTGTCGAACCTGCCGATCATGGTGTGGATGCTCTACAGCGCCTACAAGGACATTCCGAACGAAATCCTCGAGGCGGCGCGCATGGACGGCGCGAGCCTGTGGACCGAGTTCCGCCACGTGGTGCTGCCGCTGTCTGTGGGCGGCCTGGCATCGACCGGCCTTTTGTGCCTGGTGCTGAGCTGGAACGAGGCCTTCTGGGCGCTCAATCTGAGTTCGGCCAAGGCTGGCACGCTGGCCACGCTCATCGCCTCTTACTCCAGCCCCGAGGGCCTGTTCTGGGCCAAGTTGTCGGCCGCTTCGCTGATGGCCATTGCGCCCATCGTCGTTTTCGGGTGGTTCAGCCAGAAGCAGCTCGTCCAGGGCCTGACCTTCGGCGCCGTCAAGTAAAGAAAGGGAGACACCTCATGGCCTACCTGCAACTCAAAGAGATCAAGAAGAGCTTCGGCGACGTCAACATCATCAAAGGTGTGGACCTCGAAATACAGAAGGGCGAGTTCATCGTCTTCGTCGGTCCCTCGGGCTGCGGCAAGTCGACGCTGCTGCGCCTTATTGCGGGGCTCGAGCCCATCACCAGCGGCAACCTGCTGCTCGACGGCAAGGACATCACTTGGGCGCCTTCGGGCAAGCGCGACCTGGCCATGGTGTTCCAGAGCTACGCGCTCTATCCGCACATGAGCGTGTACGACAACATGTCCTTCGCGCTCAAGCTCGCGGGCGTACCCAAGGGCGAGATCAAGACCAAGGTCGAGTACGCGGCCAAGACGCTCAACCTGACGCAGTACCTCGACCGCACGCCCAAGGACCTGTCGGGCGGCCAGCGGCAGCGCGTGGCCATCGGCCGCGCCATCGTGCGCGCACCCAAGGTGTTTCTGTTCGACGAGCCGCTGTCCAACCTCGATGCGGCGCTGCGCGGCAATACGCGCGTCGAGATCCACAAGCTGCACCGCTCGCTCGGCGCCACCACGATCTACGTGACGCACGACCAGGTCGAGGCCATGACGCTGGCCGACCGCGTGGTGGTGCTCAGGGACGGGCTCATCGAGCAGGTCGGCACGCCGCTCGAGTTGTACGACCGGCCGGCCAACCAGTTCGTTGCCCAGTTCATCGGCATGCCGTCGATGAACATGGTGGCGGCGAGTGCGATTCCGAGTTTCTCGGCCGCCACTGGCGGGCGCCTTCCGAGCGATGGCTTCCTGGGGGTGCGGCCCGAAGGCCTGCGGGTGCATTCGAAGCAGGGCGCCGCCGCGGGCGTTCCGGGACGCGTCGAGCTGATCGAAGCGTTGGGTGCGGACACGCTGATCCATGTCGACGTGGGCGGCGTGCCGCTCATCGCGCGCCAGAACGAGCGCACTCCGCTGCATGCGGGCGACGAGGTGACAGTCGAACTCGACCCCAGCGTGCTGCATCTCTTCAATCGCGAAGGCCACGCGGTCTCCGCCTGATTCTTCAATCTTCTTCCGGACATTTCCCGTGACCCTTGCAGCAGCGCCTCTTGCACCAACACCACCGGCTCTTTCGGAGTTCACGGTGCTTCACCTTGGGCTCGGCTCGTTCCATCGGGCCCACCAGGCGGTCTACTTGCAGCGGCTGATCGATGCGGGCGACACCCGCTGGTCGCTGTCGGGCGCCAACATCCGGCCCGACATGGCCGATGTGGTGGCGGCCCTGCAGGCCCAGGGCGGGCGCTACACGCTCGAAACCGTGTCGCCGGCCGGTGAATACCGCTACGAGCAGATCGAAGCCATCCGCGAGGTTCTGCCTTACGAGCCCTCGCTGGCTGCGGTCGTCGCGCGCGGGGCGGCGCCGTCCACGCGCATCGTGTCTTTCACCGTGACCGAGGCGGGCTACTACCTCGACACCAAGGGCAAGCTGGACCTCACGTTCGGCGACCTTGCTGCGGACATCGAGCGCGCCCGCCTGGGCGAAGCAGGGGGTGACGGCGTGACCATCTACGGCGCCGTCTGCGCGATCTTGCGCGCACGCAAGGCCGCGCAGGCGGGCCCGGTCACGCTGCTCAACTGCGACAACCTGCGCCACAACGGCGACCGCTTTCGCGCCGGGTTGCTGGAGTTCATCGAACGCGCGGGCGATACCGAATTGCTCGCGTGGGCGCAGTCGAACACAGCCTGCCCGAACGCAATGGTCGACCGCATCACGCCGCGCCCGCCGCCCGAACTGCGCGCGCGCGTAAAGGCCGCCACCGGCCGCGATGATGCCGCCGCGATCACCGGGGAGAGCTTCATACAGTGGGTGATCGAAGACAACTTCGTTGCGGGCCGTCCCGATTGGGGCCGCGTGGGCGTGGAGCTTGTCGATTCGGTGCAACCGTACGAAGAAGCCAAGATACGCATCCTCAATGCCACGCACAGCTGCATCGCGTGGGCCGGCACGCTGATCGGGTTGAGCTTCATCCATGAAGGCACGCACCATGCGGCCATCCGCAAGATGGCGTTCGACTACGTGACCGACGACGTGATCCCGTGCCTCAGCCCGAGCCCGATCGATCTTGCGGCTTACCGCGACGTGGTGCTCGACCGCTTCGGCAATCCCGCGATCCGCGATACCAACCAGCGCGTGGCGGCGGACGGCTTCTCGAAGATCCCCGGTTTCATCGCGCCCACGGTGCGCGAGCGGCTTGCGGCGGGGCAGCCGATCGACAGCGTTGCGATGCTGCCCGCGCTGTTCCTTGCCTTCTTGCAGCGCTGGCATCGCGGGGCGCTGCCGTATGCGTATCAAGACCAGGGCATGGACGAAGCCGCGGCGCACGCCATTTGCGATGCTACCGATCCGGTGCTGGCGCTGTGTTCGGACGCCGGACTGTGGGGCGCCATCGCAGGCGATGCGCGGCTGGTCGAGGCCGTGCGCGGCGCGAGCGCACGCGTGGCAAGTTTCATGAATGCAGGAGCAACGAAATGAGCGAACGTCTGAAGAACCGTCACGTGCTGCTGACGGGGGCCGGCGGAGGCATTGGGCTTGCGGTTGCCGAGGCGTGCATTGCCGAGGGCGCGCGCTGCAGCGTGGTCGACCGCATGGCGGCTGCGCCTGAAGCAGTGCGAACCGTGTTGCAGAAGCATCCCGACCGCCTCGCCTACATCGCGGCCGATGTCACCGATACGAAAGGGATCACGCACCTTCTCGCAGAGGCTCAGGTCGCCTTCGGCCCCATTCACACGCTGTTCAACAACGCGGCGGTGTTCGACCTCGCGCCGCTGCTCGACAGCGACGAGGCATCCTTCGACAAGCTGTTCGCGGTCAACGTGAAAGGCATGTTCTTCGTCATGCAGGCGGTGCTGCGCCACATGGTCGAAGCCGGCACGCAGGGCGCGTCGGTCATCAACATGGCCTCGCAGGCGGGGCGACGCGGCGAAGCGCTGGTGTCGCACTACTGCGCCACGAAGGCGGCCGTCATCAGCTACACCCAGAGCGCGGCGCTGGCCATGGCCCCGCATGGTATTCGCGTCAACGGCATTGCGCCGGGTGTGGTCGACACGCCCATGTGGGACCATGTCGACAGCCTGTTCGCCAAGGCCGAAGGGCTGCCGCTTGGCGAGAAGAAGCGGCGCGTGGGCCTGGAGGTGCCGCTCGGCCGCATGGGCATGCCGAGCGACATTGCGGGCGCAGCGGTATTTCTTGCCAGCGACGAGGCGCGCTACATCACGGCGCAGACCTTGAATGTCGATGGTGGGAATGTCATGAGTTGAGATGACATTCGCGGAGGGGAGCGCCCGGTGGCCTTTGCACGCGCCACCAACTCTCCGTATTCTGTGCGTCAAGCAAAGCCATGAACCAAGATTTCCACCTGTATCTAGACAGCGCCGACCTGGCCGAGCTGAAGACGTGCCTGCCGCACCCAGTCGTTCACGGCGTAACAACCAATCCCACGTTGCTTCAACGCGCAGGCATCAGCCGCGGCGAAGTACCGGGTCTGCTGAAGCGCTGCATCGAGCTGGGCGCGCGGCAAGTGCAGGCGCAGGTGTATTCGAGCGATGTCGACGGCATGCTCGAAGACGCTGAAAACCTGCTCTCTCACTTCGACCGAGGACAACTCGTGGTGAAGATTCCCGCCACGCGCCAAGGCCTCGATGCCGGCGCACGGCTTATCGCGCAAGACGTGCCGGTGACGTGGACGGCCGTGTACGCGCCCGAACAGGCGCACTTTGCCGCGCAACTGGGCGCGGCGTACGCTGCACCGTACCTGGGGCGGCTCGAAGACGCCGGCATCGACGGGCTGGCACTCATTGCGCAAATGCAGGCGCTGGTGGCGCAGCGGCCTTCATCCGGCACGCGGCTTTTGTTGGCGAGCATCCGCTCGCGCGAGGCGTATCTTTCGCTGCTGGGGCTCGGCGTGGGTGCCATCACCATTCCACCGCGCCTTTTTGCCGAACTGCTCGATCATCCCGCCACGCTGGCTGCCGAGAGCGGCTTCCTGGCCGACGCGCGCGCCATGGGCTGAGAGAAGAAGAGAATCCAACCACCATGCGTATTGCACTCACGGGCGAAGCCCTGATCGATTTCACCGCCAGCGAGGCAGGCACTCTCGGGTTTCTGGGGCACGAGGGCGGCTCGCCGCTCAACACTGCAGTGGCGTGCGCGCGCCTGGGCCAACCCACCGGCTTTCTCACGCAACTGTCGACCGACCTCTTCGGCGAGCGGCTGATGGATTTTCTCGAGCGCAACGGCGTGGACACCAGCTTCATTCTGCGCAGCAATGCGCCGTCGACCCTGGCCTTTGTCGAGCGCACGCCGCAGACCAATCGCTATGCGTTCTATACCCGCGGCAGTGCCGACGCGACCTGGGCGCCCGAGCCGCTGCCGCAGCTGCCGGCGGACTGCCGCTTTCTGCACTTCGGGTCGATCTCGCTGCTGCAGGAGCCGGCGGCCACGCGCATCGCCGAACTGGTCACGGCCAACGCGGGACGCCGCGTGATCGTGTTCGACCCCAATGTGCGGCCGAGCCTGATTCCCGACATGCCGGCGTATCGCACGCGGGTCATCGAGTGGCTTGCAATGGCCGACATGGTCAAGCTCAGCGACGAGGACGCCGAATTGCTCGCCCCCGGCCGGCCAGTCGATGCACTGGCGGCGGAGTGCCTGCAGGCCGGTGTGCATGCGGTCATCGTCACGCGCGGCGGCGCCGGCGCCACGCTCTGGCGCACCGGGCGCGAACCGCTGACCGTGGCGGCGCCGCGCGTGGAGGTGGTCGACACCATTGGCGCGGGCGACACCTTCACGGCCGGCCTCTCCGTGTCGCTGCTAGCGCACGGCGTGGGGCACCCGGCCCAGCTTGGCGAACTGAGCGACGAGGCCTGGCGCGACGTGATGCGCTTTGCCGCCACGGCCGCGGCGCTGAACTGCACCCGCGAAGGTGCCGATCCACCCACGCTCCAGGCGGTCGAGGCCGCACTCGCGCAGCAGGACAATGAGCCTGCCGCGTCCCGGCCATGACCTCCGCGTTGCCATGACCACGTCCACCCGCAAACGCGCGATTCCCCGTCAGCGCCACCCCGAGCTGGAGCGCGACATTGCGCGCTCCCCGTCGCTCGGCTACGAGGCCCCCGAAACCGGCCTGGTGCGATGTCTGGCGCACGGCTTTCCGAGCCCGCTGGTGCGATGGCACTTTCATGAAGACTACGAACTTCACCTGATCACGGAGACCTCGGGCAAGGCTTTCGTCGGCGACTGGATCGGGCCGTTCCAGCCGGGGCACTTGGTGCTCTGCGGGCCGAGGCTGCCGCACAACTGGATCTCGCTGGACGTGCCCGAAGGCGGCGCCGAGGGTCGCGACCGGGTGATTCAGTTCCGCCACGAACCCATCGAGAGCGCCGCGGCCGAAATTCCGGAATTGCGCGAGGTGATGCAGCTGCTCGAGCGGGCCCGCCACGGCATCGAGTTCTTCGGCATGTCGCAGCAGGCGCAAACGCATTGGGACAACATCAAGGCCGCGCGCGGCGTGCGCCGGCTCGGGCTGTTCTTCGAGTTCATGGCCGACCTTGCGCAGTGCACCGACTACCGGCTGCTGTCGAGTGTGCAGATGCAGGGGGCCCAAGGCATCGAGGGCGATGCGCAGGTCGACCAGATCAACGACATCGTCAACCGCATCACCGCCAACCTGGCGGAGCCGATCTCCATGTCGGACGTGGCGGCCGAGCTGGGCATGAGCGAGAGCCGCTTCAGCCGCTTCTTCCGGCGCTCCACAGGCAACAGCTTTACCGACTTCGTCAACCGGGTGCGCATCAACAGTGCCTGCCACCTGCTGATGCAGACCGACCACTACGTGACCGACATCTGCTACCAGGTGGGTTTCAACAACGTGGCCAATTTCAACCGGCGGTTTCTCGAAATCAAGGGCATGACGCCCAGCGAATTCAGGCGGCAGGCCGACACGCGGTTCGGCTGACTTCGAGACAACAGCACGCGTCCAAGGCGCAATCAGGGAGCACTATCTTGTATCTGGGACTCGACCTCGGCACGTCCGAGCTCAAGGCACTGCTGCTTGCCGACGATCACCGCATCGTCGGCGTGGCACGCGCAGCACTCACGGTCGAACGGCCGCAACCGCTCTGGTCGGAGCAGGCGCCAAGCCAGTGGTGGCAGGCGCTGGAACAGGTGATGGCCGAGCTGCGCAAGACGCACTCCAAGGCGCTGCGCGCCGTGCGCGGCATCGGCCTGTCGGGCCAGATGCATGGCGCCACGCTGCTCGACGCCGCGGACGAGGTGCTGCGTCCCGCCATTCTCTGGAACGACGGCCGCAGCGGTGCGCAGTGCGAGGCACTCACGCGCGCTGTGCCTCGCCTGGGCGAGATCGCGGGCAACCTGGCGATGCCCGGCTTTACCGCGCCCAAGCTGCTGTGGGTGCGCGAGCACGAGCCTGAAATCTTTGCCCGCGTGGCGCGCGTGCTGCTGCCGAAAGACTGGCTGCGCTTCATGCTCAGCGGCGAGGCCGTCAGCGAAATGTCCGATGCGGCCGGCACGCTGTGGCTGGACGTGGGCGCGCGCGACTGGTCCGACGAACTGCTTGCGGCCACGGGGTTGACGCGCGAGCACATGCCGCGGCTGGTCGAAGGCAGCGAAGTGTCGGCGCAGCTCAAGCCCGAGCTGGCGGCGCGCTGGGGCGTGGGCAGCGGCTCGGTACTCATTGCCGGCGGGGCGGGCGACAACGCCGCCAGCGCGGTTGGCATGGGGCTGGTGGAGCCGGGGCAGGGCTTTGTGTCGCTCGGCACATCGGGCGTGGTGTTCGTCTCGACCGACCGCTTTCTGCCGAACCCCGCGCAGGCGATGCATGCGTTCTGCCATGCGCTGCCCAGGCGCTGGCACCAGATGTCGGTGATGCTCTCGGCCGCGAGCGCGGTGAGCTGGGCTGCCAAGGCATTCAAGTTTGCCGACGAGGCGGCATTGCTCGAAGCGGCAGCATCGGTCGCGCCGGCACAGCGCGCGCGTTGCCCGCTGTTCCTGCCGTACCTTTCAGGCGAGCGCTCGCCGCACAACAACCCGAATGCGCAGGGCGCGCTGTTCGGCCTGACGCATGCGCACGGTCCGGCGGAAATCGCCTATGCCGTGGTCGAGGGCGTGAGCTTCGGGCTGCGCGACGGCTTCGACACCTTGCGCCTGCCGGCCGACATGCCGCTGCGCGAAATGGCACTGGTCGGCGGCGGTGCGCGCAGCGTGTGGTGGGGCCAACTGCTGGCCGACATCTTCCAGGTGCCGCTCACGCTCTATGCGGGCAGCGAGACAGGCGGGGCACTGGGTGCAGCACGGCTTGCGTGGCTGGCTGACGGGGGCAGCGTGGCCGAAGTGTGCACGCTGCCGCCTGTGAAGCAGCAGTTGACGCCTTCGCCCGAAGGAGCCGGCTCGCACAAGACGCGTCATGCACGCTTCCAGGTGCTCTACATGGCGCTACGTGACCAGTTTCGATAAACGTACCGCGCAATAAAAAAGGGCCGCGCAAGCGGCCCTTTCGTTTTGGTGAGCAGAGCTCAGCCGGGCATTACATGCCCATGCCGCCCATGCCACCCATGCCGCCCATGTCGGGCATGCCGCCGCCGGCACCGGCTTCTTCCTTCGGTGCGTCGGCGACCATGGCTTCGGTCGTCAGCAGCAGCGAAGCAACCGATGCTGCGTTCTGCAGCGCGGTGCGGGTGACCTTGGTCGGGTCCAGAATGCCCAGCTCGAGCATGTCGCCGTACGTGTCATTCGCAGCGTTGAAGCCGTAGTTGCCCTTGCCGGCCAACACAGCGTTCACCACCACCGAGGCTTCGCCGCCGGCGTTGTTCACGATTTCGCGCAGGGGCGCTTCGATCGCCTTGAGCACCAGCTTGATGCCGGCGTCCTGGTCGGCGTTGTCGCCCTTCACGCGGTCGCCCACGGCTTGCTTGGCACGCAGCAGAGCCACGCCGCCGCCAGCCACAACGCCTTCTTCCACTGCAGCGCGGGTGGCGTGCAGGGCGTCTTCGACGCGAGCCTTCTTTTCCTTCATTTCGACTTCGGTGGCGGCGCCAACCTTGATCACGGCAACACCGCCGGCCAGCTTGGCCACGCGCTCTTGCAGCTTTTCACGGTCGTAGTCGCTCGTGGCTTCTTCGATCTGCACGCGCACTTGCTTCACGCGGGCTTCGATGTCGGCAGCAGCGCCGGCGCCGTCGATGATGATGGTGTTTTCCTTGCCAACTTCGATGCGCTTGGCTTGGCCCAGGTCGGCCAGCGTCACCTTTTCGAGCGTCAGGCCCACTTCTTCAGCGATGACCTTGCCGCCCGTCAGGATGGCGATGTCTTCCAGCATGGCCTTGCGGCGGTCGCCGAAGCCAGGAGCCTTGACAGCCACGACCTTCAGGATGCCGCGGATCGTGTTCACCACGAGGGTAGCCAGGGCTTCGCCTTCGACTTCTTCGGCAATGATCAGCAGGGGACGGCCGGCCTTGGCAACTTGTTCCAGCGTGGGGAGCAGGTCGCGGATGTTGCTGATCTTCTTGTCGAACAGCAGCACGAAGGGGTTGTCGAGCAGCGCCGATTGCTTCTCGGGGTTGTTGATGAAATAGGGCGACAGGTAGCCGCGGTCGAACTGCATGCCTTCGACGACGTCGAGTTCGCTTTCGAGCGACTTGCCGTCTTCGACAGTGATCACGCCTTCCTTGCCGACCTTGTCCATCGCGTCAGCGATCAGCTTGCCGATGGTTTCGTCGCTGTTGGCCGAGATCGAGCCGACTTGTGCGATTTCCTTCGACGTGGTGGTGGGCTTCGAAGCCTTCTTCAGCTCTTCGACGAGGGCCGTGACGGCCTTGTCGATGCCGCGCTTCAGGTCCATCGGGTTGATGCCGGCGGCCACGTACTTGAAGCCTTCGCGGACGATGGCTTGTGCCAGAACCGTGGCGGTGGTGGTGCCGTCACCAGCGTTGTCGCTGGTCTTCGAGGCCACTTCCTTCACGAGCTGGGCGCCCATGTTCTGGAGCTTGTCCTTGAGTTCGATTTCCTTGGCGACCGACACACCGTCCTTGGTGACGGTGGGGGCGCCGAACGAGCGCTCAAGCACCACGTTGCGGCCCTTGGGGCCCAGGGTCACCTTGACTGCGTTGGCGAGGATGTTGACACCCTCGACCATGCGTGCGCGGGCTTCACCGCCGAAGACTACGTCTTTTGCTGCCATGTTTGTTTACTCCGGAATCAGTTAATCAATTACTTGGGGACAGGGAGCAATCAGCCGCTTCGCGCCTCTGTGTCCTGTCCCGCAAAATCACTTGGCTTCGACGACTGCGAACAGGTCGTCTTCCTTCATGACCAGCAGTTCGTCGCCGCCGACCTTGACGGTCTGGCCGCTGTACTTGCCGAACAGGACGCGGTCGCCGACCTTGACGGTCAGTGCGGTCAGTTCGCCCTTGTCGTTGCGCTTGCCCGGGCCCACGGCCAGGACTTCACCCTGGTCAGGCTTTTCGGCGGCTGCGTCGGGAATGACGATGCCGGAGGCGGTCTTGGTTTCGCTGTCAACACGCTTGACGATCACGCGATCGGCCAAAGGACGAAGTTTCATTGCATCTCCTGGATAAGAAACGGGGTTGTGGTCGGGCACCGGGCGGGGAGACCGGCGGCCCATCGACTGGAAGCGAGGCTTTGTTAGCACTCATCAGCAGCGAGTGCTAATCATAAGGGCAATCGGGGGAGTTTCATGGGCCGGGGACGCAGCCGACGGCACTGCTACTGGGCAACGGCTGATGCGATGTCGAACCTTCGCGCTCGCGGTCTCTGAGACTGAGTAGCTGGTCATAGGCCTGGAGCTGGGAGCGTCTCAAAGACCGTGTGACCGTCCAGCAACACTTTTCCCCTCGGGAAAACCCTATCCGACGTAAATGCAAAAAATTCTCAGAGGTTGTCAGACAACCGATCTAAGATTTACATAACTTTTCATTGGCGGACAGCACCATTTGGGTGCGCAATGATATAGGAGAGGAAACTTCGACCAAATTTGGCCGAAGTTAGATCCATTTTCGATCGGCCTACCAAGTAGTAATGGAGCTTCGCGACTCGTGCGATATGCGTGCCGCATATTGCTCGAGCGGAACGAAGAAGGTGGAGCTAGTTGTCAGCAATCAAGGTGTTTCGGCGTCGAAAGAAAATCCGTTTCATTGGCAGCGTATTTTTTATCGAGTTAACGCACCCGGTCCAGAAAGAGAAGCTGGAATGGGCAAGAGCTCCGCTTGGCTTCGGAAATCATGGATCTATTGATGTCGGATGTACGGCTCTTCGTAAAAGCCGTCGAGATGGGAGGATTGACGCAGGCAGCCGACGCGTTGGGGGTGCCGAAGGCTTCCGCGTCCCGGCAGCTCAAGAGGCTGGAGGTCCTGGTCGGCCATGCGCTGTTGCATCGGGGCGCAGGACGCTTCGGGCTGACCGGTGAAGGACGCATTTTCCTCCCCACCGCCAAAGAGGTGCTTGAGGCCGTGGACCAGGCTCTGGCACAGCTCTCAGACACCAACGAAACGCTGACGGGAAGGCTGCGCATTTCGGTTCCCGGTTATGTCGGCCGGGAACTGCTCTGTTCCCACTTGGCGGGCTTCATGGCTGCGCATCCCCAGCTCAAGCTCACTGTCAACATAAGTGCTGACCGGGTGGATCTGTTTCGCGAAGATGCCGACGTGATGATCCGGGCAGGGCGAGAAGGCTGTGAAGAATTCGTCGCCAGGCGCATCAAAAAGCTGGGCCGCGTCTTGTGCGCTGCGCCGTCGTATCTGGATCGCCATCCTGCAATCAATTCGGTGGACGATCTCGCGGGGCATTCTTTTTTGACGAGCGGGCCGGAACGGCAGGCCATGGAAATGGTCATCCCGGGTCGGCACCAGGAATACATCGTCAAGGCCGCAGGCGTTTTTCGCGCCAACGATCCGGAATTGCTGCAGAGAATTGCCTCCTCGGGCGGCGGCATTGCATTGATTCCCCTTCTTTGTGCCGAAGGTGCGATCCGGAGCGGCGCTTTGGTTTCCGTGCTTCCGTCGCTCGAATTGATGCCCAAGGAACTGAATCTGATGTATCTGCCCGCGCGGCGCAATACGCGAAAAATCAGAACTTTCGTCGATTTCATCTTCGAGGCGCTCGAGCGATCGATCCAGGCTCAAAAGCAGGAAGGGCCGGCTTCCGAAGGCGGCGCGGAAATGTTCAGCGGCGCGAACCCCGGCAAAGCCGAACTTCGGATGGCGACTCAAGTGCCAGACCAATGACGCATCTCAGATGCTGCCATCGAATGTCCAGGTCATTCCGCAGCATCCGCCGGCCTATTCCGGCGCGTGCGCAAGCACGAACGAGAGCGATGCCAGGTGCTCCACCTTGTCGGTCTTCGCAGGATCTTCCGGCGGCGTCGCTAGCACGGCGGTGATGACGTTCAGCCCCTGGTTGCGCACCTTGATGACCACGTTGCCGTCGGCGCCGCTTTCGATGGGCTTGGCGTCGGGATCGTTGACGAAGTCACCCAGCACCAGGGCGCCCGCGACGGGCCTGCCCTTGTAGAGCACGCGCAGGCGCAGGTCTTGGCCGAGCTTTTCCGGCAGCGTGGCATCGACCGGGACGATCTGCAGCGTGTGCCCAGGCAGCGCCGGCAGAGCACCGGGCAGCGGGCTGCGCAGATGCACCGCGTATTTGAGGTTGTGGCCGCTGGTGAGCGCGCCCGGAACTTCGTCCTTGCCCTTCTTGAGCCATTTGCCTTCCGGCGTCTTGCTCCAGGTGCCGTTGTCGAGCACGGCCGCGACGATGGCGGGTTTCTCCTTGGTGTCCACCACCAGCAGGCGCCCGCTCACTTCCAGCGCCGTTGCCACGGGCTTTGCGGATGCGTCGTAGGCGGTGACGGCGGTGATCAGCGGCTGCCGCTTGACCGTGTCCAGATCGTCGGCGCCTTCGCCGTAGATCAGCGCGAGTTCGCCCGAGCGCTGGGCAAACCAGATGCCGTGCGCCTGCGCGCCGGCCGCGCAAAGTACGGCCGCCGCCGCGAGGGTGGCCAGGGCGGCGATTCGGTGCAGTTTGTTCATCAGAGGTCCAGTTTCAGGCTGGCGACGACGCTGCGTTTCGCGCCTGGAATCACGTACAGATTGCCCCACGACGCGGTGTAGAAGTTCTTGTTGAAGAGGTTGTGCACGTCGATCGACACGCGCGCGGTCTTGTTGATTTGCCAGTAGCTCACCAGCTTGACGGTGGTGTAGCCCGGCAGGGCGTAGGTGTCGGCGTTGTTGCCCGAGCGGTTACCGACGTAGTTGATGCCGGCGCCCACGCCATAGCGGCTGCCATCGGCCAGCGCATCTTCGCGAATGGCGAACAGGCCGGCGCTCGTCTTCGGAATGTTCGTGATGCGTGTGCCGGCCGCGAGCGTGGCGTCTTTGGAGATGCGGGCGTCGACATAGGCGAAATTTCCGCTCACCCGCCAGTTCTTGTCGATCTGGCCATAGACGTCGGCTTCGAAGCCGCTGCTTTTGACTTCGCCGGCAGCCACGGAAAAGCCGGGCGTGTCGCTTGCCGTCAGCACGTTCGTCTTCTTGATGTCGAACACGGCCAGGTTCGCGCCCAAGCGCTGGTCCCGCGTCTGCAGCTTCACGCCGGCCTCGAGCGCGGTGGAGCGCTGCGGATCGAAGGCCTGGCCGTTCTTGTCGGTGCCGCTGTTGCCGCGAAACGACTTGCCGGCCGAGACGTACCAGGAACTCCAGTCGTTCGGCAGGTAGGTGAGGCCTGCGCGCGGCGAAACGGCTTCGTGCTTCTGGGCGCTGTTGCGGTTTGCGACGCGGTCCTCGATGCTCTGCCTGTACTGGTCGTAGCGTGCGCCCACCAGCAACTTCCACTGCGGCGAAAGGCTGATCTGGTCCTGCACGAAAACGGCGCTCGCGCGCTGGCGCTCGTCCGAACTGGAGGTGAGCGACGTAAGCGGCGGCTGGGGCCTTCCATACACCGGCTGATAGATATCGATCGGGTAGTTCCCGGAGCGAAGAATCTCGGTGTTCATCCATAGCCTGGAGGCTTCCACGCCGATCAGGAGCGTGTGCCCCAAGGTGCCGGTCGCGAACTTGCCTTCCAGTTCCGCCTGGAACGAGGTGTCGCGCGACGGCAGCTGGCGCCAGGTCGCGCGGCGGTTCAGCGTCCGGTCGTCATTGGCCAGCGATGTCGCTTCGGTGTAGTTGCCGGAAAAGGTGCTTTCTTTGTAGCTCGCACCCATGCGCGCGCGCCAGTTGTCCGACAACTGGCGATCCAGCGTGAGTTGATGCGTATTGCTGGTGAGCGTCATGTTGCCGTCGCCGGGCTCGTTGAGCACCCGGTCGCGCGGCAGGGTGCCCAGCACGCCGCGCACGTTGATCAGCCCGCGGTCCAGCGGCGTCTTCGAACGCAGGAATTCGGACTCGTAATTGAGAACCGTCTTGTCGTCGATCACCCACGTCAGCGCCGGCGCCACCAGGGTGCGCCGGTTGCTCAGCAGGTCGCTGCGGCTGTCGCCTTCTTCCACCGCCATGTTCAGTCGGTAGGCCACGCTGCGGCTCAATGCGCCGGTGCTGTCCAGCGTGCTGCGGCGCAGGCCCTGGCTGCCAATGCTGAAGTCGGCCGTGTTGCGGCGCGTGAACTCCGGCTTCTTGGTGACGATGTTGATGGTGCCGCCGGGCTCGCTGCTGCCGTAGACGGCCGAGGCCGGGCCCTTGAGGAATTCGAAGCGCTCGACAGTGGCGGTGTCGCGCGGCGGGTTGTAGCCGCGCGAGCCGGGAAACCCGTTGACCAGAAACCCCATGTCGGTGCTGCTGAACCCGCGAATACCGAAGTTGTCCCAGGTGCCGCCGAAGTCATTGAGGCGCGTGATCCCGCTCACAAACTCCACCGTGTCGGCCAGGCGCCTTGCACCCATGTCTTCGATCAACTGGCTGGAGACGATGCGTACCGATTGCGGCACCTCCCGCAGCGGCGTGCTGGTGCGCGTGGCGCCGCTGCTGGTCGTGGGGTTGTAGCCGCCGGATTCCGGTTCGGCCACGACATGCACTTCGGGCAGCGATGTGCTCGCGGGGTTGGACGGTCCGGCGGCTGTGCCTTGCGCTGTCGAGAGTGAGGATATAGAAGCGAGGGGGAGCAAGGCGAAGGCGATGCGTGACGACCGGGTGCGGAATCCCATTGAGAACTTTGTGGTGCGTTTAAGTGGAGTTTGTTGAGAATAACTCTCATTCTCCATTGTAGATGCCGCCGATGGCCGCGCTTGGCCCCTTGGCGGCCTTTGCGGCGGCGAGCTACAGCTGGTCCGTCGGCACGAGCCAGGAGAACAGCAGCAGCTGCAGCCGCGTCAGCAGGCTGGAGTCCGGCTCGCTGTCGAGCACCTCGTTGTCCACGTCTCCGGTGCCGATCCACTGCACGTTCTTGCCGTCGGGCATGAGCACTACGCGGTAGACGCCTTCGATGTCGTCCAGCTGATAGGCGTACAGCAGCGCCTGGCTCAACTCGAAGCTGCGCACGCGAACGCCGAACTCGGTGTTCAGCCGCGCCGAGCGGGGGTCGAGGTTCATCGAGCCGAGCAGCACCCATTCCCGGTCGACCAGGGCCAGTTTGGCGTGAAGGCGGCCGCGCGCTTTCTTGAGCAGCGTGCGGAACTGGCGGTTGCGCTTGAGCTGCTGGGTGCTGACCTCGTACAGGTTCACGCCCAGCTTCAGCATGTCGACCCGGTAGCGGTTGTAGTTGATGTTCACCAGCGGTTCGTCGCTGTCGGCCAGCGAATTGGTGATGACGCTCATGCGCACGCCGCGCGCGCGGCCTTCCCGGATGCGCGCCATGCCGTCCTCGCCCGGAATGAAATAGGGCGAGATCACCACCACGTCCGAGCGTGCGCTCGCGGTCATTTCATGGAACCGCGCCGCGAGCGATTCGGCCGGCGACGCAAGAGTACCCAGTGCCTTGTTGGGGCTGTCCGCCGCGGCATGGGCCTCGGCGCGCATCCACTTCACCCGGCCGATGTCGGCAAGCTGCGCGCCGAGCGGCGCGTCGCCCAGCAGGTCGGTGCCGGCGAGGGGAGAGAGCGGCGGCGCATAGATGGGCGAGGTGCCGGCTTCGAACGCCGCCTTCAATATCTCCGGGCTGTCGGTGGCGCCGGCGATCCGGTGGAGCGGGTAGACCACGTCGCTGTTCCAGTAGGTGTCGAAGATGCGAGCCGCCTCCGGAACCACAGGCCCGGCCATGATCAATTCGAAATCGATGAAGTTGGCGCCCTCGCTGCGCAGAAAATACTCGTCGGCCAAGTTGCGCCCGCCGGCAATCGCCATGGCGCCGTCCGCCACGAAGAGCTTGTTGTGCATGCGGTGGTTGAGCCGGCGAAAGTCGGCGAAGAATTCGATCCACCGCGTGCCCGAGTGGTCGCGGGCATTCACGAAGGGGTTGAACAGGCGGACCTCGGCGTTGGGCTCCGCGGCAAGGCCGAGCAGCAGGCGGTCCATGCCGGCCGTATAGAAGTCGTCGAGCAGCAGGCGCACCCGCACGCCGCGCCGCGCGGCATCGCGCAGTTCGCGCAACAGCAGCCGGCCGGTCTTGTCGTTGCCGAGCTGGTAGGTCTGCACGTCCAGCGAGGCCTGCGCCTGCCGCATCAGCTCGAACCGGGCGTCAAGTGCAAAAGAGGCCTCGACCAGCGGGCGGATGCTGGAGAGCCCGTCCTGCTGCGCCGCGCTCAGATCTGCAGCAGCCCGGCCGAGCGTGGTGGCGGGGGAGGCCGCGATCGACAGCGTCGACGGCTCGGGTGCGCGAGGGGGAAGACCGGCACAGCCCGCCAGAACGAGCGCGAGTCCGGAGCCGATCAGCCACAGAGCCGGACCGCGCAGGGCGGAAAACGAGAGTGCAATGAGCTTGAGCATGAGACCGGCCATCGCACGGGACGTGCGGGCGGGATCGTAGCCGCTTTGGTTGCCGCCACGCCGGCCGTCGATGACGTAACGCCCCTCGCTGCTCCCGGGAAATTGAAACAAATGAGTCTTTATAACTATTAGAATGCGAATCGTTCTTAATAATGTTTCGGAGTGGAGCAGGAATGGCGAGGTTGATGGCGGGGCGCAAAGTCGCATCGGTACTGGCAGGATGCATGGCAATTTATGTGCATCAGCAGGTTTTGGCCCAGGCCCCGGCGCCCGGTGCGTTGCCGGAAATCAGGGTGGATGCAAGTGCAGATGCCGAAACCGCGACTTCGCCGGTGATCGGCTATCGCGCGAGAAACGCCGCGACCGCCACCAAGACCGACACGCCCCTTTCCGAAACACCCCAGTCCGTGACCGTGGTCACGCGCGACCAGATGGTGGACCAGGGCGCGGGCAATCTCCAGGACGCGCTCAACTACGCAGCCGGCGTGCGCTCCGACGCCTATGGCCTCGACTCGCGGACCGACTCGGTGCGCATCCGGGGCGCCACTCCCGACATTTACCTCGACGGCCTGCGCCAGTCCTACGGCTACTACACCAGCACCACGCGCACCGAGCCCTACACGCTGGAGCGGCTCGAAGTGCTGCGCGGCCCGTCGGGCATGCTGTTCGGCGCTGGCACCGCCGCGGGCGTGGTCAACATGGTGAGCAAGCGGCCGCTGCAAGAGGCGCAGCGCGAAGTGGGCGTGCAGTTCGGCAGCTTCGGCCGCAAGCAGATCCAGGCCGACCTGACCGGTCCGCTGAATGCGGACGGCTCGCTGTCTTACCGATTGATCGCGTTGCAGCGCAAGTCGGACACGCAGGTCGACTACGTGCCCGACGACCGCAGCGTCATTGCACCGTCGTTGACATGGCGGCCCAGCGCGGCAACCTCGCTCACGCTGCAGGGCCTGTATCAAAAGGACAAGAGCGGCAGCAGCTCTCAGTTCCTCCCTTGGGCGGGCACGTTGCTGCCGAACCCGAATGGGCGCATTCCCACCAGCCGCTTCATCGGCGAGCCGGGCTTCGACTACTACGACAGCGAGCGCAAGACCTTCGGCTGGCAGTTCGAACACAAGTTCAACGAGAACTGGACCCTGCGGCAGAACTTCCGCTATGCGCAAAACGAAAACGACAACCGCTACCACTACGGCGCAGCCTTCAGCGGAGCCGAAAGCTGGGATGCGACGGACCCGATCTTCAGGCGTGTGCTGGGCCGCTACTACGACAGCTACCTGACGCGCAACCGCACGCAGACGCTCGACAACCACGTGGAAGGGCACTTCCAGACCGGCGCGCTCAAGCACACGCTGCTCGTGGGCGCGGACTTCGCGCGCCAGCGCGAAAACGTCTGGGGCGGCACCACGTACGACACCATCGATGCCTATGCGCCTGTGTATGGCCACGTGGACATACCTGTACGCGATGCGCGGCCGCGCACCCGCCAGCGCCAGAACGGCTTCTATCTGCAGGACCAAATCAAGCTCGACAACTGGATCTTCGTGGCGGGCCTGCGCCACGACAAGGCCGTTTCGAGCGCCGAGGGCAGCGACGCCGAGAAGAGCAGCGCAACCACCAAGCGCTTCGGCGTGATGTACGCCATGCCTTCGGGCTGGTCTCCGTACCTGAGCTACAGCGAATCGTTCACGCCGCAGTCGCCGCGGAACGGGCAGATCTTCTCGCCTCTGCGCGGTGAGCAGTGGGAAGCCGGCGTGAAGTACGAGCCGAAGGACCGCGCACTTGCGTTCAGCGCGGCGGTGTACGACCTGCGCGAGAAGAACCAGATCACTTCGCCATCTCCCAACGTGTACACGCAGGTCGGCAAGACCAAGACCCAGGGCCTCGAACTCGAAGCCAAGGGGTCGATCGGCTCCAACCTCGACCTGATCGCGCACTACAACTACACCGACGCGGACGAACTGATCGAGGGCCTGCCCAAGCACCAGGCGAGCGTTTGGGCCAAGTACCGCTTCTCGATCGGCGGGCTCAGCGGGTTCTCGGCTGGCGCGGGTGTGCGCATGATGAGCTCGTTCCGCGACCTGCAGTCCGGCGTGGGCCCGCGGGTGCCGGGCGTGACGTTGCTCGATGCGGTCTTTGCTTACGAAAATGCCAACTGGCGCTATGCGCTCAACATCAACAACCTGACGGACAAGGTCTACTTCAGCACCTGCCTTTCGCGTGGTGACTGCTGGTACGGCTCGCGCCGCAGCGTGGTGGCAAGCGCAACCTACCGCTTTTGATAATTCTCTTTCGATGGGAGCAGTGACGACATGATGAACAGCCGAAAGATCAAGACCTGGGCCTGGGTGCACAAGTGGAGCAGCCTTGTGTGCACCGTGTTCATGCTGCTGCTGTGCATCACGGGCTTGCCGCTGATCTTTCATCACGAGATCGGCCACCTGCTGGGCACCGAGGTCGAAGCGCCCAAGATGCCCGCGGACACGCCGCGCGTGAGCCTGGACCGCGTGCTCGAGACGGCGCGTGCCAAGCACCCCGACCGCGTGGTGCAGTTCGTCTCGCAGCCCGAGGACGACGATGGCCTCTGGCTCGTCACGCTCACGCCCACGCCGGAACCCACCGAAGACTTCAAGTCGGTCGCGATCGATGCGCGCTCCGGCGTCGTGCTGGCACAGCCCAAGTTCGACGAGGGCTTCATGTACGTCATGTTCAAGCTGCACGTCGATCTGTTCGCAGGGCTGGCGGGCAAGCTGTTCCTGGGGTTCATGGGCTTGCTGCTGCTTGTGGCCATCGTTTCCGGGGTGGTGCTCTATGCGCCGTTCATGCGCAAGCTCGACTTCGGCACGGTGCGGCGCGAGAAGCGGCCACGCCTCAAGTGGCTCGACCTGCACAACCTGCTGGGCATCGTCACGCTCGTCTGGCTGTTCGTGGTGGGCTCCACCGGCATGATCAACACCTGGGCCGACCTGATCATCAAGTACTGGCAGTACGACCAGCTCAGCACGCTCCTTGCGCCTTACAAGAACGAGCCGACGGTACCCGCAGCCGAGCGTGGATCGGTGCAGCGGTCCATGGAAGTCGCGCTGAAGCAGGCGCCCGACATGAAGCTGTCCTTCATCGCGTTCCCGGGCACTTCGTTCTCGAGCCCGCACCACACCACCTTCTTCCTGCGCGGCAACGAGCCCTTCACCTCGAAGCTGCTGAAGCCGGTACTGGTCGATGCGAAGACCACGCAGGTGACAGCCGCGCCCGAGATGCCGTGGTACCTGACGGCGCTGCTCGTGTCGCAGCCGCTGCACTTCGGCGACTACGGGGGCATGCCGATGCAGATCATCTGGGCGCTGCTCGACATTGCCACCATCATCGTACTGGGCAGCGGGCTGTACCTCTGGCTCAAGCGCGGCAACACCGTGCCGGCACCGGCCGCGCCAACAGCAGCGGGCAGTGCAGGGCGAGCGCCGCAGCATGGCGGTCAGCAGCCTGACCCGGCACCGGCCATGAAGGTGCAGGCATGAAGCACCGGCACCCCTTCCGGCGCATGTGGGGTTGGCCGATCGTGCTCGGCGTGCTGACCACCTTCGGGCTGATCTCGGCGCTGTTCAGCGACGGCGGTGTTGGAGACGTGCTGGCGTGGTTCGCGCTCGGCATTCCCGTTGCCGTGTGCGCCTGGTACGGCTGGCGCAGAACCTGATTTCTTCAGCCCGCCCGGGTTGTTGCTAGTACGGGCAGCGCCGCGCGCCGAAGCAGAATCGGTGCAATGAAGCCTGCACCCGTCACCACTGCTGTCCGCCTGCTGCTGCTGGGAATTCCGCTCGCTGTGCAGGCACAGCAGGCACCGCCGCCCGAAGCCGACCGTGGCCGTTTGCCCGAAGTGACGGTGTCCACACCGCGCGGCGAGGTCGCTCCCTTCAACGTGCCGGGCTCGGTCGATCGCGTCGATGGCGCCGAGATGCGCGACAACCGGCTGCAGGTCAACTTGTCCGAAAGCCTGGGCGGCGTTCCGGGCCTGCAGGTGCAAAACCGCATGAACTATGCGCAAGACCTGCAGCTGTCGATCCGCGGCTTCGGCGCGCGTTCCACCTTCGGCGTGCGGGGCGTGCGGTTGTATGTCGACGGCATTCCCGCAACTCTGCCCGATGGGCAGGGCCAGACTTCCAACATCGACATCGGCTCGCTCGATCGCGTCGAGATATTGCGGGGTCCGTTCTCGGCGCTCTACGGCAACTCTTCGGGCGGCGTGCTGCAAGCCTTCACCGCGTCGGGCGAGGGCGCGCCGCGGCTTTCGTACTCGGCGGCCGGCGGGAGCTTCGGCACGTGGCGGCAGTCGTTGCAGGCCAGTGGGTCGCAAGGCGCAATCGACTACCTGCTGAACGCCAGCCGGTTCCAGACCGACGGCTGGCGCGAGCACAGCGCGGCGCGGCGCGACATCGCCAACGGCAAGCTCGGCATTGCCCTGGACAACGGCGACAAGCTCACGCTGGTGCTCAACAGCGTGCGCATCAGCGCGCAAGACCCGTTGGGACTCACGGCCGACCAGTACGCGCTGGCGCCGCGCAGTGCGGCGCTGGCCACGCAGTTCGACACCCGAAAGACGGTCGAGCAGACGCAGGCCGGACTGCTCTACGAGCGGCGCGTGGGTGCTTCGCAGTCGCTGCGCCTCATGGTGTATGGCGGGGAGCGCAAGACGGTGCAATACCAGTCGATTCCGCCATCGGCGCAGCAGAATCCGCTGCATGCAGGCGGCGTGATCGATCTGTCGCGCCAGTATGGCGGGGTCGACCTGCGCTGGACTGCCGCACTGCAGATGGCCGACCGGCCGCTCGACCTTGCCGTGGGCCTTGGCTACGACAGCCTGCGCGAGCAGCGCCGCGGCTACGAGAACTACCTCGGCCGCGTGGCCTCGCCCGTGCTGGGCGTGCAAGGCCGTTTGCGGCGCAGCGAGCGCAACGAGGTCTGGAACCTCGACCCCTATGCGCAAGCCACCTGGCGCCTGGCGGAGCAGTGGACCTTGGAGGCCGGCGTGCGCCGAAGCAGCGTGCACTTCGATTCGCAAGACCGCTACATCGTGGGTGCCAACCGCGACGACAGCGGCAGCGCGCGCTACAGCAAGACCTTGCCGGTGGCTTCGCTGCGCTACCAGGCAACGCCGGATCTGGCGCTCTACGGTTCGATCGGCCGCGGCTTCGAGACGCCCACGCTCAACGAACTCTCGTACCGGGCGGGCGGCGCCAGCGTCTCAACTTCGCGTTGCGGCCCTCGGTCAATGACAGCGTCGAAGTGGGCGCGAAGGCAAGGCTGGGCGGAGGCCTGCTGACGGCCGCGCTGTTCCAGACCCGCACGCGCGACGAGATCGTGACCGACACCAACAGCGGCGGCCGCGCCACCTTTCAGAACGCTGGCCGCACGCGGCGCAACGGCTTCGAACTGGCCTGGCAGCATGAAACGGCCAACCACTGGCGCACCCAGCTTGCCTACACCTGGCTCGATGCGCGCTACCGTGATGCCTTCTGCTCGCCGTCGCCCTGTGGGGCATCCAACACCGTGGCGGCGGGCAATCGCATTCCAGGCATTGCGCGGCAATCGCTCTTTGCATCGCTCGGCTGGGTTCCGCCCGAAGGCTGGCGGGCAGGCGCCGAAGTGCGCGCGCTCGGACGCATGCAGGCGAACGACGTCAACACCGCCAGCGCGCCGGGCTATGCGGTCGCGGCGCTGTATGCCGGCTATCTGAAGAAATGGGAGCGTTGGGAGTTCAACGCCTTTGCGCGGATCGACAACCTGTTCGACCGCCGCTACGTGGGATCGGTCATCGTCAACGAGGGCAATGCCCGCTATTACGAGCCTGCGCCAGGCCGCAACTGGACGGTGGGCCTGAGCGGCGCTTACCGCTTCTGACCCGCCGCCCTGTGGTCTTTACTTGAGGCCGGCGGCAGCGCGCAGCGCAGCGGCCTGGGTGGTGGCTTCCCAGGTGAACTCGGGCTCTTCGCGCCCGAAGTGGCCGTATGCCGCGGTCTTCTGGTAGATCGGGCGCAGCAGGTCGAGCATCTGGATGATGCCCTTCGGACGCAGGTCGAAGAACTCCCGCACGAGTTCGGCGATCTTGTCGTCGGGGATCACGCCGGTACCTTCGGTATAGACCGTGATGTTCATCGGCTGTGCCACGCCGATGGCGTAGGCCACCTGGATCTGGCACTGGCGCGCCAGGCCGGCCGCCACGATGTTCTTGGCCACGTAGCGCGCCGCGTAGGCGGCCGAGCGGTCGACCTTGGACGGGTCCTTGCCCGAGAACGCGCCGCCGCCGTGCGGGCAGGCGCCGCCGTAGGTGTCGACGATGATCTTGCGGCCAGTGAGGCCGCAATCGCCCTGCGGGCCGCCGATGACGAAGCGCCCGGTCGGGTTGATCAGGTAGCGCGTGTTCTGCAGCCATTCCTTCGGCAGCACCGGCTTGATGATCTCTTCGATGATGGCTTCGTTGAACGAGGCCTTCATCTTGGTGGGCGTTTCGCTCTGGTCGGGGCTGTGCTGGGTGGAGAGCACCACGGTGTCGATGCTGTGCGGCTTGCCGTCCACGTAGCGCATCGTCACCTGGCTCTTGGCGTCGGGGCGCAGGAAGGGCAGCCGGCCGTCCTTGCGCAACTGGGCCTGGCGCTCGACCAGGCGGTGCGCGTAGTAGATGGGCGCGGGCATCAGCTCGGGCGTTTCGTCGCAGGCGTAGCCGAACATCAGGCCCTGGTCGCCGGCGCCGGTGTTCAGGTGGTCGTCGCTGGCGTGGTCCACGCCCTGCGCGATGTCGTTGGACTGCTTGTCGTAGCAGACCATCACAGCGCAGCCCTTGTAGTCGATGCCGTAGTCGGTGTTGTCGTAGCCGATGCGCTTGATGGTGTCGCGCGCCACCTGGATGTAGTCGACGTGCGCGTTGGTCGTGATTTCGCCCGCGAGCACCACCAGGCCGGTGTTGGTCAGCGTTTCGGCGGCCACACGGCTGCGGGGGTCCTGCTCGAAGATTGCATCCAGGATAGCGTCCGAGATCTGGTCGGCGACCTTGTCGGGATGGCCTTCGGAAACGGATTCGGAAGTGAAGAGGAAGTCGTTCGCCATTTTGTTCAAAGCTCCTTGAAGTGATTTGGCGCGTTGCCAACTCTGCGGAGCCCTGGCGAACGCTTTAGCAGATGCCGACGAATCGGCGGGGCACAATCGCTCTTGCGCTTGTGTTTGTCGCCCTGCAAGTTGTTCCGTAACTCGGCGACAATTTGCATTCTATTCGAGCCGCGCCAAATCGTGCGCGCGCGTCCTGGTATTCACTCCCTGTTGTCAGCCCATGGTCACCCTGTTCCGCCTGCTTGCCCGCATACCGATGCCCTTGATGCATCGGCTCGGCGCATTGCTTGGCTGGATGGTCTGGTGGTGTGCCCCCGATTACCGCCGCCGATTCAAGGCCAATGCCGAAAACGCGGGCTTCACGCCCGACCAGTACCGCCCCGCCGTCGCCGCCGCCGGCCAAATGGCCGCCGAGCTGCCCTGGCTCTGGCTGCGCCCGCAGGGCGAAAGCGTGCTGCGGCGCGTGGTGCGCTGGGAAGGCGTCGAGGCCTTCGAGGCCGCCATGCAGGCAAAGAAGGGCGTGATCCTGGTGGCGCCGCACCTGGGCAGCTGGGAGATGTGCGGCCAGGCCATCGGCGAGCGCTTTCTCCAGGCCTTCGGCCCGATCACGGCGCTGTTTCGCCCCGCGCGCAAGAAATGGATGGCCGAGCTGATTGCCGCGGGCTCGCGCGACCGGCCCGGCCTGCAAACGCTGCCGACCAACAACACCGGCGTGCGAGGCCTCATCCGCACGCTGCGCAGCGGCGGCTACACCGGCATCCTGCCGGACCAGGTGCCGCCGTTGGGGCAGGGCGTCTGGGCGCCTTTTCTTGGCCGGCCCGCCTACACCATGACGCTGCTGCCGCGCCTCGCGCAGCAGACCGGCGCCGCCTGTTTCCTGAGCGTGTGCGAAAGGCTGCCGCGCGGCGCGGGCTACGTGATTCGCTTCGAACCCATCGTTGGCACTGCGCTCACCGATCCCAAGGCGTCCATCGAAGACGCCGCAGCTGCAATGAACGACGCCATCGGCCGCCTCATCCACAGCCTGCCCGGCCAATACGTGTGGGACTACGCACGCTACAAGGAGCCGCGCGGCGACACCGTCGTGGCGGCAGCCGCCAACGGGGAGCAGGCGCAATGAGTCTCGGCTCCCGACTCGGTATCGGTTTCATGCGCGCGATTGCGCCGCTGCCCCTGCCGCTGGTACGTGGCTTCGGCGCGCTGCTGGGCCGCGTGCTCCACACCGTTGCGGTGCCACGCCGCCGCGTGGTCGACACCAACCTGGCGGTGTGCTTTCCCGGCAAATCCGAAGCCGAACGCCGCCGCATCGCGCGCGAGACTTTTGTGTATGTGGCGCAGTCGTGGCTCGACCGCAGCTGGCTTTGGCATGCCCCCGAAAAGGTGGTGGCCAGCCGCCTCAAGGTGGTGGGCGCCCCGCAGGAGATCGACGAAATCGCCAACGGCGACGAGCCGATGATCCTGTTCGCGCCGCATTTCTACGGGCTCGATGCCGCGGCCACGGCTTTGACCATGCACACGCCGCGGCCCTCCGCCACCATCTACACGACCCAGCGCGATCCGATGGTCGATGAATGGATTCGCGAAGGCCGCACGCGCTTCGGCAACGTGGCGGCGCTCAACCGGGTCGACGGCATCAAGCCGGTGCTCGGCGGCTTGCGCAAGGGCGGCTTGCTGTACCTGCTGCCCGACATGGATTTCGGCCGCGACCAGACCATCTTCGTGCCGTTCTACGGCGTGCAGGCGGCCACCGTGCCCTCGCTCTCGCGGTTTGCGCGGCTGGGCAAGGCCAAGGTGGTGCCGATCGTCTCCAAGCTCACGCCAAGCGGCTACGAAATCGAGGTGCTGCCGGCGTGGCAGAACTTCCCGACGGACGACGTCGAGGCCGACACGGCCCTCATGAACGAGCGGCTGCAGGGCTACATCGACAAGATGCCGTCCCAGTATTACTGGGTGCATCGCCGTTTCAAGACGCGGCCCGAGGGCGCGCCGTCGATCTATTGAAGAAGAAGCGAAGCGGCTTCTTCAGTTCCTCTTCAGGAAGGCTTCGATCTCGCGCGCCACGAGCTGCGGCTGCTCGTGCACGATCCAGTGGGTGGCGTTGGGCACCTTCTTGACCTCGAGCTTGGGCACGTATTCCTCCAGCCCATCGAGCAGGCCCGGCAACAGCGCCGCGTCGTCGAGTGCCCAGAAAACGAAGGTCGGCACGTTCACCGTGAGCCGCTCGCGCGGCAGCACCGGAATGCCCTCAATGCTCTGGCCGGGTAGCGGCGGCTTCATCGGCGTGACGCGATAGAGATTGCAGGCGCCGGTGAGGCCGGCATTCCACACCTCGCGGTATTGCTGCTTCACCTCTTCAGTCAACCAGCCGAATCCGTCGGGGCCAGCCTTCATCAGAGTGAAGAAGGGCCACATGCGCCTGAAGTCGTCCGCCGAGAGCAGCGCTTCGGCATCGGGCCTTGCCAGAAAATTCATGTAGGCGCTGGCCTGCTGCTGCGCCGGGTTGTTGCGCAACTCGCGCGTGAAGGTGCCGGGGTGCGGCGAGTTGATGATGACCAGCCGGCCGACCTGCTCCGGAAAAGCATTGGCATAGCCCCAGCCGAAAGCGCCGCCCCAATCGTGCGCGACCAGCGCGGCCATCGTGCCGTCGGCGCTTTCGGTGGCCGCCAGTTGCTGGATGTCCTGGATCAGCAGATGCGCCTTGTACGCAGCCACTTCGGTGGGTGCGCTCGACTTCTCGAAACCGCGCAGATTGGGCGCGAGGCAGCGGTAGCCGCCGTGTTCAGGCTGGGCGAAGTACTCGAGCAGCTCGTCCCAGATGAATGCGGCCTCCGGGAAGCCGTGCAGGAACACCATCAGCGGGCGCCCGGGCCTGCCGGTTGCGCGGCAGCTCAGCGTGGTTCCGTTGGGCAGGCTGCGCTGGAACGTCTCGATCATGCTTTGTCTCCTTCAACTTTCGTTGCTATTGTTTTCATAGTGGATCATGCAGACGGGACGGCAGTGAGCCGGGTTTCCCTAGGTGTCTTCCGGCACCGCGGGCTGTTCGGCTTGTGCCGCTGCTTCCCCGGGGGGATGGGCCCAGCGCCACAGCAGCTCGGCGGCTTCTCCCACCCCCTGCTTCTTGAGGGCGGAAAACAGTTTGACTTCGCCGCCGCCGGCCTGCAGTCGCGTAATGGACAGCACCTTGGCGCCTTCGCTGCGGGTGAGCTTGTCGGACTTGGTGAGGAGCACGAGGAACTTGAGGCCTTGCTCCACGCGCGGGCGGATCACGTCGAGCAGGATCTCGTCCAGCTCCGTGAGGCCGTGGCGCGGGTCGCACATCAGCACCACGCCGCGCAGGTTTTCGCGTGTCATCAAATAGTTGCCCATGACGCGCTGCCAGCGCAGCTTGGCTTCCCGGGGCACTGCGGCATAGCCGTAGCCGGGCAGGTCGGCCAGCACGGCGTCGTCGGCCTTTTGCTTGCCCACGCCGAACAGGTTGATGTGCTGCGTGCGGCCGGGCGTCTTGGAGGCGAAGGCCAGGCGCGTCTGCTGGGTGAGCGTGTTGATTGCGGTCGACTTGCCCGCATTGGAGCGGCCGACGAAGGCGATTTCGGGCAGGTCGAGCGGAGGCAGATGCTCGAGCTGCGGGGCACTGGTCAGGAAGTGGGCGGTGTGCAGCCAGCCGAGCGCCGTGCGCTCGCGCTCGGCGACGATGGGGTCCACGGCAGGGGTCGCGCGGGAAGGGGGAGCAGCGTGCTTGCGCGACGGGGTAGTCATCTATGAGCTTTCGGAACGGGCCGCCATTGTAGAATCGCGGGGTTTTGCGCCAATAAATCGAGCCCCCGATATGAAGTTGTTTGCCAATTTTCTGCTTGCAGCCCTCATGGGCGTCGCAGCCAGCGCGAGCCTTGCGGCTGACGAACATGCAGCCGCACCGGCTGCACCCGCCGCGGCCAAGCCGGCCAAGCCTGATCCCGCCAAGGGGGACGCGGTGTTCAATTCCGCCGCCCAGGCCTGTGCCTCCTGCCATAACGCGGACGGCAACTCGGCCGTTGCGGCAAACCCCAAGCTGGCGCAGCAGCACCCAGAGTACATCCTCAAGCAGCTGCAGGACTTCAAGTCCGGCAAGCGCAAGAGCCCCATCATGCAACCCATGGCTGCCAAGCTGTCCGACGAAGACATGCGCAACATCGCGTGGTTCGTGGGCTCCAAGAAGATCAAGACCGGCTTCTCCAAGGAGAAGGACACCGTGGCGCTGGGCGAAAAGATCTACCGCGGCGGCATTGCCGACCGCCAGATCCCGGCCTGCGCCGGCTGCCACAGCCCCAACGGCGCCGGCATGCCCGCCCAGTACCCCCGCCTGGGCGGCCAGCACGCCGACTACACAGTGGCACAGCTTGTTGCCTTCCGGGACAACGTGCGCCAGAACAGCGCCCCCATGACCGCTGTGGCCGCAAAGCTGAACGACCGCGAAATCAAGGCCGTTGCAGACTACATTGCCGGCCTGCGCTGACGCCACGCCCTTCAGCGTGAACTAACCGCCGATAAAAAACCCAAACAGAGGGCGGGCCGATCCAGCTGGATGGCCCGCCCTTTGCTTTTTCCCTGTTCCTTTTTTCCCGACCACCGATGTCTGTCTCCACCCACGGCCTTCGCGTCCATCGCGGCCCGCAAGTGCTTCGCGCTGCGGTGGAGCTGTTCTCGTCGATGCGGTTCGCGATTGCGCTGCTCACGGTCATCTGCATCGCATCGATCATCGGCACCGTGCTCAAGCAGCACGAGCCGATTAACAACTACATCAACCAGTTCGGTCCGTTCTGGGCCGAGCTGTTTCGCACGGCCAAGCTCGATTCGGTCTACAGCGCCTGGTGGTTCCTGCTGATCCTGCTTTTCCTGGTGATCAGCACGTCGCTCTGCATTGCGCGCAACACGCCGCGCATTTTTGTGGACCTGAAGACCTTCAAGGAAAACATCCGCGCGCAGAGTCTCAAGGCCTTTGGCCAGCGCGCTGAAAACCAGCTTGCCGAGGAGCCCGCCGCGGCGGCCAACCGCATCGGCCAACTGCTGGTGAGCGGCGGCTGGAAGGTCAAGCTGCAGCAGCGCGAAGCCGTGGACGGCCAGACGGGAGCCGGCTGGATGGTTGCCGCGCGTGCCGGCGGGGCCCACAAGCTGGGCTACATCGCCGCGCACAGCGCGATCGTGCTGGTGTGCATCGGCGGCCTGCTCGACGGCGACCTGGTGGTGCGTGCCCAGACCTGGTTCAACGGCAAGAGCGTGTTCACCGGCGGCGGCATGATTGCCGACGTGCCGCCGCAGCACCGGCTGTCGCCCCGCAACCCGACCTTCCGCGGCAACATCCTGGTGCCCGAAGGCGGGCAGGGCAGCGTGGCCATCCTGCAGCAGTCGGACGGCGTGCTGCTGCAGGAGCTGCCGTTCTCGATCGAGCTCAAGAAGTTCATCGTCGACTACTACTCGACCGGCATGCCCAAGCTGTTTGCGAGCGAGGTGGTGCTGCACGACCGCGAGACCGGTGCCCAGGTGCCCGCGCGCATCGAGGTCAATCATCCGGCCAGCTACAAGGGCGTGGAAATCTACCAGTCGAGCTTCGATGACGGCGGCTCCAAGGTAAAGCTCAAGGCGGTGCCGATGGCGGCCGCCGCCAAACCTTTCGAAGTCGATGGCGTCATCGGCGGGCCGAGCACCGAAATTACCAACGGCAAGGAAAAGCTCACGCTCGAATACGCCGCGCTGCGCGTGATCAACGTCGAGAATTTTGCCGACGGCGGTGCCATGGGCAGCGGCGCCGACGTACGCAAGGTCGACCTGCGCCACGACATCGAATCGCGCCTGGGCGCCGCCAACAAGACCACCAAGCCGAAGGTGCTGCGCAACATCGGCCCGAGCATCGGCTACAAGCTGCGCGACGCCGCGGGCCAGGCGCGCGAGTACCAGAACTACATGGTGCCGGTCGACACGGGTGACGGCCAGCCGGTGTTCCTGCTCGGCATGCGCGAAAAGCCCGAAGAGCCGTTCCGCTACCTTCGCGTGCCGGCCGACGAGCAGGGCAGCATGGACAGCTTCGTGCGCATGCGCGCTTCGCTGGCCGACGCCGACACCCGCGCGCGTGCCGTCGAGCGCTACATCGCCAAGGCCGTCGATCCGAAGCGGCCCGAAATGGCCGAGCAGCTGAGCGTTTCGGCTGCGCGTGCTCTCGCGCTCTTTGCCGGCAGTGAGCGTGCGAAGGCCGACGCCAGCACGCAGGGAGGCTGGCAGGCCATCGCGGAATTCATGGAAGCCAACGTGCCCGAGCCTGAGCGCGAACGTGCCGGCGCGGTGCTGGTGCGCATCCTGAACGACGTGCTGTTCGAGCTGCTCAACCTCAGCCGCGAAAGCGCGGGGCTCGCGGCCTTGCCGCGCGACGACAAGGCGCAGGCCTTTCTCACGCAGGCGGTGCTGGCCATCAGCGACGCGCATTTCTATCCGGCGCCAGTCGCGATGATGATGACCGACTTCACCCAGGTGCAGGCCAGCGTCTTCCAGGTGGCGCGTGCGCCCGGAAAGAACGTGGTCTATCTGGGCTGCCTGTTGCTGATCGTCGGAATTTTTGCCATGCTGTACGTGCGCGAGCGCCGGCTCTGGGTGTGGCTGGCACCCGCCGGCACGAGCGCAGGAGACAACACCACCACGGCTGCCACGATGGCCTTCTCGGTCAATCGCAAGACGATTGACAGCGATCGCGAGTTCGAGCACCTCAAGCACAAACTGCTTGCCTTGAAAAAAGAAGGACCGGCGTCGCCATGAACACCACCACCCTCACGCTCAACGAAAGCTGGTTTTCGCGCCGCAACCTCTTCGACTGGGTGTTCGCGGCACTGGTGCTTGCCGGGGGCCTTTTCGCCTTTGTGCGGTATGCGGGCGCTATGGATTCGTACGAGAAGCCCATCCTCGTCGCCGCAATGATTTCCGTCGTTGCCATCGGCTGGTTCTGGCGTCCGCTGCGGGTGCTCGCCATCGTCGTGGCGGCGGCTTCGCTGCTGGCCATCGGCTCCTACCAGGGCGACCTGGCGCGTGCCGACACGGTGTTCTGGCTCAAGTATTTCCTGTCGAGCCAGTCGGCCATTCTCTGGATGAGCGTGCTGTTCTTCATGAGCACGCTGTTCTACTGGCTTGGTTTCTTCGGCGGCAAGCAGGGCGACACCTTCGAGCTGATCGGCTCGCGCCTCACATGGGCCGCCATTGCCATGGCGCTCATCGGCACCATGGTGCGCTGGTACGAAAGCCACCTGATCGGACCGGACATCGGGCACATCCCGGTCAGCAACCTGTATGAAGTGTTCGTGCTGTTCTGCTGGCTCACCGCGGCGTTCTACCTGTACTTCGAAGCGCGCTATGGCACCCGGGCGCTCGGCGCGTTCGTCATGCTGGTGGTGAGCGCGGCCGTCGGCTTCCTGCTCTGGTACACGCTGGTGCGCAATGCACACGAGATCCAGCCGCTGGTGCCCGCGCTGCAGAGCTGGTGGATGAAGCTGCATGTGCCGGCCAACTTCATCGGCTACGGCACTTTCGCGCTTGCGGCCATGGTGGCCTTCGCCTACCTGGTGAAGGAACAGGCGGGCGAAACCCGCTGGTACAAGCTCACGCCGATCTGGCTTTTGGGCGTGGCGCTGTGCTTTGTGCCGGTGGCCTTCCGCCAGCGCGTGCAAGAGGCCGGCGGCAGCTACTGGGTAATTTATGCGGGCATCTCCGCACTCATCGCGGCGGGTATTCTGCTCGGGCGCAAGCGCATTGCGGCAAGGCTCCCCGCCAACGAGGTGCTCGACGACGTGATGTACAAGTCGATCACCGTCGGCTTTGCCTTCTTCACCATTGCCACCGTGCTGGGCGCCCTGTGGGCGGCCGACGCCTGGGGCGGCTATTGGAGTTGGGACCCGAAGGAAACCTGGGCGCTGATCGTCTGGCTCAATTACGCGGCCTGGCTGCACATGCGGCTGGTCAAGGGATTGCGCGGCACCGTAGCGGCCTGGTGGGCGCTGGCCGGCCTGGCGGTCACCACCTTTGCCTTCCTGGGCGTGAACATGTTCCTGAGCGGACTGCACAGCTACGGCACCTTGTAGCCCCGGCTGCCGACTTTTTCGCGAAGAATGGAATCCACGCGCAGCGATTGCGCGTAACCGAATCAGGGAATTGCTCGAACTACCCTGAGCACAACGATTCACGCGAAAGGCCATCACCATGTCGTTCCCCTCCCGCCCGCAAGGTCGCAACAGCGGTTTCATCCACCCGCTTTCGAGCGAGATCACGCCGCGCGCCGTCTACGAGAGCCGGCGCGACCTGCTGAAGCTCGTGGCTGGCGGCGCGGCCGGTGCCGCACTGGCGAGCTTTGCCGGACGCGAGGCCTTCGCCCAGGCGACCGGCCCGCACAAGCTGGCGTTGCTTCCCGGCGCCAAGTCTGCCGTGCCGGGCGCGCAAACGATGGAAAAGCTCACCGACTACAAGGACGCGACAAGCTACAACAACTTCTACGAGTTCGGCACCGACAAGGGCGACCCGGTCAAGAACGCGGGCACCCTCAAGACCCGTCCGTGGACCGTGGAGGTCGAGGGCCTGGTCAAGAAACCCGGCAAGTACGGCATCGAAGACCTGCTGAAACTCAGCGCGCAGGAGGAGCGCATCTACCGCCTGCGCTGCGTCGAGGGCTGGTCGATGGTCATTCCGTGGGTGGGCTACTCGCTGGCCGAACTCATCAAAAGGGTCGAACCCCAGGGCAACGCCAAGTACGTGGAGTTCATCACCCTGGCCGATCCCAAGACGATGCCATTCGTCGGCTCGCGCGTGCTCGACTGGCCATACACCGAAGGCCTGCGAATGGACGAGGCCATGCATCCGCTCACGCTGCTGGCCTTTGGCATGTACGGCGAAGTGCTGCCCAACCAGAACGGCGCGCCGGTGCGCCTTGTGGTGCCGTGGAAATATGGGTTCAAGTCGGCCAAGTCGATCGTGAAGATCCGCTTCGTCGAAAAGGAGCCGAGCACCGCGTGGAACAAGGCCGCGGCGCAGGAGTACGGCTTCTATTCGAACGTGAACCCTAACGTCGATCATCCGCGCTGGAGCCAGGCCACCGAGCGCCGCATCGGCGACGGCGGGGGGCTTTTTGCCAAGCGCAACAAGACGCTGATGTTCAACGGCTACGAAGCCCAGGTCGGCCAGCTCTATGCGGGCATGGACCTGAAAAAGAACTACTGAGCCCGAGCCTGTCTCGCCACTCAGCCTTTGCGCCATGAACAAGCTGCTCATGCATCCGGCGGCCAAGCCGGTGGTCTTCTTGCTGTGCCTGCTGCCGTTCGCGTGGCTGACCTACGGCGCCTTCACTGACGGGCTGGGCGCGAACCCGGCCGAGTTTTTGATCCGCGCTACGGGCGACTGGACGTTGCGCTTCATCTGCATCGTGCTGGCCGTGACGCCGCTGCGCGTGATGACCAAGGCCAACGCGCTCGCGCGCTTTCGCCGCATGCTGGGACTGTTTGCGTACTTCTACGTGGTGGTGCACCTGCTGTGCTACAGCTGGTTCGACATGGGCTTCGAGTGGGCCGACATCGCCAAGGACATCGCCAAGCGTCCGTTCATCCTGGTGGGGTTCTCGGCCTTCGTGCTGCTGACGCCGCTGGCTGCCACCTCGTTCAACCGCGCGATCAAGGCACTGGGTGCCAAGCGCTGGCAAATGCTGCACAAGGCGGTCTACCTGATCGCCGGCCTCGGCCTGCTGCACTTCTTCTGGATGCGCGCGGGCAAGAACAACTTTGCCGAGGTGTTCGTCTACGCGACGATCGTCGCGGTGCTGCTGGGGTGGCGCGTGTGGAACTCCGCGAACAAGCGCAAGCCGAAGCCTTCGGCCGGCGCTCGCGACGGCACCGAGAAGTCGCTGCGCAGCAGCAGCGCCGGCTGATGCGGATCAGCCCTCGATCCGCTCGCTGCGCAGCTGGTCTTCCATCGTCTCGCGGCGACGGATCAGCGTGGCGCTCTGGCCGCTGACCAGCACTTCGGCCGCCCGGCCGCGCGTGTTGTAGTTGCTGGCCATGCTCATGCAATAGGCGCCTGCCGACAGCACCCCCAGCAGGTCGCCGGACACCACGTTGAGCGCGCGGTCGCGGCCGAT